>CAZNEZ010000001.1:0-3187 GCA_964572475.1 uncultured Lachnospiraceae bacterium
AATAGATAAATATATGAAGCAAAATAGTGCTTGCATTATATAGAAGTAAGTGCTATACTAATAAAAGATATGAATTTTGATGCAGAAAGAGTGGACGCGAGTCCACTCTTTCTTGTAAATATGACACGGCATGTCTATGAAGCTTGAAAAAGTTCTATAGCAGTGTAAAATTCAAACTACTTAAGGAGGTAACATGTCTAAGAGAGAAGTTTATGAACAAAAAACTGAAAGTCTGGTTACACCAATAATTGTTGCAAACAATTTTGAACTAGTTGACGTAGAGTACGTTAAAGAGGGTTCTACATGGTATTTGAGAATCTTTATTGATAAAGAGGGTGGAATAACAGTAGATGACTGTGAGATTGTCAGCAGAGCTTTTAATGAGATTCTTGATAAAGAAGATTACATTGAAGACGCATATATCCTAGAGGTAAGTTCACCAGGACTTGGAAGACCGCTTAAGAAGGATAAGGATTTTGAAAGAAGCATTGGCGATGAGATTGAGATTAGATTATACAAAGCCATTGATAAACAAAAAGAATTTGTCGGCATTTTAAAGAGTTACTCAAAAGATGAAGTGACAATAGAGACAGCAGATGAAGAAGAGATTACATTTAATAGAGCAGATATAGCTTTAGTAAGACTAACATTTGATTTTTAAATTATAGGAGGATAATAGAAAATGAACAAAGAATTAATCGAATCATTAGAAATCTTGGAGAAAGAAAAAGACATAAGTAAAGAAGTATTACTTGAAGCAATTGAGAATTCGCTTATTACAGCTTATAAGAATCACTTTGGTAAAGCAGACAATGTAAAAGTAACAATTGATCGAGAAACAGGTGACTATGGAGTTTTTGCTGAAAAGGTTGTTGTAGAAGAAGTAGAAGATCCATTAGAGCAGGTTAGTGAAGCTGCTGCCAGAGAGATTGATCCTAAATTTCATATTGGTGATATAATCAATGTTGAAGTTAAGTCAAAAGAATTTGGACGTATAGCTACAATGAATGCTAAGAATGTTATTCTTCAGAAGATTAGAGAAGAAGAACGTAAAGTATTATATGACAGATATTTTAGTAAAGAGAACGATGTTGTAACAGGTATCGTACAAAGAGTTAATGGCAAGAATATAAGCGTAAACCTTGGTAAGGTTGATGCAGTTCTTACAGAGACTGAACAAGTTTTTAATGAACATTTTGAACCAAATGATAGAATTAAATTATTTGTATCAGAAGTTCGTGATACTGCAAGAGGACCAAGAGTGGTAGTTTCAAGAGCAAATCCAAAGCTTGTTATGAGACTCTTTGAAGCAGAAGTAGCTGAAATTCATGATGGCACAGTTGAAATTGTTAATGTTGCAAGAGAGCCAGGCGTTAGAACAAAGGTTTCCGTTAAGAGTAATAATCCACGTGTTGAGCCTATTGGAGCATGCGTAGGAATGAATGGAACAAGAATACAGGCAGTTATAAAAGAGATTAATGGCGAGAAAATTGATGTAGTTAGATGGGATGAGAATCCTGCTATTTATATTGAAAATGCCATTGCTCCAGCAAAAGTTGTATCAGTTATTGCTGATGATGAAGCTAAGATTGCTAAGGTTGTAGTTCCTGACTATCAGTTGTCGTTGGCTATTGGTAAAGAAGGATTAAATGCTAAACTTACTGCAAGACTTACTGGATTTAAGATTGATATTAAGAGTGAGACACAAAACAAAGCTATAGAAGCAGCAGAAGCTGAAGCTGAAAATACTGAAATTGATGAAGATTATGATTCAAATGAAGCTGTTGAGATGGAAGATGTTGACTATATAGACGAAACAACTGAAGAATAGAGGTTATGCCATGAACACAGTTAAGAAAGTTCCATTACGAAAATGCACTGGCTGTGGTGAAATGAAATCCAAAAAAGAAATGGTCAGAGTGCTTAAAACAAATGAAGATGAAATACTTATAGATGCAACAGGAAAGAAAAACGGAAGAGGTGCATATATTTGTTATTCAGAGAGCTGTCTGGAAAAGGCGATGAAAAGCAAAGCGTTAGAACGTTCGCTTAAGACATCAATTCCAAAGGAAGTATTTGACCAGTTGAAAAAGGAGTTGAATGATTGTGAAACCAGATAAAGTATTATCAATGATAGGGCTTGCAACTAAAGCGGGCAAAACTGTTAGCGGAGAATTATCCGTAGAAAATGCAGTTAAGTCTCACAAAGCAGGCAAAGCCGCCTTGGTGATATTGGCTGAGGATGCATCAGATAAGACGAAGAAGCATTTTACAGAGATGTGCACATATTATGAGACTCACCTCCTAATATATGGAACAAAGGAGACACTAGGACATTCTATGGGTAAGCAACAGAGAGCTTCCCTTGCTATTACTGACAGTGGATTCGCAAAGACGATAGAAAAACAATTTAATATCAATGACAATTAATGGAGGTAGTAAGTATATGTCGAAAATGAGAGTACATGAACTCGCTAAACAAATAGAGATAGACAGTAAAGAAATAATAAAAATGCTTAATGACAAAGGAATAGAAGTCAAGAACCATATGAGCAGTATATCTGATGAAGATGCACAGATGGTTAAGAATGCATTTTCAAAAGCTAATGCACATACAGATAAGCCAGTTAAGACTGAAAAGCCAGCTAGTGTTGAAAAACCAGCTAAGACTGAAAAGCCAGCTAGTGTTGAAAAACCAGCTAAGGCTGAAAAGTCAGCTAGTGTTGAAAAGCCAGTTAACAAGGAAAAGGCATCTAGTACAGAAAAATCTAATACAGCACATAAAACAGAGACAGCTGCTAAGGCTGAATCATCTAAGAAAGAGGATAAAGCTATAACAGAAGATAAAAATGAAGAGAAGAAATCCCACATTTCTCAGGTGTTTAGACCACAAAACAGTAATGGGAATACTACTAATAGAACTAACAGTAATGCTAACAGAAATAGTTCTAATGGAGCGAATAGAACTAACAATGCTAACTCTAATAATGAGAATAATAACAACCGCCAAACAGGCCAGAACAATAATAACAACCGCCCAGTAGGCCAAAACAATAATAACAACCGCCAAACAGGCCAGAACAATAATAACAACCGCCCAGTAGGCCAGAACAATAATAACAACCGACCAACAGGCCAGAACAATAATAACAACCGACCAACAGGCCAGAACAATAATAACAACCGA
>CAZNEZ010000001.1:3287-111527 GCA_964572475.1 uncultured Lachnospiraceae bacterium
AGGCCAGAACAATAATAACAACCGACCAACAGGCCAGAACAATAATAACAACCGACCAACAGGCCAGAACAATAATAACAACCGCCCAGCAGGCCAGAATAGTAATAACAACCGACCAACAGGTCAGAACAATAATAACAACCGCCAGGCAGGTCAAAACAGTAATAATAATCGTCAGGGTGGTCAGTATAACAACAATAATTCTAATAATAATCGCCAGACTGGTAACAATAATAGACCTAATCAGGGAGGAAACAGACCAAATCAGGGATTTAGACCAAACCAGGGAGGACGTAGACCACAGCAGCCAGCTCCAAAGCCAGTTGAAGAAAAGGTTGAATTGATTATTATTCCAGAGTCACTTACAATTAAAGAACTTGCTGATAAAATGAAGATGCAGCCTTCAGCTGTTGTTAAAAAGCTTTTCTTAGAAGGTAAAATGGTTACAATCAATCAGGAAGTCGAATTTGACGAAGCAGAAGAGATTGCTATGTCATTTGATATAATGTGTGAACTTGAAGAAAAAGTTGATGTAATTGAAGAACTTCTTAAAGAAGATGATGAAGATGAAACAAAATTAGTTAAAAGACCACCAGTAATATGTGTTATGGGTCATGTAGATCATGGTAAGACATCATTACTTGATGCAATTAGAGAGACAAATGTTATAGCTAAAGAGGCTGGTGGAATTACACAGCATATAGGTGCATATACAGTAGAATGTAAAGGAGAAAAAATCACTTTTCTAGATACTCCTGGACATGAAGCTTTTACGGCAATGCGTATGAGAGGTGCACAATCTACAGATATTGCTATTTTGGTTGTAGCAGCAGATGATGGTGTTATGCCACAGACAGTTGAAGCTATTAATCATGCTAAAGCTGCAGGAATTAGTATTATTGTTGCAGTAAACAAGATGGATAAACCAAGTGCTAATATCGAAAGAGTTAAGCAGGAACTTGCAGAATATGAACTTGTTGCAGAAGATTGGGGTGGAGATACTATATTTGTACCTGTTTCAGCACATACTAAAGAAGGTATCGATACATTACTTGAAATGATTATTCTTACTGCAGAAGTTTCAGAATTAAAAGCTAATCCTAATAGAAAAGCCAGAGGTCTTGTTATTGAAGCACAGCTTGATAAAGGAAGAGGAACTGTAGCAACTATTCTTGTTCAAAAGGGAACTCTTAAAGTTGGTGATTCACTTGCTGCTGGTTCATGCTTTGGTAAAGTCAGAGCAATGATTGACGACAAAGGAAGAAGAGTTAAAGAAGCTGGACCATCTACTCCTGTTGAGATTTTAGGTCTTAACAATGTACCAAATGCAGGCGAGATTTTTGTGGCAACTGATACAGAAAAAGAGGCTAGAGCATTTGCTGATACATTTATTTCAGAAGGAAGAGAAAAACTTCTGGAAGGCTCAAAAGCTAAGTCTAAAATGTCACTTGACGATTTATTCTCACAGATTCAGGCTGGTGATGTTAAGGAACTTGATATAATAATTAAAGCTGACGTACAAGGTTCTGTAGAAGCAGTAAAACAGTCACTTGTTAAACTTTCAAATGAGGAAGTTGTAGTTAAAGTTATTCATGGTGGCGTTGGAGCTATAAATGAATCTGATGTTATTCTTGCGTCTGCCTCAAATGCTATTGTTATTGGATTTAATGTAAGACCTGATAACACAGCTAAGGAAACAGCTGAAAGAGAAGGCGTTGATGTAAGACTTTATAGAGTAATCTACAATGCTATTGAAGATGTAGAAGCAGCTATGAAGGGTATGCTTGATCCTGTATATGAGGAAAAGGTTATTGGTCATGCAGAAATTCGTCAGACATTTAAAGCATCAGGAATTGGTACTATTGCAGGTTCATATATACTTGATGGAAGTATTCAAAGAGGCTGTTCAGTAAGAATTACAAGAGAAGGAAATCTTATATTTGAAGGACCTTTAGCATCTGTTAAGAGAATGAAGGATGATGTTAAAGAAGTAAAAGCTGGATTTGAATGTGGTCTTGTATTTGAAAAATTTAATGAGATTGAAGAATTTGACCAGATTGAAGCATATATAATGCAGGAAGTTCCTAGATAATATCGTGTTTATTTAGTAACATTATATTACAATAGAGGGTAATATAAGCATTTTACTGAGATAATCAGATTCTTTATAATATAGAAAGTGGTGATTTTATGCGTAAGAACAGTATTAAGAATACACGTATTAATTCTGAAGTTCAGCATGAACTTAGTAATATAATTCGTGGTGGAATTAAAGATCCTAGAATTAGCTCTTTAACTAGTGTTGTTGCAGTTGAAGTATCACCAGACCTTAAGATGTGTAAAGCATATATTAGTGTTCTTGGTGAAGAACAGGCTAGAAAAGACACACTTGCAGGATTGAGAAGTGCAGAAGGATTTATTAGAAGACAGCTGGCTAAATCAATAAATCTTAGAAATACTCCGGAGATAAAATTTGAGATGGATCAGTCAATTGAGTATGGAGTTAATATGTCAAGACTTATTGATGAAGTAAACAGTGCAATTCCGAATAGGGAGACTGATGAGAATGAAGAAGATTAAATTTATTATTGAAGAAGCTAAAAAGATAGGTATAACCGGACATATCAGACCAGATGGTGATTGTGTAGGCTCAGTTATGGGACTATACAATTACATAACTGAGAATTATAAGGATATACAGTGCGATGCATATCTTGAACCGGTTTCACCAAAATTTAATTATATTTCTAAAGTAAATGAAATCAATAATACACCAGAAGATGAAATCTATGATTTATTTATATCACTTGATGTAAGCGATACAGAAAGAATGGGACCTTTTGCACAAATGTTTAAAAATGCAAAAAGAACATATTGTTTTGACCATCATATAAGTAATACAGGTATTGCAGACGAGAACGACATAGTTCCAGATGCAAGTTCTACTTGTGAAGTGTTATACGAATCTTTAGATGAAGATAAGATAAGTAAAAGTACAGCAGAAGCTATATATACAGGAATTATACATGATACAGGTGTATTCAAGTACCAATCGACATCTGAGAGAACAATGTTAATAGCTGGCAAGCTTATGAGTAAGGGCATTGACTTTACCTCAATTATAGATGAGAGCTTTTATGCTAAGACATATGTTCAAAACCAGATATTAGGAAGAGCTCTATTAGAGAGCGTCAGAATACTTGATGGTAAATGCATATTTACAGCTATAACTAAAGAAGAAATGGAGTTCTATAACATTACTTCAGCAGATATGGACGGAATTGTTGAGCAATTAAGACTTACAGATGGTGTAGAATGTGCTGTATTTATGTATGAAGTAGAAAAGTTACAATTTAAAGTAAGCTTACGTTCAAAGTCATATATAAATGTAAGTGAGATAGCATCATATTTTGGCGGAGGCGGACATGTTCGAGCTGCTGGATGTACATTAAATGGTACAGTGTATGATGCGGTGAACAATCTTTCAAAATTCATAGAGCAGCAGATTGAAGAGCAATAGGAGCCCTTATGTATAATGGAATAATCAATGTCTATAAGGAAAGAGGATTTACATCGCATGATGTGGTTGCTAAACTTAGAGGCATATTAAAACAAAAAAAGATTGGACATACAGGAACCCTCGATCCGGAAGCGGAGGGGGTTCTTCCTGTATGTCTTGGAAAAGGTACAAAATTATGTGATTTATTGACAGATAAAGATAAAACATATAAGGCTGTACTTCTTTTAGGTATATCAACAGATACACAGGATACAACTGGAACTGTAATAGAAAAATCAGATACTGAGGAATGGTTAAAAGAACATAAAGTTGAAGAATTAAAAGATATAATTATGTCATTTGTAGGTGAATATAATCAGATTCCACCTATGTATTCTGCATTAAAGGTAAATGGAAGAAAGCTATATGAGCTTGCAAGAGAAGGAATAGAAGTAGAAAGAAAAGCTAGAAAGATAGTAATATATGATATTGTAATAGAAAGTATTCAATATCCTAGAGTTACAATGACAATAAAATGCTCAAAGGGTACTTATATTAGGACTTTGTGCCATGATATAGGTGAAAAAGCCCTGCTTCATGGATGTATGGAAAAATTAGTGCGAACTAAGGTCAGCACATTTACTATAGAGAATAGCTTAAAACTAGCAGAAATTGAACAGCTGGTTCAATCAGATAAAATAGAAAATTATATTATGTCAATCGACAAAACATTTGAGAGCTATAAAAAATGTGTTGTATCAGAAGAATTCTCAAGATTACTCTATAATGGAAATGTGTTAATTCCAGATAATATGAGCACAGATGAGAATACAAACCAATTGTTTGTTGATGATGAACAGATTCGCGTATATGATTATAATGACAAGTTTGTAGGCTTATATAGATATATTAAAGAAGATAATATTTTTAAGAATGTTAAAATGTTTTATGAAGGCTGACTATTATAACATAGATTTAATGAATAGAGAAAGGCAAGTGTGATATGAAAATTATAGATGATATAGATAATATTTCAATTAGAAATAGCGCAGTTGCTCTTGGCAAATTTGATGGTATACATAATGGTCATAAAGAACTTTTAAAACGTATTGTAGAGGCAAAAAAAGAAGGATTAACATCGGTAATGCTGACATTTTCTAAAGCACCAGATACGATACTTAAAGATTCCAAAAGACAATATATTCTAACTGATTTTGAAAAACACTACATATGTAAAAAGTCAGGCCTTGATATACTTGTGGAATTACCGCTTACCAGGGAACTTCTTAACATGGAGGCTACAGAGTTTGTTAAGAAAATACTTATTAACAGATTAGGAATGAAAAAAATATTTGCGGGAACGGACTTTAGATTTGGACATAACAGGGTAGGAGATGCTGTGTTACTGAAAAAACTTGCAAGTGAGCTTGATTTTGAGGCAATTATTCTTGATAAACTTAAGTTTGATGGTAGAGAGATAAGCAGTTCATATATTAAAGAAGAAATAAAAAAAGGCAACATAGAATTGGCAAATAAACTATTAGGATATGAGTATGCAGTCATAGGTGAAGTGGTTCATGGAAACGAAATAGGAAGAACCATAAATTTTCCAACTGCAAATATTATTCCTGAAGCAGATAAACTTCTACCACCAAATGGGGTTTATTTTACAAAGGTGAGTGTAGATGGAGTTGAATATGCAGGAATCACTAATGTAGGAGTAAAACCTACAATTAGTTTTACAGATATTAGAAATGTCGAAACTAATATTCTTGATTTTAAAGGTGATTTATACGGAAAGATATTACATATCAGATTTTTAATGTATGAAAGACCTGAGAGAAAATTTGATACTATAGATGAACTTAAAGCTACAATTGCCATGGATGCAGCAAATTGTGTTGAGTTTCTGAAAAATCTAAGTTAGGTTTACATTGAGAAAATTATGTGATATTATGGAACTTGTGGAAAAAATGTATTACAGGAGGAATTGAAATGTTTAGAAATTTATTAGCAGCAGTAGCTACGGGAGATAATTTTAACATTATACCATTTGTTGTATTAGGAATAGCATGTGTTTGTATAGTAATCGCGATGTTTGTCTTAGGACGTAATAAAGATGATGAAGAAGATACAGATATAGAAGAAGAACAAATTCAGACAGATGATAATGAAGAAAAAACAGATTCAGAAGATAAATAAAAATAAAAACAGGATTATTGTATGTAACCCCTAAAAAGGAGTGAATTATGGATAAAACATCGATGATATTAGGACTAATAGCAGGATTAGGTTTCTTTTTGTATGGAATGAAACTTATGAGCGATGGACTAGAAAAAGTAGCTGGAACTAAGATGAAAAGCATACTTGAGATGTGCACGAAGAACAGATTCATTGGTGTTATAGTTGGTATACTATTTACAGCAGTAATACAGTCTTCGAGTGCGGCTACTGTAATGATAGTAAGCTTTGTTAATGCAGGACTTATGTCACTGCTTCAGGCTATAGGCCCTATTATGGGTGCTAATATAGGTACAACTGTTACTGGACAGCTTGTATCAATTAATCTAGATGCAATAGCACCAGTTTTTATATTTGCTGGTGTAATAATGATAATGTTCTTTAAAAAACCAACAATTAAGAATGTTGGAGACATTTTACTAGGTCTTGGAATATTATTCTTTGGTATGACAACAATGAAGGAAGCAATGTCGGATCTTAGCTCATCACAGCAGGTTCAAAGCGTTATTGCTTCACTTAAGAATCCATTTCTAGCTATTTTAGTAGGATTCGTAATAACGACAGTGATTCAAAGTTCGTCGGCTTCGGTTGGTATACTTATAGCAATGTCACAATCAGGAATTCTTAGTGATTTACAGATTGTATTTTTTGTAATTTTAGGATGTAATATTGGCTCATGTATGTCTGCTGTATTAGCAAGCTTAAGTGGCAAGAAAGATGCTAAGAGAGCAGCAATGATACATATGATTTTTAATATTATAGGCTCAATAGTTCTGGTGTGTATTATACTTCCGTTTGGTGGACAGATACAGTCAATGATTGAGAAGATATCAATAGCAACAAGCCCAGAGGGAATATCTGTTACGAACCTTATGGCTAGAGATGTAGCTAATGCACATACTATATTTAAAGTATTCCAGGTTCTGATATTATTCCCATTTGGCAAGCTGATTGTCAAGCTGACATATTTAGTAGTGCCAGGTGAAGATGAGAAAAAAGAAGGCTTTGAACTTAAGTATATTAATAGCAGCTCAATTGCAACACCATCAGCAGCTATTATTGAAACTATTAGAGAAGTTAAAAGAATGGGCAAGAAAGCGGCTAATAACCTTGAATTATCGTTTGAAGCTCTTATGACAAAAGATATTGATTTGGTAGAAAAGGTCTTAAAGAATGAACAAGAGATTGATTTTTTAAGTGGAGAGATTACAGACTACCTTGTTGCAGTTAACCAGATTTCACTGCCAGTTAAAGATGCTAAGAATATAGCTGGATATTTCCATGTTGTAAGCGACCTTGAACGTATTGGAGATCATGCTGAGAATCTTGCAGAGTTTGCAAGAACAAGAATTAATGATAAAATTGAATTTACTGAGCAGGGCGAACAAGAACTTAAAGAGATATTTGACAAAGCAATTAAGATTGTCTATTTATCTATAGAGACTTTTGTTGAACAAAGTGAAGAACACTTAAAAGAGATTGTTGACCTTGAAAATGAAATAGACAAAATGGAAAAAGAATTCCAGCATTCACATATTAGAAGACTTTCTAAGAATCAGTGTTCTCCTAAGGCATCAATATTTTCTGATTTATTATCAAATTTTGAGCGTGTTAGCGATCATGCTACAAATATTGCATTTGCAATATATGATGACGAACAATACGATATTTAGGGATAAAATGACATTTACTTTTATGGATTAAATATTAATAAATGTTGACATTATCTGTTAATGTGGTATAATATGTTCGTAATAAATGTAACAAGTTCGTAATAATTCGCAACTCAGATTATATAAGGTTTGAGAGTAGTTGGAGGACATAACTTGAACAAGAATTTAGTAGCCCTTGCGGGATTAACACTTACAGGTATCGTTTCATTAGGAATTAATCAGATGATACCACATAACACTATGTCAGATGAAGCAGTTGTGGCATCAGTTGTTAAAAGCATAGAATATACAGGTATAACACAGTATGGAACAGCAGGAATGTCAGGATTACTTTCACAGTATTCTAATATTTCAGCAGAGTCTTATTCAGGAAGTACTAATATGGCTTCAGCAGGTCTTGCTGTTGCACTTAATAATTATAGTCATGCAGATGAAGCAACCGTTACAGCAACTAAGGAAGCTATTGAGGTTGTACTTAAGCTTGAACCAGAGAAAGTTGAATCAATAGTTAGTGGATATACTAACCTTGGAGTTATCAATGTTGGAGATAATTCTTATCTTAACATTAGAGAAAAAGCAGGAACAACGAATAAAGTAGTAGGTACTTTGCCACCATATTCAGCTTGTGAGATTTTAAGTGAATCAGATGGCTGGTATCAGATTAAATCAGGTACAGTTACAGGTTATGTAAAAGCAGAATATGTCGTTACAGGTGCTGAAGCTAATGAAAAGGCTAAAGCTAAGATGCAGACGGTAGCATTAGTTACATGTACTAATCTTAATGTTAGACAGGAAGCTAATACAGATTGTGATATTACTACCAAAGTTTCAAAGGGTGAACAGCTTGAGATAGTTGAGCAACTTGATGGATGGTACAAAGTTAATATCAATAATTTGGTTGGTTATGTTAGTTCAGAATATGTTACTATAGAGAAAGTTCTTCCAGTAGCAGTAGAGATAAAAGAAGTAGAGACTAAAGCAGAGTCAACATCATCTAGTTCTAAAAAGACAAAAACATCTAATAAGACAGATGGTGGAGATGTTAATAAGACATATAGTACAGGAAAAGGATTTGCAACAGGTGACCAGACAGTTTCAAGTCAGGTTAAAGATATGATAGCATATGCTAAGCAGTTCCTTGGTAATCCTTATGTTAGTGGTGGTAACAGCCTTACTAATGGTACGGATTGTTCAGGATTTACAAAGCTTATCTTTGCTCATTATGGATATTCATTATCAAGAATTCCGGGTGGACAAACAAGCGCAGGAACAAGAGTTTCTTTAGCTGATGTAAAGCCAGGAGATTTATTATTCTACAAATATGGTTCAAGTATAGGTCATGTTGCTATTTATATTGGCAATGGACAGATTATCCATGCAAGTACACCAAAGGGTGGAATTAGAATTGGTAATGCTCTATATACAACACCATGTTATGCAGTAAGAGTTATGAATTAATAGTTTAGGTATATCACCCCCCTAGCTTTATTGCGAGGGGGTTTTTCATGAGTAAAACATTGTGAGCAATACCTAATACTTGTATCACAAACTATAACAGAATAGACTACATTGAAAAAATAAAAAGGTAAATTTGAAAGGAAGATTATGAAAATACAGATTAATGACAATATTATTAAGCATTATTTACGTAATGTTTATTTTATTAATGGACACAGTTGTGCAGGAAAATCAACAATGGTAAAGATGCTATCGGAGCGCTATAATATGGTATTTTGTGGTGAAAATTATCATGATGCATTTCCAAGAGAAAAGCTGTCACGATGGAAACAACCAGGCTTATGTTATTTTGATACAATGAGTGGGTGGGAAGAGTGGCTAAATATGACTCCAGAAGAGCATTGGAATTGGACAGATAATGTGTCTCAAGAATGCATTGAAATAGAAATATTGGAGTTGTTGAGAGTAGCTGCAAGTGGACAGAAAGTAATAGTTGATACAAATATTCCCCCTGATGTATTACGTGATATTTCAGATTACAACCATGTAGCAATTATGCTTTGTGATCCAGCGGATATTTGTACAACACGTTTTTTTGAACGTGATGATCCGGATAAAAAATTTATGATGGAACAGATTAAAATGTGCAAAGATCCTGATGCAACACTTAAAAACTTTAATTCATGGGCATTATATCATTCACCCATTGAAATTGAATGGGATAACACTGGATTTTTCACCTATACACGTTCTGATTTTGAAACAGATACACGTGAAGAAATGTTAGAGTCATTGGCAAAGCATTTTGGTCTTTGTAAAGAACAATAGTTTGTTAGATCCATCCACCATCCATAGTTATAATCTGTCCAGTTACATAATCCGGTAAATTAACTGTTTTGTATATCATTTCTGCAGCTTCTGTTGTACTAGCAATTCTATTGGCGGGTATGGAATCAATTAAATTCTGCATCTCGTCAGTAGACAACTGGTTATTCATATCGGTATCAATCACACCAAAAGCTACAGCATTTACTTGAATCCCAGAAGGTGCAGTTTCCTTAGCGAGAGCTTTGGTAAATGAACCAATGCCACCTTTGGTGGCAGAATATGCTACTTCGCAGGAAGCGCCGACATTACCCCATACAGAAGAAACATTAAGGATTTTGCCATGACCATTGCGTATCATAGATGGAAGTACATTCTTACTCATATAGAATACAGAAGAAAGATTGGTCCTGATAATATTGTCCCATTCTTCATATGACATATCTTGAAGAAGACCAATATGACATATACCGGCATTGTTGATTAGTACTTCAACAGTAGGTAATTTTTGAAACTCAATCTCCATAAATAAATCATTAACATTTCCATAATAGCTTATGTCAGAAGTTATAATATAGGAGTCAAAACCCTTAGCTGCTAATTCTTCTTGAAGAAGGTTTAGCATATCCACGCTTTTATTGCCAATAAGGATAGGAAAGTAACCATTCCTTGCAAATTCAAAAGCGCAGGCACGTCCTATTCCACGTGAAGCACCGGTTATTATTACTGATTTTGATAGACTTGATGAATACATAATATCTCCATTTCTGTACAGTATAAATATAGTAAATTTTATTATGTATATAAGTATACAACATTTTAAGAAAAGATAAAACACTATTTGACATAGTAATTACGCTGTGATATACTGAACGAGTATGATTTTAGCCAATACTCGGCACTTGGACACTCCGACCGGTTACTGAAGTATATGGCGATTTATTTAAAGGAGGAAACAAAATGATATCTAAAGAAAAGAAAGCAGAGATTATTGCAGCTTATGGAAGAACACCTGAGGATACAGGTTCACCAGAGGTTCAGATCGCTATTCTTACAGAGAGAATTACAGAGTTAACAGAACATTTAAAGCTTCACAAAAAGGATCACCATTCTAGAAGAGGACTTCTTAAGATGGTAGGACAAAGAAGAGGATTACTCGACTACTTAAAGAAAGATGATCTTGAAGGTTACCGTGCTTTAATCGCTCGTTTAGGAATCAGAAAATAATAGCTCAGTGCTATTTTGCATATGGGGATTGGTTACTTGTAGCCTGTCCCCATTTGTATAATTAAAGATGGTATATGACCAAAGCATCTTGACCGAGACCACTTAAAAGTGCATGTTAAAGATGTGCTAATTGAGTTGCCAAACGTACATTTTTAAGTGCTTTCGGAATTCTTTGGTCAATATTATAATAATAAATCAAAGAAATGAGGTAAATTATGTACAAAAGTTTTAGTATGGATTTAGCCGGCAGAACTTTAAGAGTTGATGTTGGACGTGTTGCAGCACAGGCAAATGGTGCAGCATTTATGCATTATGGAGATACAGTAGTTCTATCTACAGCTACAGCTTCAGACAAGCCAAGAGATGGAATTGATTTCTTCCCATTAAGCGTTGAATATGAAGAAAAACTATATGCAGTTGGTAAAATTCCAGGTGGATTTAACAAAAGAGAGGGTAAAGCTTCAGAGAATGCTATTCTTACATCACGTGTAATAGATAGACCTATGAGACCTTTATTCCCTAAAGATTACAGAAATGATGTTGCACTTAACAATCTTGTTATGTCAGTAGATCCAGAATGTAGTCCAGAGCTTACAGCTATGCTTGGATCAGCTATTGCAACAGCTATTTCAGATATACCATTTGATGGACCAACATCTACAACACAGGTTGGATTAATCAATGATGAATTTGTTATTAATCCTAATTCAGCTCAAAGAGCAGAATCAGATATGCAGCTTACAGTTGCTTCAACAAGAGATAAAGTTATCATGATTGAGGCTGGCGCTAATGAAGTTCCAGAAGATAAGATGATAGAAGCAATTTATGAAGCACATAAAGTTAATCAGACAGTAATAGAATTTATTGATAAGATTGTTGCTGAATGTGGAAAAGCTAAGAAAAATGATTATGTTAGTTGTGCAGTTCCAACTGAATTATTTGAAGCCATGAAGCAGATTGTAACTCCAGAAGAGATGGAAGTTGCTGTTTTTACAGATGAGAAGCAGATTAGAGAAGAGAATATAAGGAATATTACAGCCAAGTTTGAAGAAGCCTTTGCAGATAAAGAAGAATGGCTTGCAGTACTTGGTGAAGCAGTATACCAGTATCAGAAAAAGACAGTTCGTAAGATGATTTTAAAAGATCATAAGAGACCAGATGGAAGAGCTCTTGATCAGATTAGACCACTTGCAGCTGAAACAGATATTATTCCTAGAGTGCATGGTTCAGCTATGTTTACACGTGGACAAACTCAGATTTGCAACATCTGTACACTTGCACCACTTTCAGAAGCACAGAAATTAGATGGACTTGATCAGACAGAAACAACAAAGAGATATATGCATCATTACAATTTCCCTTCATATTCAGTAGGTGAGACAAAAGCATCAAGAGGACCTGGACGTAGAGAAATCGGACATGGTGCTTTAGCTGAAAGAGCTTTAGTTCCAGTTCTTCCTTCACCAGAAGAATTCCCATATGCAATTCGTACAGTATCTGAAACATTTGAATCTAATGGTTCAACATCACAGGCTAGTATTTGCTCATCATCAATGTCACTTATGGCTGCTGGTGTTCCAATCAAATCTGCCGTAGCAGGTATTTCAGCAGGTCTTGTAACAGGAGATACAGATGATGATTATATCTTATTAACAGATATTCAGGGACTTGAAGATTTCTTTGGAGATATGGACTTTAAAGTTGCTGGTACACATAATGGTATTACAGCAATTCAGATGGATATTAAGATTCACGGATTAACAAGAAATATTGTTGAGGATGCTATTAGAGCTACTAAGAAAGCTAGAACATATATCCTTGATGAAGTTATGAATAAGACAATATCAGAGCCAAGAAAAGAAGTTGGTGAATTTGCACCTAAGATTGTTCAGATTAAGATTGATCCAGCTAAGATTGGTGATGTTGTTGGACAAAGAGGCAAAGTTATCAATGCAATTATTGAGCAGACTGGTGTTAAGATTGATATAACAGATGAAGGCGCTGTATCAGTTTGTGGTGTTGATAAAGCTGGAATGGATCAGGCTATTAAGATTATTAACACTATAGTAACTGATTTTGAAGAAGGTCAGACTTTTGAAGGTAAAGTTATCAGTATCAAAGATTTTGGTGCTTTCCTTGAATTTGCTCCAGGCAAAGAAGGAATGGTTCATATTTCTAAGATTTCTAAGGATAGAATTGATAAGGTTGAAGATGTACTTTCAATTGGTGACGTTGTTAAGGTTGTATGTCTTGGTAAAGATAAGATGGGAAGAATCAGCTTTAGCATGAAAGATGCAGAACAGTAAAATACTGCATGATATATTCAGAAAGGTGCGTGTAAGAAATGAACAAACAAAGTTTAGATACAATTTGTATTCAGGGCGGATGGAAGCCAGGTAATGGAGAGCCTAGAGTTCTCCCTATATACCAGAGTACTACTTTTAAATATGATACAAGTGAGCATATGGGAAGACTTTTTGATCTTGAGGATGAAGGATATTTCTATACAAGATTACAGAATCCTACTAATGATGCAGTAGCAGCAAAGATTACAGAACTTGAGGGTGGTGTAGGTGGTATGCTGACATCATCAGGACAGGCAGCTAATTTTTATGCTATATTCAATGTATGCGAAGCTGGAGATCATATTGTTAGTTCAGCACCTATATATGGCGGAACATTTAATCTTTTTTCTGTTACGATGAAGAAGCTTGGAATTGAATGTACATTTGTTGATCCTGATGCATCAGCTGAAGAGATTGCAAAAGCTTTTAAACCTAACACAAAAGTTATGTTTGCTGAGACAATATCTAATCCAACATTAGTAGTTTTAGATATAGAAAAGTTCGCAAAGATTGCACATGAGCATGGCGTTCCACTTGTCGTAGATAATACATTTGCAACACCAATTAATTGCAGACCATTTGAATGGGGTGCTGATATTGTAACTCATTCAACAACTAAATATATGGATGGACATGCTATGCAGGTTGGAGGAGCTATTATAGATAGTGGTAACTTTGACTGGCTTAAATATGGCAGCAAATTCCACGGACTTACAACTCCTGATGATTCTTACCATGGTATCGTATATGCTGAGAAGTTTGGTAAGATGGGATACATTATGAAGGCAACAGCACAGTTAATGAGAGATTTAGGTTCTATACCTTCTCCACAGAACTGTTTCCTGCTTAATGTAGGACTTGAAACACTTCATTTGAGAGTTCCACGTCATTGTGAGAATGCTCAAAAAGTAGCTGAATACCTAAACAATAATGATAAAGTTGCATGGGTTAATTACAGTGGTTTACCAGATAATAAGTACTATGAGCTGGCTAAAAAGTATCTTCCTAATGGAAGCTGTGGCGTTGTTTCTTTTGGACTTAAGGGTGGAAGAGAAATAGCAGAGAAGTTTATGGATAACTTAAAACTTGCTTGCATAGTAACACATGTTGCTGACGCGCGTACTTGTGTTTTACATCCAGCAAGTCATACACATAGACAACTTTCTGATGAACAGCTTATTGCAGCAGGAGTTCAGCCTGATCTTATTAGATTTTCAGTTGGTATTGAAAATGCTGATGATATAATTCAGGATATTGAGCAAGCATTAAAATAATAATAAGAATAGCTTTTACCTTGTATGGTAAAAGCTATTTTTTTGTGGTAAAATATAGATAATGATAAACAAAGTTAGTATGAAATGAGGTGCGCATATGAGTTTTGTAGAATTAAAGAATGTTGTTAAAGAGTATAAAACGGGAGAAGTAGTTATAAAGGCAACAGATGGTATTGATTTTGAGATAGAAAAAGGTGAATTTGTTGTAATTGTAGGACCAAGTGGAGCTGGTAAGACAACAGTTTTGAATATTCTTGGTGGTATGGATACTCTTACATCAGGAAGTGTAATAGTTGATGGTGTTGATATTAGCCAATATTCATCTAAAGAACTTACAACATACAGGAGGTATGATATAGGATTTGTATTTCAGTTCTATAATCTTGTTCAGAATCTTACTACACTTGAGAATGTTGAGTTAGCTAATCAGATTAGTAAGAATCCTCTTGACGCAGTTGAAGTGTTAAAAGAAGTAGGTTTAGAGGACAGAATGAATAATTTTCCATCACAGCTATCTGGTGGTGAGCAGCAAAGAGTGTCTATAGCCAGGGCATTAGCTAAGAATCCTAAACTTTTATTATGTGATGAACCAACAGGTGCATTAGACTATAATACAGGAAAGTCAATTCTTTCACTTTTGCAGAATACATGCAGACAGAAGGGGATGACAGTTGTAGTCATTACACATAATCAGGCAATTGCTCCAATGGCAGATAGAATCATAAAGATTAAGAATGGAAAAGTAAGTAGCATAAAAATCAATGAGAATATAGAAGATGTTGAGAATATAAACTGGTAAAGAAAGGTGTGGTAATCCATATGAAAAAAGCGATGCGTAAAGATTTTTTTATGGAGATAAAGAAGACATTACCTAGATTTATCTCGATATTTCTTATAGTTTCTCTTGGCGTTGCATTCTATGCAGGAGTAAGATCATCTGAACCAGATATGAAGCTTTCCGCCGACAAATTATATGATGATAGTAATCTAATGGATATAAGATTAATTAATAACTTAGGTATGGGATTAACTTATGAATTAGCAGACAAGCTGTCAGCAGAAGTTGATAATATTGAAAAAGCGTATAATACATATAACATTGATTTGCTGTCATATTCAGAAGATAAGCAGGATGTTGTAAAAGTAATGGCATACAATGAAGAAGTCAATAAACTTGTAATTACTGATGGAAGAAAACCACAATCAGCAGATGAATGTATAGTTGATGAATCATATATGAATTCAGGTAACTTTAGTATAGGGGATACTATTCATTTAAAGTCTGGAAATGACTATGATATTAAATCAATGATGAAGAACGATACATATAAGATTGTTGGAACATTTACGTCAGCATATTACATGGCAATTGATAAAGGAACTAGTACCATGGGCAATGGTAAAGTTAATGGTCTGATATCTGTAATAAAGGACGAATTTATTACTCCGTATTATACAGATACTTACATTATTGTAGACGGTGCAAAGGACAAAATTAGTTATTCTGATGATTATAACGAATATATTGATGAGGTAGAGAATAAGATAGAGAGCTGGGTGAAAGAGAATAGTCTAAATTATTACGTTTTGGATAGAAAATCAATTCAGACTTATGTAGAATTTGAACAGGATACCATGAGAATAGGCAATATTGGTAAGGTATTTCCTATTGTGTTTTTTCTAGTTGCAGCTCTTGTAAGCTTAACAACTATGACAAGAATGGTGGAGGAAGAAAGAGTACAGATTGGAACATTAAAGTCACTGGGATATGGTAAAACAGCCATTTCTGGTAAATATATTCTATATGCTTTAATGGCATCGGTCTCAGGCAGTCTTATTGGAGGAACAATAGGAAGCAAGATTTTACCAACTGTCATTATAAATGCATATAAGATAATGTATCAGAATCTTAACGAGATATTAGCTCCTATCAATCCTAGATATTTTTTTACAGCAACAGTTATAGCAGTTATATGTGTAACAGGCGGCGCCTTTTTTGCATGCTACAAAGAGCTAATGACTAGTCCAGCTAATCTTATGAGACCAGAATCTCCTAAGGCAGGCAAAAGAGTTATACTTGAAAGAATACCATTTATCTGGAAGAGATTAAATTTTAGCCGAAAATCTACAGTCCGCAATTTATTAAGATATAAGAAAAGATTATTTATGGCGTTATTTGGTATAAGTGGCTGTATGGCGCTGCTATTGGTTGGATTTGGGTTAAAAGATTCAATAAATTCTATTATTGGAATTCAGTATGGTGAATTACACAAGTATGATATTGTATTAAGCATGGATAAAGATGCTACAAAGTCTGATGTGGCAGATGCGGTAAGCAGCCTTAATAGTAATAATAAAATAGATAAATTCTTAATGCTTCAATGTAATTCTATTACTATAGGTTCAAATGATGATGGTGTATCAGATGTCAGTGGATACACATATGTTACGGATAAGCCTGAAGAATTCTCTGATTATATAACCTTACGAACTAGAAGTGAACATAATAAAATTAATATTAATGATGAAGAAGTAATAATAACAGAGAAGTTAGCCAAGCTGCTGAATGTTGAGGTAGGGGATACTATTCTGCTAAAGAGTGGAGATTTAGCAAAATACGAAGTAAAGGTAGGAGCAATTGTAGAAAATTATGTATATCATAATGTTTTTATGTCTAGCAATCTATATGAGAAGGTTTTTGGCGAGACTTTCACATATAATGAAATATATTTGAAGTATATTGATGGGTATTCAGGCTATGATGATTCATTGGCCAATGATATTATGGCTCTGAAGGCTGTTGGTGGAACTTCGTTTATAGATAAAATGAAGGATAAATTCGCAGACATGTTAGGCGGACTTGATGTTATAATAGCTGTACTTGTTATATCAGCCGGGGGACTGGCGTTCGTAGTTCTATATAATCTCAATAATATTAATATAGACGAGAGAAGAAGAGAATTAGCAACACTTAAGGTACTGGGTTTCTATGATAAAGAAGTGTCAGAATATATTTATCGCGAAAATGTACTGATAACGGGCATAGGAATCATAATTGGAATTGGTTTTGGAATATTGCTGCATAGATTTGTAATAACTACAGCTGAGATAGATATAGTAATGTTTGGAAGAAATATAATGGCAAAAAGCTTTTTATATAGTATAATTATAACAATAGTATTTGCATTAATAATAGATTTAATAATGCACTTTAAACTGAAGAAGATAGATATGGCAACATCACTAAAGAGTATAGAATAAGTATTATAAGCATTTAGTGCGTAGAAATGGAGACAAGTATGAGATTTAGACCATGTATAGATATACATAACGGAAAAGTTAAACAGATTATTGGAGGAAGCTTAAAGGATGCTGGGGATATAGCAAAAGAGAACTTTGTGTCTGAACAGGATGCAAGATATTATGCTGAACTATATAAAAAGAATAATATTAGAGGTGGGCATATCATATTACTTAATGCTCCTGATTCAGAATATTATGATGAAACAAAAGAACAGGCTTTAATGGCACTGGAAGCATATAGAGGTGGACTACAGATAGGTGGCGGAATTAATGATAAAAATGCAAGATTCTATTTAGAAGTTGGAGCATCTCATGTAATAGTCACATCATTTGTGTTTAATAATGGAGAACTGAATTCAGATAATTTTGCAAGAATGTTAAAAGTTGTTGGTAAGAATCACTTGGTACTTGACCTGAGTTGCAGAAAGAGAGATAATAACTACTATATAGTTACAGACAGATGGCAGAAGTTTACTAATCTAAGGATAACACCAAAGTTATTAGAAAAATTATCATTATATTGTGATGAGTTTCTAATTCATGCTGTTGATGTTGAAGGTAAAGCACAAGGCATTGATGATGAACTCGTAAGTGTTTTGGCACAGGTAGATAATAGTAAAATTACATATGCGGGGGGAATAGGAAGCATAGAAGATATTAACAAACTAAAGGAGATATCTGATGGTAAGATTGATTTTACTGTTGGAAGTGCACTTGATATATTTGGTGGAAACCTCAAGTTTGATGAGATAATTCGCATAAAGTAAAATAAAATTTTTATAGGAATGGAGATTTTTATGAATACAGAATATAGAAAACGTAATACTTACTACATATTTGCTTTATTAATACTATCGGTTATCATTTTGAGATGTACAGTTAGACTATCTTCTCCATACGTTATATTGATAGTAAAGACCGTTGCAAGTTTTATATTTATAATTCTTGCGGTTGTCAGCTATGGAATTAAGGCATGCGATAAGACGTATTATAAGATAATGATGCTTGCCTTTATATTTTCAATGGCAGGTGATGTTGTACTTGAAGCAAATGATATGATAACTCAGGTTGATTTTTTTGTGGTAGGCGTTGCATGTTTTGCAATTTCCCATATTTTCTATATTATCGCATTTGTGAAGATTTCTGGATTTTCTAGATTTCAGCTTATTACAGTTTTAGTAATGATAGTATTCTCGGTAGGTTTTCTTAGCTTGGCACCATGGTTTGACTTTGGTAATATGTACTATATCATAATGGGGTATGCAGTTGTTATTTCATTAATGGTAGGAAGTGCTATTTCATTGGTAAGACTTAGACATATTAACAAAAGAGCAGTTATCTTGACTATATCGGGAGCAATACTATTCTATATTTCAGATATAGCATTAGTGCATGTACTGTATAGTAGCTTTAATGGGATAATAATATCAGATATTAATGCGTTCGCGTATTATATAGGTCAGGGATTGCTAGGATTAAGCATTATGAATGGATTTCAAAATACGAATAGATGAGGCAGAAGATGAAAAAAATAGTATCAATTTTACTTGTATTAATGATGTGTATACAATTGTCAGCATGTTCAGATACAAAAGAATCAGAAAATGAAACAAAAAATGAGACAGGCAGTTCACAAACAGTTACATTTACGGATGATTTAGGTAATCAAGTTACAATTAGTAATCCTAAAAAGGTAGCAGCTATATCAGGAAGCTATGCCGATGTATGGCAGTTGGCAGGAGGAAAGCTTACGGCTGTAACAGAGGACGCTTTAGATTTAAGCGAATTGATATTACCAGATGGAATAGATAGTGTTGGAGCTGTAAAAACTCCTAATGCAGAATTAATTATAGGATTAGGAATAGATTTTTGCATATTATCATCTGCGATTCCAGGACAGGTAGATTTAAGAGATACCCTTGAGTCGGCAGGAGTTAAAACAGCTTATTTTGAAGTTGAGACATTTGAAGACTATCTTTCAATGCTCAAAATATGCACAGATATAACTGGAAGAGAAGATTTATATGCTAAAAATGGAACTGATATTAAATCTAAAATAGATGAGCAAAAGAATAGAGTAGATGGAACAGAGAAGACAGTTCTTCTTATAAGGGCATTTTCAACTGGTGCAAAAGCAAAAGGCAGTGATAATATGACTGGAGTTATGCTTAAGGAGCTTGGATGTATTAATATTGCGGACAGCAATAAGACATTACTTGAAGACCTTAGTATGGAAAAAATAGTTGCCGAGAATCCAGATTATATATTTGTTACAACTATGGGAAGCTCCGAAGAAGCTGCATTATCGTATTTTGATGGATTACTAAAATCTAATAAAGCATGGTCTGAACTTAAAGCAGTAAAGAATAATAATTATTATGTTTTACCACAGAATTTGTTTCATAATAAGCCTAATAATCGATGGGCAGATAGTTATGAGCAACTAGCAGATATCTTATATGGTACTGCAGAATAATATACTTTAAAGATAGGACTTATAATGAAAAAAAGTAACAAAAATATAATGATATTAACAATATTGATAATTCTTTTAATGATTGCGGTATTGTTTAGTATTAGTCTGGGAGCAGTAAATATTACTATTAGTGACTGGATTAGTATCCTGCATGGAGAAAAAACATCAGCTTATAGTATTATTATGTATGTCAGATTACCTAGACTTATTGGGGCGGTTGCAGCAGGAGCAGGATTGTCTGTAGCTGGTGTTATTATTCAATCTGTTCTTAACAATCCATTGGCAGGTCCTAATATTATTGGCGTAAATGCAGGAGCTGGCTTTTTTGTTGTACTATTTGGGGCGTTATTTCCAACAGCAACAGGAATATTGCCTATAGCTGCATTTGTAGGAGCGCTTATAACTGTTATGCTTGTGTATTATATTGCAAAGAAAACAGGTGCGTCCAAGATGACTCTTGTATTAGCAGGTATAGCAGTTAATAGTTTTGTTAATGCAGCTACAGATACAATTAATACAGTTAGCACAATTTCATTAGTAAATAGTAATAATTTTAGAATAGGTGGACTAAGTGGTATTAATATTAATGTACTTAAGCCTGCCTGCATTATAATTTTAGTAGCCTTGTTAATTACATTTCTTCTCAGAAATGAAATGGAGGTTCTTACCTTAGGTGAGGATACTGCTAAGACACTTGGACTTCCAGTGTCAGTGTTCAAATTTATACTATTAATGCTGGCTGCAATTCTTGCTGGGGCCTCTGTTAGCTTTGCAGGATTACTAGGATTTATCGGTCTGGTTGTTCCACATATAGCAAGGATATTAGTTGGTGGAAAAACCGGAGTACTAGTAGCTGTGACAGCGATACTCGGAGCATTTTTCTTGGTAATATGTGATCTTATAGCAAGACTTATATTTGCACCATATGAACTGCCAGTAGGAATTATACTTGCTTTTCTAGGAGCTCCATTTTTTATATATTTGCTTTTAAGGCAGAGGAGGCATATATGATAGAGATTAAAGATGTATCGGCAGGTTATGGTAATAAAATTATTAATCAAAATATCAGCTGCAGATTTAAAGAGAATACATTTACAGCGATAATTGGTAAAAATGGATGTGGAAAAACCACACTGGTTAAGAGTATTTTAGGGCTTTCGCATATACAGAGTGGGGAAATTATTATTGATGGAACATCACAACGGGATTTATCAGCAGGCGATTTGGCAAAATATATAGCTTATTTACCCCAGAATAGAAATACACCGGATATAACAGTTGAAAGAATGATACTTCATGGACGTTTTCCATATCTGTCGTATCCAAGAAGATATTCAAAGAAAGACTATGAAATGGTAGATAATGTCATTAATAAGCTAGATATTGAGGAGTTGCGTGGAAAGCTTGTATCAAAACTTTCTGGAGGTGAAAGACAAAAGGTATATATAGCTATGGCACTTGCACAAAATACAAAAGTTCTAATTCTAGATGAGCCATCAACTTATTTGGATATAACATATCAGCTTGAACTTATGAGACTTCTTGATATAATAAAAGAAGAAGGAAAAACTATAATTGCTGTTTTGCATGATATAAATGCAGCTTTGCAACATGCAGACAATATATTGATTATGGATTCTGGAAGGATAGTTGAATACGGAAATCCCAATGAAATATATGACAGCCGCATCATTGATACTATTTTCGGTATAAGGTCTGCATATGTTACAGACATTAATAATACAAAACAATACTATTTTTACTTATGATTATCAGATATTAATAATATGATATGCGCTAAAAGCGTAAGAAAGGATGAATTTATGACAATAAGTGCAGATGAAATTAAAAGAGTTAAAGGATTAGGATGCCTTAATAACAAAGGAACAGACAATTTTTCTGTGAGAGTTATTACTAGAAATGGTAAGGTTACAGCTAAGGAAATGCAGTGCATCACAGAAGCGGCAAGCAAGTTTGGCAATGGTGAAATGGCAATGACAACAAGGCTTACAGTTGAGATTCAAGCAGTTCCATTTGAAAAAATAGAACCTCTTCGTGAATTCCTTGCAGGTTGTGGACTTGAAACAGGTGGTACAGGAACAAAAGTTAGACCGATTGTATCCTGTAAAGGTACAACATGCCAGTATGGTATTTATGATACATTTGCATTGTCACAAAAAGCACATGAAATGTTTTACAAAGGATATGAGAAGGTTAAACTTCCACATAAGTTTAAGATTGCTTTTGGTGGATGCCCTAATAACTGCGTAAAGCCAAACCTTAATGATATAGGAATTGTCGGACAGAGAGTTTGGACTCTTAATGAAGAACTTTGCAAAGGTTGCAAGATTTGCCAGATAGAGAAAAACTGTCCTATGGGAGCTGCTAAAAAGTCTGAAAATGGTAAGGTAATAATAGATAAATCAGTCTGTAACAGCTGTGGTAGATGTATAGGTAAATGTCCATTTAAAGCAAATGCAGATTTTGTTATTGGATATAAAGTATATATTGGCGGACGCTGGGGGAAAAAGGTTGCTTTTGGTAAAGAAATAAGTACAGTGTTTACAAGTGAAGAAGAAGCACTAAAGGCAATTGAAAAAGCGATTCTTTTATTCAAAGAGCAGGGTAAAGCGGGTGAAAGATTTGCTGATACAGTTAATAGAATTGGATTTGAAAAGGCTGAAAAAGCTATTATATCAGATGATATTTTATCAAGAAAAGAAAATATAATAAATGAAATACAGTAATTAAAAGTAATATTTTGGTAGATATTGCTTTTATATTTAAAATATAAGGAAGAACATTTGGCTAAAACTACTAAATGCTCTTCCTTTTTAAGTCTCTATGAGGTATAATACTAACATATGTTTGTAAAAAACCTAAGAATGGAGAATTTCATGAAAGAAAAGATGAATGCATTAATTCGGTTCATAAAGAAAAATTGGGTGTGGTTTACAATTGGAGGGGCGGTAATATTAATATCTCTTATCATTTTGACAGTAGTTATAATAAGTAAGGGAACTAAATCAGCCAATACGAATCTTGATATATCAGATGAGTATGTAGAAAATAGTACTGATTACAATAATAACCAGGGTATTTCTAAGGATGATGAAGATACAACTGCTGAAACTAATGAAGATGGAGAGGTGATTACTACTGACAATAACAATGGGACTACAGGTGGTAACAATTCTACATCAGGTAATGGAGCATCAGGAAATAATAGCAATGGCTCAGGGAATAATGCTAATAGTAGTAATAATATTACGGTAGGCTTTAACACAGATTATGCAGCAGTAGGCAAAGCCTTAACTGTTAAAATTGACAATGCAGCTTCTTCGGATTCATTTACATATGTATGGACAGTAGGTGGAGTCAAGTCAGCGAATACAACTAATGCTTATACGCCTACAGCTAATGACTTAGAAAAGAGCATAGTTGTGACTGTAACAAATGTCAAAACAGCTAAGAATTATGAAAAGAAGGTGTTCTGCAGCAGACTTCCTGTAGTTTATATTAATTCAAGCTCAAATATTACAAAAGCATATGATTATGTTGATGCGTCAATGACAATGCAGGGTAATGCTACATATAACAAAAGTTCTAACCTATATAGTGGTGATATTACAATTAAGCTTCGAGGTAATTCAACCAAGGAATTAGCTAAGCATCCTTATAAGATAAAGTTAGGCTCTAAGACAGATATATTTGGATTTGGTGAGAGTAAACACTGGGTTTTACTAGCAAACTTTATTGATCATTCATTTATGCGTAATAAGATTATGTATGATTTCTCAGGGGCTTTAGGAGCAGCATTTTCTGCTCAGTCTGAGAATGTCGATTTATTTATTAATGGACAATATGCAGGTGTATATCAATTTTGTGAGCAGGTCAGAGTAGATGATTCTAGAGTTGACATCTTTGACTGGGAAGGTCTTGCAGAAGATGGAGCAAAAGCAATTGCTAAGAAGACTAATATGACCAAAGCACAGGGGGATTCACTTGAGGAGGCTCTGACATCTAATCTTGGATGGATATCAAGTCCTTATAATTTTACTTATAATGGTACAACTTACAAGATGAGCGATTATGTTTCGATTCCAGCAAAGACAGGCGGATTCTTATTAGAGATGGATTTTTATGCTAAAGATGATGCATCATTAAGTAGGATATTTACTAATTTTGAACAGCCAATATACTTTAATACACCTGAAAAGGCATCAACGAATTCTGAACTGTATACATATGCAAAAAATTATATTCAGTCCTTTGAATATGCACTTCACAGTCCAGCTTTTACATTCAGAAACGGCTCTCAGCAGGGCTGCACAGGTATTACAAAACCTTGGGGCGTACTGGAATGGACAGTTAATCTTGGAACAGTTTCATTTAGCAATAATGAACTAAGTGGAAAGCATTATAGCCAGATATTTGATATGAATTCATTGGTCAATAATTTCCTTGTATGTGAGTTCTCGCGTAATTGGGATTCAATGAAGAATAGCGTATATATGTATAAGGATATTACAGGATTGGCCAAATTAGAGCCTGCATGGGATTTTGACTGGGCGTTTGGCAATACCAATATGTACAATATAAATACAAATTTTCCAACAGGGTGGCAGACAACGGATGATTACTTTGCGAATGAGCAGGGATATCAAGCAACACAGTGGAACAGGTATCTTATAAGGGATCCTTATTTTCTGGCTAAGGTTTATGATAAATATAAGAGTGTTAGAAGTTCTGTTATTGGTGGAATTATTAATTCAGGTGGAAAGCTTGATACAGCAAAAGCATATCTTGCAGAAGCTGGTGTGGCAGATTTTGGTCTATGGGGTCCAACCTATAGGACTTACTATAATAATATGAATTTTGTAACTGCAAGTAATCAGTTAAAGACATTTATTACCAGTAGAGTTTCCTGGCTTGACCAGCAGTTTGCTTCATATGATACGCTCGTAGCATCATTAGGATATTATAAGTCCTCTAATAAGCTGACAGTAAGTTCAGTGGAGGCAGCTAATGGAGGAAAGAAGATTACTGTTAATGTTTCAGATTCCAGTATTAAAAAGGTGTGTTTCCAGGTTAATGGAGCTGCTTCACCAGTGATTGTTGAAGTATCAGGTAATAAAGCCGAATATACAGTTTCTTCATCTGAATTAGTATCAGGAACTAATGTAGTTTTAGCATATGCAATGAATTCAAACGGTGAATATATGAAGAATGGAAATGACTACATTACTAATTATAAAGGTTTTACAAAGTAGAAAGGCAGCATAATGAAAGAAAAACTTAGAAAGTATTGGAAATGGATAATATTAGGGATAATAGTAGTTATAGCTGCTGTTATTACAGTGGTGGTTATTATTAAAGACTCAAAGGAATATAACGAGAATGCAGTCAGCAATTCTCTGACTGGTGGAGTGACGGGAATAAATGAAGATGGAAGTACATTTGCGGTAATGATTAATCAGGAATATGCAAAGCCTGATGAAGAGCTGACTGTTAAAGTAGTTAATGCACAAAGCAAAGCTGATTTGGAGTATCAGTGGTATGCAGATAATGTAGCTATTAAGGATGCAACAGATTCAAAATTCACGCCTACCGATAAACAATTAGAAAAATTTATATCGGTTAAAGTGTCATATGAAGGTGTTAAAACTGCTGCCGAAGCTAAGTTATATTGCAGCAAATTACCAGTAATATATATTAATACTGATGATGGGGGGAGTATTACCACCAAAGAGACATATGTACATGCGAGTATGTTGATACAAGGTAATACCACATATAATTCAGGAAATACAGATTTATATAATGGCGGAATTGAGATAAAAGGACGTGGTTCGTCAACATTTACAAGAGATAAGAAACCATACAAGATTAAGTTAGAAAGTAAGACTGACTTATTAGGTATGGGTAAGAATAAGAATTGGGTTCTTCTTGCAAATGATATTGACCACACTTTAATCCGTAACAAGTTAACATATGATTTTGCAGATACAATTGGATTAAAATATTCAATGCAGTCTACTAATGTTGCCATGGTATTTAATGGTACTTATGATGGTGTATATCAGTTATGTGAGCATGTTAGAATCGATAGCTCAGGTATAGATATATTTGACTGGGAAGACCTTGCTAAGGATGCAGCCAAGCTGATTGCAGTTCAGGAAGCAGAGGAACAGAAGTTAAGTGATGGAGATATGCAAAAGTTTGAAGATTCATTAGAATATAAGATGACAACAGATTTAAGCTGGGCTTCTTCACCTTATGAATTAGTATATAATGATAAGACATATAAGATATCAGATTATGTTGAAATACCTAAAGCAACTGGTGGATTTTTGCTTGAAATGGATTTCTATTCGTTGCAGCAATCTGCATATTCACAGATAACAACGGCATATTCGCAACCTATATATTTTAATACACCCGAATATGCAAGAACCAATAATGAGCTATTTAATTATGCTAAAAAGTATATTCAGTCATTTGAATATTCACTTCATAGTGACGATTTTGTATTTAAGAATTCAGATATCCATTATAAAGGTAATGGTTCTATGATTGGCTGGAATAGAAAAGGCGGAAGTTTTGGCAAGAATGATACTGCTAATACGGATACTTCTAATAGTACAAACAAATCTACAATATGGAGTAACAATGAGGTTGTAGTTGATTACACAGATGATGAAAATAACGGAAAACATTATTCGGAAATGTTTGATATGGATTCACTTGTTAATTATTTTATTGTTACAGAATTTGCTGACAATTGGGATAGTATGAAGAATAGTGTCTTTATGTACAAAGACTTGGAAGGTCTTGCTTCAATTGGTCCTGTTTGGGATTATGATTGGGCATTTGGCAATATAAATATGTATGATATTGATACATGGTTCCCTGAACAATGGCATACAACTAATGATTATTTTACATCTGAGCAGTATTACCAATCAGTTCAGTGGTACAGATACTTAATTAGAGATCCATACTTTGTAGTAAAAGTATACGAACGTTATAAAGAGATTAGAGGCACAGCTATTGAGGATATAATAAAAGCTGACGGAATTCTGGATTCCTCACAGGAGGAACTTTCAGAGGCGGCAGCAGCTAATGATAGAAGATGGAATTACACATATAAAAAATATGGTGGTCTTTTATACAAAGATTCCATGAAGAATCTTACAGAATTTATTAATACTAGAGTTAAATGGATGGATGAGCAATTTACCTCAATTCCAACCCTGTTGAAATCTTTAGGATATTATGAACAGTCAGATAGTTTGAAAGTGGATAATGTAGAGTATAAAGGTGATAATATTGTTCTTACAGTTTCTGTAACAGATAATTCATTTAAAACTTTATCAGCACAGGTAAATGGAACAACATTTGCAGAAGGAACGGTAAATAACGGAGTTGCTACAATTGAGGTTCCAAAGTCAGCATGTACAGAGAACAATAGTCTTAATGTAGTACAGATAAGGGTAAAAAATGATGATGGAAGTTATGTATATGCTAATGAAAAGAGCAGAACAGTTGTATCAACATATGCCACATTTGAATAAGAATTAAGAATCAAATAAAAGTAGAGGCCCTCTTAAGGGCCTCTATTTCTTTACCTTAATCCTTATAGGGAATTACGCAGCAATGTGAATATTTTAACATAATTATGTGACATTTGTAACTTGAATATTCATTAGAAAATTAATAGTATTATATCTAGAAAAAGAAAAGTCAGCTTAGGAGAGAGGATTAGCATGAAAATACTTTTGATACATATTTTAAGGAATATAAAAGAAAACAAGTTTAGAAGCATATTAATTATTATGTCACTAGCCATATCTACTATGGTTATGTACCTGAATCTTAATGTTAAGGACGATATATATACTCAGTATAATGCAATTTTACACGAGAACCTGAAAAAATATGACGTAAGTATAACAGCAGATTCCTCCAATGAAGATAATAGATTTAGTATTGAACAAGTTAATTTAGAGGGTATGGCGGTAGATGACAAAATAGCAATGGTTAAGGCATATTCTATTTTTGATTATGAAGATGAAGCGGTAACAGTCAATATGACAGGTGTTGATAGACAGAAGATGATAGATGACGAACTTATAATTTTATCAGATAAAAGCAGTGATTTTGATACAGAAGCATCTAATCAGATTATTATAAGTAAAAAAGTTTCAGAATATTACAATATACCACTGGGAAGTGAAATAACGCTCAATACTATTGATGGAAAGAATACCTATAAAATAACGGGGCTTGCAGATAATAAAGGTATCTTTATAGGTGAAGATACTAACTTCAATACTTATCTGTCTGAATCGGAAGTAAGCAGGATAAATAAGTATGATGAAACGAAGTATTCATATTATTTTCTTGATATTGCAGATTCACAGAATATAAAGGAAGCAGTAGAGGTATTCAATAGTAGTAATACAATTTGTACAGCACATGAGGTGATAGATAGCGAGTCTATACAAAATATGCTGGATATGGTTAGTAATATGCTTTTAGTAGTACTTCTTGCAGTAGTATTGCTAAATATATTCGTTGTTTCATCAATAACCAAGCTGATTATGGCTATGAGAATACCGGTAATAGGGACATTTAGAAGTGTTGGTGCGACAAAACTTAAAATGAACCTTATACTGATTTTTGAAAATGCAGTTTATGGAATTATTGGTGCAAGTATTGGTATTATATTGGGATTGCTGCTAAGAACTCCATTATCCAGAGTATTTATTAGTGCAGGGGATGCATTTGATAATCTGAAGATTAATCTTGGGTTTAATATCTGGTATGCAGTTGCAGCGATAGCTTTTTCGATAGCATTACAGATATTCGTATCATTAAAGGCAATCATTAAATCTGGCAGGAAATCTATAAAAGATACGATATTTAATACCATAAATACGGCAAGCAGAATATCTAAAAGACATACAATTACAGGCTTGATACTGCTGATTGCTTCTATAGTGCTATATTTTGCAAATACAAAATATAGCTTGGAATTAGCTGGTATTTCAATCCTATGTGCAGTTCTTGGAACAGTATATATAATACCATTTTTAACCAAATATATATCTAAGGGACTGGCATTCATAAACGGCAAGTTATTTGGTGCATCTGCTGAATTAGGATGTAAAAATCTATCAGGAAGTAAGTCAATTAAGTCCAGTATAGTTTTAGTGACTGTTGTTATTGCAATTATTATGATGATATATATGATGACACTTTCTATTGCAAAAGTATTTTCACCAGATGATGGGACATTTGGTGGAGAAATATATATAACAAGTTTAATGGATAAGGTAGAAGATTATTATTATCTTAAGGACCTTGAAAATGTAGATGAAATGAATGCATTTTACTACATTTATGATACTTTTGAAGTGGGAGATAAGGAAACAGATTATTGTATAGTTGGAACTGATGAAGAGAATCACGGAATTAAAGATTTGAGTGGAAAGATAGGTAAACTAGCTGATGGTGAGGCAGTAATAGATAAAGTATTTGCAATAAAACAGAATATTGAGCTGGGTGATACTATTAGCCTCTATAGTACCAATATTAATGCTAAAACAGTCAGCTATAAGATAGTTGGGTATGTGGACTCAATGAATTTTACTACAAATAGAAATGTAATCTGCATTAATCAGGCTGAGTACAGAAAAGATATTATCAATATGCCGAATTCAATTTCATTAGCATTGAAAGAGGGAACTGATATAAATGATATGAAGAAAGCTGTTAACATTGCTATGGCAGGAACAAGGGCAGAAGTAACATCAGTAGCAGAATATTTAAAGCGGCAAGAGGATTCAACAAATGCAATTCTTGCTATGATTGAAATGATGCTTGCCATGTCAGTGATAATGTCTATATTTGGACTGCTTAATAATCAGCTGATTGGCTTTGTACAAAGAAAAAAAGAGCTTGCGGTATTATATTCAGTTTCAATGAGTAAAGGTCAACTTAAAAAAATGCTGTTTTTTGAAGTGTTGGGTACATTTGTGACAGCATGTATAATAGGAAGTGTATTAAGCATTTATTTGACCATTTTGCTTGAAAAGTTAATGTTTGCAATAGGAATATGTTTTGATATATCAATTAATTATCTATCGTTGATATCAATGGTTTTAATTATATTTGTAGTTCTTATGTTTACTGTAATTTCACCAGTACATAAATTAAATAAGATGGATGTTGTTGAACAAATAAAATATGAATAGGAGAATAAGTTATGGATACAATTATTAGTGCAGATAAGGTAGTAAGATATTTTGGAGAGGGAGAAAACAGAATTGAAGTTCTAAAAGATATAAGCTTAGATGTAAAGAAGGGCGAATTTGTATCAATCATGGGACCATCAGGCTGTGGAAAAAGTACATTTTTATATCTGTTAGGTGGTCTTGATACTCCTGATAGTGGTAAGATTCTTATAAATGGAGAAGATATTAATAAGTTAAAGGATAAACCTAAAAGTAAGATAAGACGTGAAGATTTGGGATTTGTTTTTCAATTTTATAATCTTGTACAGAACTTAACTGTAGAAGAAAATATAATGCTTCCAATAGTAATGGCTGGTAAAAGGCTATCTTCATATAAGAAAGATTTAGATGAGATACTTGAAATTGTAGGTTTGAAAGATAAGAGAAAATCAATTCCAAGTAAGTTGTCTGGTGGACAGCAGCAAAGAGTAGCAATTGCAAGGGCAGTAATAGGTAATCCCTCTATAATACTGGCAGATGAGCCAATTGGCAATTTGGACAGTACGTCTGGTAAAGAGATTATGGAACTTTTTAAGACAATTAATATAGATAGAAATATAACAATTTTGCAGGTAACTCATTCTGAGGAATCAGCTTTATATGGCGACAGGATAGTAAGGCTAAAGGACGGCATTATAGATGCAAATGAAGTGTTAAAAAATTGACAATAAAATTTTAAACCTACGTAAAGCTTTACAACTGGAAATGTTAAATCTTTAATATGGACTTGATAATAAATACAATTTAATATATAATTACCTACAGTTAAAAAAGAAAGCAGGTGAGATTATGGACGGAAGTACTGGTAACGGTATGGTACCACGAAAAAACAAGCGTGAATGTGACAAGATGGAACCAGTTCCTCCGTCTTACAAGGTCACAAATCTGTTAATATAAGTATTAATAGACATGTGACTTTTGACATAATCTGCCTGCTTTTTGGTGGTGCCATACCCTATGCATAAGATATTACAAACTAAATATTGAAAGGCATGGTACTACAATGAAAGAGCGTATAATGGAGCTTATTGAAGAAAAAAATTTTTCAGAGCTCAAGAGTATACTAAATGAGATGAATCCTGTCGATCTTGCTGGACTATTTGAGATAGTTGAGAAGAAGGATATTGTTATTTTGTTTAGACTGTTGTCAAAGGAGCTTGCTGCAGATACATTTACCTATATTGGTACGGATAGACAGCAGGAACTGATTCAGGCAATCAGTGAGCGTGAATTAAAAGAGGTAATCGACGAACTATTTATGGATGATACTGTTGATATTATTGAAGAAATGCCTGCAAATGTAGTAAATAAGATACTTAGAAATACTGATGCAGGAACAAGAAAGATTATTAATGAGCTTTTGAATTATCCAAAAGATAGTGCGGGAAGCATTATGACAACTGAGTATGTTCCTCTTAAGAAGGAGATGACAGTTGCCGATGCATTTGATCATATTAGAAGAGTAGGACTTGATAAGGAGACTATCTATACCTGTTATGTTATTGAGAATAGAAGGCTTGTGGGTATTGTTACTGTCAAGGAGTTACTAACCAATGCATATGAAAGTAAGATTGAAGACATTATGGAAACAAATATTATCAGTGTATTTACACACGATGATAAAGAAGATGTTGCCAAGATGTTTAATAAATATGACTTTCTTGCAATTCCTGTAGTAGATAACGAACAGAGACTTGTAGGTATTGTTACAGTCGATGATGCTATGGATGTAATGCAAGAGGAAAATGAAGAAGATATTGAAGTAATGGCAGCTATTACGCCTACGGATAAACCATATATGAAGACAAGTGTTTTTGAAACTTGGAAAAAGAGAATTCCGTGGCTAATGCTTCTGATGGTATCCGCTACATTTACTGGTAAGATAATTCAACATTTTGAAGATGCACTTCAAGGTTATGTGATTTTAACAGCATTTATTCCAATGCTTATGGATACTGGTGGAAATGCTGGAGGACAAGCTTCTGTTACAATTATCAGAGGACTTTCTCTTAATGAGATTGATTATAAGGACATATTTAAAATTATTTGGAAAGAAGCAAGGGTTGCTTTATTATGTGGTGTTTCGTTAGCGGTTGCTAATTTTATTAAAATGATGATTATTGATCAAGTAAGTATTCCAGTTGCTATGGTAGTATGTATAACTTTAGTTGCGGCAGTATTTGCAGCAAAAGTTATTGGATGTATGCTTCCAATTGGAGCTAAAAAATTAGGCTTTGATCCAGCGGTAATGGCTAGCCCATTCATAACAACAATAGTAGATGCTATATCACTTATGGTATATTTTAATGTTGCAGCAATAATACTTCATATATAAAGAAAGAACTGCTCTGCAGTTCTTCCAAGTGCTTGCGCTGGCAAGCACTTTTTTAGTTGGAATAAAATAATGCAGCAGCGTGAGACATTTCAAGAAGAATGCTTCGCATTCTTCCAAGCGTTCACGCGGGTGAACGCTTTTTTAAGGAACATTTAATATTTAAAATGTTATACTTCTTTTATCAAAGTTGATAGCTGCAGCTTTCAACAATAAAATTAAAAGGAGATTGACTATGTTCTTAAGAATCTTAAAAAAAGACTTAAAGAGAAAAAAGGGAATAAACATTATATTATTTCTTTTTATGATAATAGCTACAGTGTTTGTAGCAAGCAGTGTTAACAATATCTTAGTTGTTAGTAATGCCTCTGAATACTGTATGAATAAGGGAAATGTACCCGATAAGTATGTAGTAGCTTATGAAAGTGAGAATCAACCACATATTGATACATTTTTAGACAGTTGTGAGTATGTAGAGAATTATTCAAAGAATAGTGCGGTTATGATATCACAGAATAATATTAAGTCATTTGGAGGTAAGGAGGGCAGCGAATATAACACAGCTGGTACAATAATGGTACAGCCACAGTGGCAAAAACATATGAAAATATTTGATTATGAGGGCAATGAATTTACCATTAATGATGGAGAAATAGCACTTCAAAAGAAAGAAATGGATAATAATGGCCTTAAAATTGGAGATAAAATGGTCTTTAAGTTTGGTGATAAAGAGATGACATTTACCATAGTTAAGGTAGTTAAGGATCCTGGATTTGGTGGAGATTTTGTTGGAATGACAAGATTGTTTATGAGCGATGCCGATTATAAAGAAATAACAGATACAGGAATACAAATTTGCTATAATTATTGTATAGATAACAGCGATAATGATGTATTTACTAAAGAAATGAATAAGCAGGGTTTTAATATAATAGTAGCAATTGACAAAAGTATGTTTAGTTTTTCATATGTAATGTCTATGATAACAGCGGGATTACTCATAGTTGTTGGTGTCTGCCTGATTATTATTTCCTTTTTAATATTACGTTTTACCATTGTATTTACCTTACAAGAAGATTATAAAGAAATCGGAATTATGAAAGCTATTGGAATAAAAAATGGCATGATAAAAAACATATATCTGGTAAAATATTTCATGTTAGTTGCGCTTGCATCAATTATAGGCTTCTTTATCAGTATTCCAGTAAGTGATGCAATGTTAAAGGGTGTTTCAAAGAGCATGATTATGGAAAGTGGAAGTGCTAATATTGGAATAAATATATTATGTGCGCTTGGAGTTATGATGTTAGTATTATCATTATGTTATTTAAGTACTAACAGATTAAAGAAATACTCAGCTATAGAAGCAATAAGAAGTGGTCAGACAGGTGAACGTTTTAGTAAGAAATCTGCATTTTCACTGCATAGACACAAAACTATATCTACACCATTATTTATGGCTATAAATGATATATTTTCAAATATAAAGAGGTATGTAGTGTTACTTCTGACATTTGCAATAGGAACTATTGTAATAATACTTCCACTTAATACATTATCCTCTATGGGAAGTAAAGAGATGGCAAAGAATTTTGCAATGGATACAGAATCAGACTTTTATATTGGTTCGGATTCGTTAAATGAAAAAGAAGATGAAAATATATTAATTAATAGAAACTTTATTGAAAATAGAATTACACAATTAACGGCGGAAATGAAAGATAAAGGATATGATTGTGAATTAAATACTTTAGTATTCTATTCATTCTCGTTTTATACAGATAATCCTGATGAAGTAACACAAATAATGGTAATGCAGCCTGTAGCTAGTGATGGTTCATATATAGAGTTAGTGGAGGGTAAGACACCTGTTCTTGAAAATGAAATAGCATTATCAGAAAACCAGTTAGATAGATTAGGCATAACAGTAGGGGATACCGTTCATATGCGTGTTAACGGAGAAACCAAAGATATGATAGTAACAGCCTCATATCAAAACTATATGCAAATGGGTGAAAGTGGATTCATAAACAGCGTAATAGACTATAGTGATTTAGTTGTTTCTGGTTGTTGGAATTATCAGGGAAAAATAAGTAATATAGATAATAAAGATAGTAAAGACAATATAGTTGAGGAATTGTCAAATACATTTCCAAAGTATAAGTTCTATGATATGGATGGCGCTATGGGTGTTCAATTAGGAGGAACTGTTGAACAGATATCAAATATTAAATATGTTATACTTGCAGTTATTTGTTTAGTTAATTTACTGATAACAGTGCTGATGATGAAGATATTCCTGATAAGTGAAAAAGGTCAGGTCGCAATGCTTAGAAGTATTGGATTTACTAATAATGCAATAAGAAGATGGCAGGTATATAGAATAGGAATAATACTTGTACTTTCAGTTATTATAGGTATATTATTCTCAATTCCACTTAATAGTATTGCATTAAAACCTATTTTTGGAATGATGGGAGCAACGCATATGCATATTCAAGTAAATGTATTTGAAACTTATATTATTTATCCATTAATACTATTGGTGGTTATTGTAACTGCTGCATATGTTAGCTCAAGAAGTATTAAGAAGTTAAATATAATGGAAATTAACAATGTTGAATAGCCTTGGCATTTTAGCCGAATATATGTAATCAAAATATTATGAAGCACTAGTGAGGTGCAGAAAGTGAGTGGTATTATGGAAAAACTAAGAGTAAATGGTCTTTGCAAGACATATATTGTGAATAAAAAACAAAATAACGTATTAAGAAATGTAGATTTTGAAATTGAACAGGGAGAGATGGTTGCCATTATGGGACCATCTGGCTCAGGAAAAACAACATTATTGTATACAGTAAGTGGAATGGACACTATAACGGCAGGAAAGGTTGAATTCTTTGGTAAAGAATTAAATAAACTATCAGATAAAGAAGTCAGCAATACCAGACTAGATGAAATGGGATTTGTATTTCAGCAAATGTATATGCTGAAAAATTTATCTATTTATGATAATATAGTTTTACCAGCATACCAGTCTAAGAATGGACATTATACTAGAAAAGAAATAAATGGGTATGCAGTAAAACTGATGAAGAAGCTTGAGATAAGCGAGATAGCAGATAATGATATAACAGAAGTGTCTGGAGGTCAGTTACAAAGAGCATGTATATGCAGAAGCCTAATAAACAGACCAAGAATTATATTTGCAGATGAACCGACAGGCGCGCTGAATCAGCAGTCATCAAAAGAAGTTATGAGTATATTTAACAGAATAAATGAAGAAGGCACAAGTATAATGATGGTTACACATGACCTTAAAGTAGCGGCGAAATGTGAGAGAGTTCTTTATATTGAGGACGGTAATATTAAAGCAGATATAAAGCTTGGAAAGTTAAAAGAGACAGATAATAAAAAAGAAAGAGAAAAAACAATAAGCAATTGGTTGATGGAACTAGGCTGGTAGTACAACATTTATGACATACTGTACTAACCTTCACATTATAGGAAATTATGCAGCAGCATGAAACATTTCAAGAAGAACTGGAATTTGATAGGAGACTAAGGTATGGTTGATATTTTGTTAGTTGAGGATAATAAGGAATTATCTACTCTTATGAGTACATTTCTGGTAAGAGAAGGATACACGGTCTTTTCAGCTATGAACGGTGAGAGCGCTCTGGAGTTTATAGCTGATGACAGTGCTAAATTAGTGATTCTTGATATTATGCTTCCGGGCATAGATGGTTTTGTTGTATGTACTGCTATAAGAAAGAAAGGGGATATACCTATCATTATTCTAAGCGCTATGGCAGGTAAAGAAAGTAAAATGATGGGCTTTAACCTTGGGGCAGATGATTATATTGAAAAACCTGTAGATATTGATATTCTAAATGCAAAGATTGCAGCTTTGTTTAAGAGATTTTATGGTGGCGAGGACAATAAAGCTATTATTAAATCAGGAGATATAGTAATAAATCAAGATAGTATGCAGGTTACGTATATTGGGAAAAATATTAATCTTACAATAAAAGAATATGATTTATTGTTATTACTTATTGAGAATAAAGGTAAAGTATTGAATAAAGAATACATTTTCAATCAAATATGGGGTGAGTACAGCGAAAGCGAAAATCAGACATTGACAGTCCATATTAAGATGCTCAGAGATAAAATTGAAGAAGATTCTAAAAAACCTAAGAGAATACTGACAGTATGGGGAGTTGGATACAGATATGAAGAAATATAAATTAATAGTAATATTACTTACTATCATTTATATTGGAATGGCAGTATCAAGCTATATATTACTTACTAATAATAAGAAAAATCAAAGTAACCTGTTTAGAGTTGAAATAAACAGGTTACTTAACGTTGCCATTATTAGAGATGGTGAAGTTCATGTTAGCTTAGATGACTGTGAATATATAAAACGTGTACGCTATCTGGAAAACATAACTGATACATATTCGATAAATAAATCCGAAAAAATCAAACAGTTCTATCAGGCAGATAATGATATGCTAATGGAAATAGTACCTATATTATCAGATAAAAATGTTACGGGATATCTTAGATTTGACTATGTCAAAGAAACAGACATTTCCTCATATATTTATATAGTGGAGTTCTCTTTATTTGCAATATATCTGATATCAGCGGGGATTCTATTATACATTAATTATAATATAATTAAGCCATTTAACAGGCTTAGTAATGTGCCATATGAATTGTCAAAGGGGAATCTTAATGATGAAATGAAAGAAAGCAAAAATAGATATTTTGGTAAATTTGTGTGGGGAATTGGTATGTTAAAGGACGTATTGGATGTTCATAATAGAAAAGAACTTAAACTGGCAAGAGACAAAAAGATGATATTACTTTCTCTTTCCCATGATATTAAAACACCACTTAATGCTATAAGTCTATATGCAAAAGCACTGGAAGAAGAGGTGTATAATGATGAAAATGATAAAAAAGAAGCAGCAGTTAAGATTCAGGAAAAGAGCAAAGAAATAGATAATTTTGTATGTGAAATAATTAAATCAACAACGGAAGATGTTGTAACAATAGAGATTAATAACTCAGAATATTACTTATTTGATTTAGTAAAAAAGATTAAGAATGGATATTCTGAAAAATGTAAAATAGAAAAGCTTGAATTGTCTATAGGTGAATGCGAAAATCATATATTAAAAGGCGATATAGATAGGATGTATGAGGTGTTTGGAAATCTTTTTGAAAATGCATTCAAGTATGGAGATGGAAGAAAGATAACAATCAAATTTTATGAAGAAGAATATTGTCAGCTCATCTCAGTATACAATTCAGGTGAGCCAGTAAGAGATAATGATATGGCACACCTTTTTGACAGCTTCTTTAGAGGCAGTAATATAGACGGTAAAAAAGGAAATGGACTAGGATTATATATTTGCAGTGAAATAATGAAAAAGATGGATGGAGAGATTTTTGCTAATAAACATGAAGATGGCATGGAATTTGTATTAGTTTGCAGAATGAGTTAAAGAATGCACAAAAAAACATAGTAAAATTTGTTAGATTTTAATCTAGAAATAAGAGGTATAAAGTAATATAATGAAAAAGTAGTAAAAAATAAATATTTGGAGGTAATAAAATGAAGAAGAAAATTTTATCAACAATTACTATTTTAGCATTAGCTGTTGGAATGGTAATTAGTGCAAGCGCAGCAAGTAGTAGCTATATGAGTTCATTTGGACTAAAGCCGGCTGGTGGTGGAGGAACTGCAGATTCAGATGTGAAAAACAAGAATACGGCTACGGGAACAGCGGCACAGGTATTATTAAGTGGATTCACAGGTAGTACAACAAATCCAGTATATGTAAAAGTTATTAAAAGTTCAAACTATGTAACAGCGTCCTCAGTACGTACATATACTAGATTGTTATCTGGAACATATCCTATTAACTATCTGTCTGGGTATGGTGATATATATGTGAGTTATCAACTCAGAGCATATACTAGCACTACTTCAACCCAAAGTGGTAATGTAGCAGGAACCTGGCAACCGTAATATAGATTATAATGATATGTAGTTACATGAATTAGATTTATTTAACTACATATTGCTATTATAGAAGGTATTAATATGAAGAGAGAGTTAAATAAAATCTATACATCTAAGATTTACAATATATGTCTATTGGCATATATTGCAATATTAGTATCTCAGATATTTACATTAGATGTAGTATATGATGAACTGATATTAGATTTTGATTTGATAGTTAATATGAAAGGCATTAATTTAGTTACTCTTATTGTTGCATCAATTCCATTTGTATATTTGTTTTATGATGAATATAGAGATGGTTTTTATAATGTTACAATAACTAGAAACAATAGAGAAAAATATATAGTTACTAAGGTATTTCAGGCATGGATTAGTGGATTTAGCATATCACTTATAGGTAATATTTTTTTGATTATTGCATTAGTTTTAAAAATTAATCCAAGTAATGTTATGATGTCTACTGAATATTCAGTTGGAAGTTATTATTCAACAATCAATCCAACTTTAGCACTAATTAGTATGATATTTGGACAAGCACTGTATGCATCTATATGGCCTGTAATATCTATATGGTTATTTAGTTGTTTAAAGAACAAATATGTTATAATGGCGAGTCCGCTTATTATTTTTTTTATAACAAATTTAATATTTTCAGGAAAATTAGAATTACTTAATCTTAAGGGAATAGATTTAATGAATTCTAGTGCAACATTATATACTCCACTAGGTGGAATACCCTATGCAATATGTTATACAGGTATAATATTTATGTTAGGTATAGTAATATTAAGAGAAGAAATGGATAGGAGAAGGATTAATGGTTAAATTAAGAGAAATATACATTTTTGCAAAAAATGATATTAAAAAGTCTATATCTAATCCTAAAATATGGATGGTAATTATATGCTGCTTAATAATAATATTTTATTTTTATTCAGCTGTTAATACATATTTAAAGTTAAATAATACAACTATAGGGATATTTGAACTTTTTCCTATAGTCTGTAATAATTCTGTGGTAACATATTATTGTTTGGCAGCATTTATTATAATGATAAGTGATGCTCCTTTTTATAAGGATAATACAACTTATTATCTAGTGCATTCTACTAGAACAAGATGGGTTTTAGGTCAAGCATTATATATTTTTATTGTAGCATTAATATTTCATTTGCTTATTTTTATGATAACATTGTTGCTTAATTTTGGACATTTAAATATCAGCAATTCATGGAGCGATTTGTTCTCAAGTTTAACATCAGCATCATCAAATGATGTAGATGGTGTGGACTTTTCTGTTGTAACTAATATTATTACAGACAACTTACCATTAAAGGCGACTATAATTAGTTATGTTTCTATGGTACTAATGGCTACTTTTATAGGTTTTATATGTATGACATTTAATATGATATCAAAGAGTATCCTTGGCTATTTTTTTGCATCATTTTTTATAGTTATAAATATTTGGATTAAAGATTTATTTAATAGTAGTATGCATACTATAGAAATTGCTAAAAAATTAGCGCTATTTTCACCATTAGATTGTGCGGGTAATATTTCTAAAAAATATATTAGCTTTGAATATACAATTATATTCTTTCTTGTAACGATTATATGTTTAATAATAGTAGATGTATTTTTTAGCAAAAAATATGATTTTACATTGGCACTTGATGAATAGTTACAATATAATTATTAAAACTAAAGGTGAAAAATAAAGAAAAGAGGAGATATGCATCAGTAGAAATTTTAATCTTGTATTCTATGGGAGATAGAAATCTTTCGGTATGCATAAATATAAGAAATTATGAACAATAAAATCGAACTTATTAATGTTTCTAAAAGCTTTAAGGATAATAATATTGTTAATAATGTTAGTATCACATTTGAAGAAGGAACAGTGTATGGAATTATTGGTAGAAATGGCAGTGGTAAAACAGTTTTATTTAAGCTGATTGCAGGATTATTACTGTCTACTTCTGGAGTGATAAAAGTTAATGGTAAAACTATTGGTAAGGATATTGATTTCCCTGAAAATTTAGGATTAATTATTGAAACACCTGGTTTTATAAGCTATCAATCTGCATATCAAAATCTTAAAAGCATAGCAGATATTCAAAATAAGATAGGTAAAAATGAGATTATAGAAGTAATTGAAAAAGTGGGACTTGATCCTAAAGATAAAAAACATGTAGGACATTATTCATTAGGAATGAGACAAAAATTGGGAATTGCTCAAGCAATTATGGAAAATCCAGATATTTTAATTTTAGATGAACCAATGAATGGGCTTGATGATAAATCTGTAGAAAACATAAGAAATATTTTATTAGAGCTGAAAAACAAAGGATGTATTATTATATTGGCAAGCCACAATAAAGATGATATTGATGTTTTATGTGATAAAGTATATAGAATGAATGAAGGGGTGCTGACAAATGAAAGGTAAATATATAAGTTATATAATTCTTGCGGTATTGATGATAGTATTTATAATAATAGTACAGATAAATCCATTAAAAGATGAAGATAATAATCAAAATAATGAGAACGCTGAAAACACTATTAATACAGAAGATAATTATGCAGTAAGTACTGATTTTGATATTGAGACAATGAAATTAGCTGGTGAAGTTCCAAATATAGAAGTTAATATTAGATATAATTTGCCTATAGAAATATATAATAATATTATAAAAAAATTAACTGGAATAGATAATGTTTATAAAGAATCAGGTGAATATACATATGGAGATATTAAAGGTGAGATATATAGTGAATATGGTAATATGTCTGTATATCCCCAAGAAAATGAATCCTTGATTAGCATAGGAAAAAGTGATTCAAAAATAAGAATGAATACGCTAAAATTGATTGATGATATTGGATTAGATGACGCATATGAGGCTAATGAAAATGAGTTTACAAACAATAATGGAAGTGGAAAGGTAATATATAATATATCATATAAAGGCATAGATATTGCTAGAGAGGATGTTAAGGTTGGAGAAAATCATTATAGTACATGTATATCTATGTCATATAATGAGGGAGAACTGACAAGTATAGATATAATTGCATTTTTTGTAGCAGATAATGAGAAAATAATAGATTCTAATAGTTACACAATAAATACATTAGCTAGTGCAATAGATACATTTAGAGAGCAAAGAAGTAGCAGTCTGGGGAAAAATATATTTGAAGAATATAATATCCTAAGTTATAAATATGTATTATACGCATTTAATGAAAATGATAAATATGTGCTAAAGCCTTGCATCGAGATTAAGGCGAAGAGAACAGTACGCAATAGTGGTAAAGAAGTGGAGGCAGGTCCCGTTGATATATTAGTGGCAATGTCAGATGGTAAAATAGTTATAGATGAATCATATTAATTTAACACACATACTAAAAAAGTAGTAAAAAATAAATATTTGTAGGTAATAAAATGAAGAAGAAAATTTTATTCAACAATCAATCCAACTTTAACACTAATTAGTATTATATTTGTACAGGCACTGTATGCATCTATATTAATATATAACATATAACAAAGCACTTGCGACTGCAAGTGCTTTGTTAACTAATGTGATTATGATGTCAGAAAGTACCGTTTACTACACTAAAAACCAAATGAAACACAGAAAGTTCACAATTTCACTTTCATTTTCAGTTTACCATCACAATAGCCACACATTGGTTTCATAGTTCTCCTATAATATGGCAATAGAAAACATATCAAGGAGGCAAAGACTTTTATGAAGTCAAAACAGAAAAAAGAAAAAGTACAGACAGAAAAAAAGAAAAGGTTTTACTGCAAAAAAAAGTTTTTAATATTACTAGGTCTTATATTAGTGATAATAGCAGGAATTACAACGTCAGTAATACTTATTTTAAATAAGAACACAGATGATACGGGCAATAAAGTGGCAGCTACAATATCAAATAACAGTAATAGTAATAAAACCACTACTTTAAGTGGCAGCGGGGTTACTACGGTAGGTTCAACAAATCAGGTATTTGATATAGATATAGGCAATTCAGGAGTTACACTTCCAGTAGAAGAAGTATATGTTTCCTCTGGGGATACAGTGGAGGAGGGAGATAGTCTCTTAAAGATTTCAACTGAAGACATATCTGATTTGATTAGTTATTATGAGAATCAGGTTACATCATTGGATCTGGCACTTAATAAGGCTGAGATTGAATATAATACAGGCCTTACCCAGGCAGAATATGATTATGAGGTTAATCTTAATCTGGGTGAAACATCATTACTGGAATATAATTCATCATTAGCAAGCCTTAAAGATGAGGTAACATCAGCACAGGAGGCGCTTGATGAAGCTAATGAAACTATTGCTACACTCACTTCCAATATTGAGAATGATACATTTTATAATGATTACAAATTAGACGAATTAAAAGAAAAACTTGCAACATCAAAAAAGAATCTTACAGCGGCTCAAAATAATTCAGCAGCAAATGCAAATAACAATAAGATTAATGATTATAATTCTCAAGTTAAAACAATACAAAGTAAGATTAGCACACAACAAAAGGAAGTTTCAGATAAGCAGACAGCATATCAGACAGCACTTGATAATCTTGTGACACAGGCAAATGGAAATGCAAGTGTAGCAACTACCTATGTAGATATATTAAATACAGCATTTAGTGCTTGGAAAAATGCATCAGATACATTGACGACATATCAGACGGAGATATCAGAACTTCAAAATAATATAAGTGATTTAGAAGCTGAAAATAAGAAAATAGATGAGAATATTTCTAACTTAAAAAAGGAACAGGAACAGGCGGAAAGTAATTATAATAAGGCATTGGAACAATATAATCAGGCAGTTAAAGATGCACAGAGCGAGCTTATTAGCACACAATCCTCTATAGAAAAATTAGAAAGTGCATATGATGATGCATTATCAAGTCAGACAGAGGATTCTTTAACACTTAAGCAATCATATGAGGAAGATTTGATTACTTATCAAAATGCCAAAAATATATATGATTTAGCTGTTCAGAATCTAGATACAGCAGTTAATAAGGCGCAGGAAAAGCTTTCTACGGCTAAAGAAAGCTTAGAATATTTAGAGACAATAGCTGCTGATGGGATAATTAAGGCACAACAAAGAGGAACAATATATTCAGTTAATTATGAGGCTGATGACAACATTACTGTAGGTGCGGCAGTAGTTTCTTATGTCAATGATGGATATATAGATGTTGCTATCACAGTATCGCAAGATGATATTGCAAAGATAGCAGTTGGTAATTCTGCCACAGTTTCTACATCATCTAATAGTATGAGAGGTGTTTCTGGTGAAGTCAGCTCAATTACAACAACTCCAAATTCAGATACAAGCGCATCTTCAGTAGAATATAGTGTAACTGTAAGCATAGATAATTCTAGTGATGGACTGTCGGCAGGTACTACAGCTTATGTGTATATAACTATTGAAGAATAAAATAGTAAAGGATGGAATCAAAGTGAAAGAAAAGAAAAGAAAAGAAATAGTATCAAAAAACATAGAAAACTTATTGTAACAGTAGTAGTAGTTGTTGTTGTAACAGCTGTAATTGGAACTGCCATATATGTAAGTGCACAAAATGGAGAAGCTGTTGAAACAGTATCTAAGGAAAATACGGCAACAACCGGGAATCTGGTAGTAGGTGTAACAGAGAGTGGCACCGCAAACATTGGAACAGTAGTGCAATCATATGATTTAACCACTGTGTCAGTAACGACGTCAGGAAGTGGTTCATCAGGAAGTGGTTCATCAAGTAGTGGTTCATCAAGTAGTGGTTCATCAGGAAGTAGTTCGTCGGGAAGTAGTTCATCAGGAAGCAGTTCATCGGGAAGTGGTTCATCGGGAAGTAGTTCATCAGGAAGTGGACTAGGCTCATCAGGTAGTACACAAGGGGGAAGCAGCAGTGCTAAAAGTAGTACTACAAGTTCATTAGGAAATGGAGTGAGCACAACTACATTATCTACAACTACAGGTAATTCGGGCAGCAGTAGTTCAGCTAGTGGAAGCTCCACAACTTCAGTTAGTTCAGCTTTGGAAGTCAAGCAGCTCATCTGGGCGACCAGGTAAATCAGATAGTAGCAATAGTGGAAATAGCAGCAATAGTTCAGATAATTCTGAAAAAGAAACAAGTGCTGTATATGTTTTGACAGGAGAAGAAGAAAATCTGACAATTCCAGTTGGAACAGCTGTTACCACTATGCTTGGAACGGTCACAACATTTTCAAGAATAGCAGTAGATGATACTCTTAAACTAATAATAGAAAAAGATGGCAATGGTGATGATGTGGTTGTCGGCGTATATATAGTTGCGTAGGAAGGAGCAGATATGAAGAAAAAGAATATTGAACCTGAAATAGAAGCAGATGAAAGTGCAGAAGAATCTAAAGATTATATGGTTTATATTAAAGATGTTAATAAATCTTTTGAAATGGGAAATGAGACACTTCATGTTTTAAAAAATATTAATCTTAAGGTAAAAAAAGGAGAATTTCTTGCAATTCTTGGACCATCTGGCTCTGGAAAAAGTACATTAATGAACATAATTGGATGTATGGATGTATCAGATAATGGGGAATACTATCTAGATGGTGTTGCTATTCATGATACCAAGGAAAAGGATCTTGTTAAAATCAGAAATGAGAAGATTGGCTTTATATTTCAAAAGTATCATTTAATAAGTACTTACTCAGTATTACAAAATATTATTATGCCAATACTTATGCGTGGTATAGGTAATACTGAAGCCGAAGAGATGTGTATGGATAATATTAGGCTACTGGGACTAGACCAGAGACTTAACCATAAACCTAATGAATTATCAGGCGGACAGCAGCAAAGAGTAGCTATTGCCAGAGCATTGTCAGGAAATCCAGCTATTTTATTAGCAGATGAGCCAACAGGTGCACTTGATAGTAATAGTGGTAAAGAGGTTCTCAAGTTATTTAAGGAATTAAATGATATGGGTAATACAATAATTATGATTACGCATGATTTAAATGTAGCTAAAAATGCAAAAAGAGTAGTTAGAATCATTGATGGCGTTCTATATGAAGAAGAATCACAGATAGTATCTGCGTAAATATTAATGTAGTAGTGTTATATTTTATTATATAAGAGTGTCATATCAAAATGGTTAGAAATGAGGCGGGTTATGAGTGAAGAAATAAGTAAGGACAAGAAAGAAGAGTCAAAAGATAGTCAGGGTATTACGCCAGAAGATGAAAAAATAAAAGAATTTGGTCAGGCGACTCTTGATAAGAATGAGAAAAATCATAAAATATATTTACTTTCAATTATTGGAGAAATAGAAGGACATGAAGCATTATCAAGTACAAGTAAAACAACTAAGTACGAGCATGTTCTTCCACAGCTGGCAATGATAGAAGACAGTAAGGAATATGATGGTCTTCTTATTTTACTTAATACAGTTGGTGGTGATGTAGAAGCAGGTCTTGCTATAGCGGAGATGATTGCATCTATGAGCACCCCGACTGTATCTTTAGTTCTTGGAGGAAGCCATTCAATAGGAGTTCCGGTTGCAGTTTCCACGGATTATTCATTTATTGTAAATACAGGTACTATGGTTGTTCATCCAGTAAGAATGAATGGGTTATTTATTGGAGCACAGCAAACCTATGATTATTTTAAATTGATTCAAAGTAGAATAACTGGATTTGTGGCAAGTCACTCAAATGTATCGGAAACAAGATTAGAAGAAATGATGTTTAATACTAGTATTCTTACTAAGGATTTGGGTACAATTCTTGTAGGAGAGGATGCCGTAAAAGAAGGAATAATAAACGAAGTAGGTGGAATGAAAGAGGCATTTGCAAAAATACATCAAATGATAGATGAAAATAAAAAATCAGAAAAGTAGGCATAAAGCAGAAAACATCAATTACTAAACAGTATTTATCATTGTAATCTACATTCAAAATGGTTATTATACAGATACAGAAACAACAAATAGCCAAAAGCATAATGAAGGCTCATTCATTGAAAGGATATGGATTTTATGAAGAAAACCGAGATAGTAATTGACAAAAGCTTTATTGTAAGTAAGGTAGACAGAAGAATCTACGGCTCATTTATTGAACATTTAGGAAGAGCAGTATATGAGGGAATTTATCAACCAGGCAACAAGCTGTCAGATGAGAATGGATTTAGAAAAGATACACTGGAACTCGTTAATGAGCTACAGGTTCCTATTGTCAGATATCCAGGTGGTAACTTTGTATCAGGATACAATTGGGAAGATGGTATTGGACCAAAGGATAAAAGACCTAAAAAAGTTGATATTGCGTGGCAGGTAGTTGAGAGCAATCAATTTGGAATGAACGAATTTGTTGATTGGTCTAGACTTGCTAATACAGATATAATGTATGCTGTTAATATGGGAACGGCTGGAATAAAAGAAGCGGTTAGCGCTTTGGAATATGCTAATCTTAAGAGTGGAAGTTATTATAGTGACCTTAGAATATCTCATGGATATAAGGACCCACATAATATTAAGTTATGGTGCTTAGGAAATGAGATGGACGGACCATGGCAGATAGGCCACAAGACAGCGCATGAATATGGAAGACTTGCTAGTGAGACAGGTAGAGTTATGAAAGTTCTTGATCCTTCTATAGAGTTAGTTGCGTGTGGAAGTTCATCATTAGGAATGCCAACATTTGGTGAGTGGGAGTCTACAGTTCTCGATAACTGTTATGATGAAGTAGATTATCTTTCAATGCATCAGTATTATAACAATATTAATAATGATACACCTAACTTCCTTGCATCTAGTGTTGGAATGGATGAGTTTATTACTTCTGTTGTATCTATTTGCGATTATGTTAAAGCTAAGAAACATAGTAAAAAGCAGATTAATCTTTCATTTGACGAATGGAATGTATGGTATCACTCAAATGAAGCAGATCAGAAGTTAGAAAAATGGATACAAGCACCACATCAGCTTGAAGATGTATATAACTTTGAAGATGCTTTATTAGTTGGAAGTATGCTGATAACAATGCTTAGACATGCGGATAGAGTTAAGATTGCATGCCTTGCACAGCTTGTAAATGTTATAGCACCAATTATGACTTCTGATACAGGAGCATGGAGACAGACTATTTATTTCCCATATATGCATGCAAGTGTATTAGGTAATGGTACAGTATTAAACACTATAGTTAAATCACCTGTTTATGACACGAAGGATTATGGAGCTGCTCCATATGTAGATTCAGTTTTCATTATGAATGAAGAAAACGAAGAGCTTACTATATTTGCAGTTAATAAAGATCTTGAAGAAGATATGGAGATAACTTGTGATCTTAGACAGTTTGCAGATTATAAGATTGCAGAACATATAGTACTTACACATGATGACCTTAAAGCTGTTAATACAGAAACTAATCCTAATAATGTTGTTCCAGCTAATAATGGAACATCTAAGAATGATAATGGAGACTTTACAGCTTTACTTAAGAGTAAATCATGGAATGTTATTAGACTTAGAAGAAAATAGATAATACTACGAATACCCAAGATAACTGTTTATTAGCTATCTTGGGTATTTTTGTATCTACTTTCTTTTTCTATGTTTTCTATGCTTTTTGATTCTGTATATTTTTTTTCGCATAACAAGAAATATAACTAATATCAAGAATAAACCAATTACAATTACTGCTATAATAAAAATCACCTTTAGTACATTCAGTACATTTTTAAAAAAAGATGATGCAGATGATGTTTTCGGTGATTCCTGTGTTTCGGGAACAGATATGTCGTATTTTGTATATATCGGAAGAGAACCAATCTCTTCATTACCTCCATATACAATAAGCTTTCCTACTTGAGTATCCTTTGAAAGTGGTAATGATAAATCAGTAAAGGCTTCAGTCTTGTAAGTTACGTCTTTGGCAGCATATTGCTTATCAACAACCGTTGAAAATTCAGAAGCAGTATATACGATTAATTTACCAAGGTTATCAACCTCAAGTGTATTAACTGAATAATCATCTGATGAAAAAGTATATTCTTTAAAAGTTCCAAAAGTATAATCTAAAAGAGCAGTAGTATCTTCACATGCGATAGCTTTAGTATCTGAACCCATAACAACGACTACTATATTCATATTATTACGTGTAGTATAAGTAACAAGGTTATTCTTAGATTCATCAATCCAACCAGTTTTTCCACCTACCATACCAGAGTATGCAAATTCGTTGCCAGAAAGCATTAGATTAGTAGTGTTAAATATTCTGGTCTCAGTTTGTTTGTTAGTTGGTGGTATAGAATATTGTTTAGTGCCAATTATTTTTTTGAAAGTTTCATTTTTAATACAATAGCTCATAATGACTGCTAAGTCATGAGCAGTAGTATAATGTTCTTCATCAAACAGTCCATGGGGATTAGAAAAGTGCGATGAAGTAGCGCCTAGTTCTTTAGCTTTGTCATTCATCATCTGATAGAAGTTATCAAATGTCCCACCAATATATTCAGCTACGCCCATTGCACAATCGTTGGCTGAAGCAACAAGCATACCATATAATAACTGCTCTAAGGTTAGCTGCTCATCTACATCAAGAGCAATATGACTTGAATTACGGTCAATACCAAATATAGCATCATGTGACATTGTAACTGTATCAGCTAGATTACCATTCTCAATTCCTAGTATGGCGGTAAGAATCTTGGTACAACTAGCTGGGTAGTGTTTTGTATCAGAATTCTGTGAAAAAAGAATCTTTCCAGAATCGGCATCCATAACAATAGCATCTTCGGATTTGAGGGTTGGTGGAGAAAGAGTTGTTTCTTCTTCAGTTTTTACAGTAGTAGATTCAGGTGTGGTAGTAGTTTCAGCGTATACAGTGCTGACAGATATAGCTGCTGCTATAGCAAATGCTGTCAATTTATAAAATAATTTGTGTTTCATGTCTTTTCCCTTTGTATTTTTTGTAATTTTGTATATAATGATTGTACCATAAAACTTCTAAATAGTGTTGAATTAAAATAAGTTTAATAGTAAAATAAAATGAAATCAAATGTGGAGGAAAATGCAATGAATGTTTTTGAAACAATATTTATGGGAATTATCCAGGGAGTGACGGAGTTCCTTCCAGTTAGTAGTTCCGGTCATTTAGCTATTTTTAAACAATTTTTTGGAATGTCAGATATTCCAGTAACTTATGATATATTATTACATCTGGGAACACTTGTAGCAGTATTTATCTGCTTCTGGAGTGATATTAAAGAACTTATTATTAATGGCTTTGCAATTATTGGTGATGTATGTATCAATATTTATAGATTTGTAAAGAAGATAATTAAGAAAGAACAGGGAGTTGAGTACAAGAAGATAATATCGTCATCATATCGTAAATTTGTTATGCTGATTATAGTTTCAACAATTCCGACAGGACTTATAGGAGTTGTGTTTAAAGATTCTGTGACATTGGCAGGAACAACACTTCTAGTACCTGGATTATGTCTGCTTATTACAGGATTTGTTTTATTAATCGCAGATACAATTAATACAGGCAGTAAAAAAGCAAAAGAGACTTCATATAAAAGTGCAGCCTTTGTTGGAATATGTCAGGGTATAGCCACATTGCCAGGTATATCAAGATCAGGTTCTACTATAACAGCATGCCTCGGAACAGGAATGGATAAAAAGTTTGCTGTAAAGTATTCATTCATAGTATCTATACCAGCTATTTTAGGTGCAGTAGTATTAGATATTAAAGATGTGTTTTCAGAGTCATTAGGCGGTGATATGATTGTAAAATATGCAATTGGAACCGTAATCGCAGGAATAGTAGGCTATATATGCATTAAGACAATGCTTAAGATTGTAAAAGATAAAAAATTCAAAGGATTTGCATATTACTGCTTCGTTGTTGGAGCAATTGCAATTATAGGATTCTTTGTAAAGTAGTAGATTAGGAGGGGCACAAGTGGCTTCAACACAGAAAAAGAAGCCTGCAGCGAGAAGCAGAACTGGAACGAATACTAGAACTAAGACTAATAATAAGTCAAGGAGCAATTCTAAGTCAAATGCTAATGTTGCGCAGGCGAAACCAAAATATATACCAACTGAAAAGGAAATAAAGCTAAGGAATGAGATTAAATTACTTATAACATTAACAGTAACGATATTGTTATTTATAAGTAATTTTGGACTGTTACCACCGCTTGGAGATTACATAAGTGCATTTATGTTTGGCGTTTTTGGAATTATTGCTTATATTCTTCCAATCGTTATTTTTATAAGTGCAGCATTTTTGATATCTAACATCAATAACCGAAAAGCAATAATTAAGTTTATAGCAGGAGTAATCTTTGCAATATTCTTATGCTGTTTTTTACAGCTTTTATCAGATTCAGACCTTTCACTCAAAACATTGACAGATATCTATAGAGTATCGGCAAAAGAGAAGATAGGTGGAGGAATTGTTGGAGGAATGTTTGCAAAGGCTCTAATTAATACAATAAGTGTAGCAGGTGCATATATTGTGGATATTCTAGTAATGATAATAGCAATGGTTGTTATTACCGAACGCTCATTTATAGGAGGAGTTCAAAAGAGTAGCAAAAAAGTATATGAGACAGCAGCACAAGATGTATCTAAGATTAGAGAGACAGCCGAAAGAAGGCAACAGGATAAGGAATTTATGGCCAACCAGAGAGCTAAAAAGGTCGTAAAAGGTGTTGCAGTTGGAGTGCGAATTGAAGACCCAGATAAAGAATCTGATGAAATGCATGAGATTACTGAAGATTTTCCACATAGCAACATATACAGAGGTCATGTTGAGATTGATGATGATAATGAATTTAATAATATTGAAGCAGATGAGTCTTATAATACAGTAGCTGTGGAATCAAAAAGAACAGAGTATGTAAGAACACAAACAGGAGTTAAAGAGCCTGACATAGTAAAGAATAATAGAATAGAACTTGATAACTTGGAAGAAGATGGAGAGCTGTTTACTCCTAAAGAAAAAATCGAAGTTAGTGAGGCTGCACTTAACCAGATGAATAGAAAAGCATTTGCAACAGGAGGAACAGCTATACATAAAGCTTCATCGGGTAATGAGCCAACTTCTAATACACCAGTATTTGAAGGCATACCAGAAGAACAGACAGTAAATACCATTACACCTAAAGTTTCAATTAAGAAATCTATAAATAAAGAATTTGTGCTTCCAAGTACATCGCTGCTTGCAAAAAGTACAATAAAGAAAAAGAATGGAGCGGATAGTGAACTTAGAGCTACAGCAGCTAACCTCCAGAGAATTTTAGATGATTTTGGTGTAAAAGTTACAGTTAATAATTTCAGTAAAGGACCATCAGTTACGAGATATGAACTACAACCTGAAACAGGAACAAAGGTTAGTAGAATAACGTCACTTTCTGATGATATTAAGCTTAATCTGGCAGCAGCTGATATAAGAATAGAGGCTCCGATACCAGGTAAGGCGGCTGTGGGAATAGAGGTTCCTAACGCAACAAGAGAATCAGTTATGTTAAGAGACCTTATAGAATCAGAAGAACTTAGAAATAACAAGTCTAAGCTTGCATTTGCAGCAGGAAAAGATATTGCAGGTAAGGTAGTTGTTGCAGATATTGCCAAGATGCCACATATGCTTATTGCTGGAACTACAGGTTCAGGTAAGTCAGTATTTACTAACTCTATTATTATGAGCATTTTGTTTAGGGCGAAACCTTCAGAAGTTAAATTCATTATTATTGACCCTAAGGTGGTGGAATTTGGTGTTTATAATGGTATTCCTCATTTACTTCAGCCAGTAGTAACAGATGCAAGACTTGCATCTAATACCCTTAAATGGGCAGTTGCGGAGATGTCTGACAGATATAAGAAGTTTGCAGATATGAATGTCAGAGATTTAAAAGGATACAATGAAAAACTTGATACAATTAAGTATCAGCAGGGTGAAGAAAAGCCAGAGAAGCTTCCACAGATAGTTATTATTATCGACGAGCTTGCAGATCTTATGATGGCTGCTGCAAAAGAAGTTGAAGAATCAATTTGTCGTCTGGCACAGTTAGCAAGAGCTGCTGGAATTCATCTTGTCATAGCCACACAAAGACCTTCAGTTGATGTTGTAACCGGACTGATTAAAGCTAATATTCCGTCGAGAGTTGCACTTTTGGTTGCATCGGGAACTGATTCAAGAACAATAATTGATATGAATGGAGCTGAAAAGCTTCTTGGCAATGGAGATATGCTGTTTTATCCATCTGGGTATGTAAAACCAGTCAGACTTCAAGGAGCTTTTGTATCAGATGCTGAAGTTCAAAAAGTTGTCAACTACCTTTCAACAGAGGGGGGACAGGCAGAGTATGATAAGAGCATTTCTGAATATGTATCTAGCGTACCCCAGCAACAGAATATAAGCGGCAGAGATGATAATAGCGGAAATGATGAATACTTTGAAGAAGCGGGAAGATTCGTAATAGAAAAGGATAAAGCTTCAACAAGTATGCTCCAAAGAATGTTCAAGATAGGATTTAATAGAGCTGGACGTATAATGGATCAGCTTTGTCAGGCTGGAGTGGTAGGAGAAGAAGAAGGAACAAAGCCTAGAAAAGTTCTAATGACTATGGTAGAATTTGAAGAATATATGAAGAATATTTAATATAATCAAATATACGAATAAGCGCGATGCACTAGCGCAGAAATGAGGTTTAGAAATGAAGACAGATATTGAAATCGCACAGGAAGCTAAGATGTTACCAATTAAGGAGGTAGCTGCTAAGTTAGGAATAACTGAGGATGACCTCGAATTATATGGTAAATACAAAGCAAAATTTGCTGATGAATACTGGGAGAAGATTAAAGATAATAAGGACGGTAAACTTGTACTTGTTACAGCTATTAATCCTACACCAGCAGGTGAAGGAAAAACAACAACAACAGTAGGAATTGGTGAAGCACTTGGAAGACTCAATAAAAAAGCTGTAATTGCTCTTAGAGAACCTTCACTTGGACCTTGTTTCGGTATTAAAGGAGGAGCAGCAGGAGGCGGATATGCACAGGTTGTTCCTATGGAAGATTTGAACCTTCATTTTACAGGCGATTTTCATGCTATAACTTCAGCTAATAACTTATTGGCAGCAATTCTTGACAATCATATTCAGCAGGGCAATGAACTTCAGATAGATACAAGACAGATAGTTTGGAAAAGATGTCTTGATATGAATGATAGAGTACTTCGTAATATTGTAGTTGGGCTTGGAAACAAGATGGATGGTGTGGTAAGAGAAGACCATTTTGTTATAACAGTGGCTTCAGAGATTATGGCTATTCTCTGTCTTGCAGATGATATGCATGACCTAAAGCAGAGATTAAGCAGGATAATTGTAGCTTACAATTTTGCAGGAGAACCTGTAACAGCAGGACAGTTAAATGCTACAGGAGCTATGGCTGCATTGTTAAAAGATGCAATTAAGCCAAATCTTATTCAGACAGTGGAGAATACACCAGCTATAGTACATGGCGGACCATTTGCTAATATTGCTCATGGCTGTAACTCAGTCAGGGCAACTAAAATGGCGCTTAAGATGTCAGATTATGTTATTACTGAGGCAGGTTTTGGCGCTGACCTTGGAGCTGAAAAGTTTCTTGATATCAAATGCCGAAAAGCTAATTTAAAGCCAGATGCAATTGTATTAGTTGCTACAATAAGGGCTCTTAAGTACAATGGTGGAGTACCTAAGAATGAACTTGTATCAGAGAATCTTGCTGCTCTTAAAAAGGGTATTGTTAATCTTGAAAAGCATATTGAGAATCTTCAAAAGTACAATGTTCCAATTATTGTAACATTGAACTCATTTGTAACAGATTCAAAGGAAGAGAATGCTTTTGTTAAGAAGTTCTGTGAAGACAGAGGCTGCGAGTTTGCTCTCTCAGAAGTATGGGAGAAAGGTGGAGAAGGTGGAATAGAACTTGCTAATAAGCTTATATATACTCTTGAACATAAAAAGAGTGATTTCAAATTATTATATGAAGATAATTTATCACTTGAAGATAAGATTAGTACAATAGCAACTGAGATATATGGAGCAGATCAGGTAACATATTCAGCAGCAGCAGCTAAGTCACTTAAGAAGATTACAGAGATGGGATTTTCTAATCTTCCAGTTTGTATGGCAAAAACACAGTATTCATTATCAGATGATCAGACAAAGCTTGGCAGACCAACTGGATTTGATATAAATGTAAGAGAAGTATATATTTCAGCCGGAGCTGGATTTGTAGTAGCTGTTACAGGCTCAATTATGACAATGCCAGGACTTCCTAAACGTCCGGCCGCCTATGGTATTGATGTAAATGATAATGGAGTTATTACAGGATTATTTTAAATGTCATAAATTTATTATTAAAATAATAAGTATATTAATTAAATATTATGTATCCAATGGCACTATTCGCTCATATTGTATAGTATGAGATGAATAGTGCTTTTTGGAAGGTGGGAAAATGTAGTGGTATTTTATAAGATGCACGGATTGTCAAATGACTACATATTTATGGATTGCTTTAAGCAGCCCGTTGAAGAACCTAAAGAATTAGCTAAAAAACTTAGTCTTAGGCATACATCAGTAGGAGCTGATGGACTTATTCTTATATGTCCGTCTTTTGTTGCTGATTGTAAGATGGTAATGTACAATGCAGATGGCTCCGAGGGAAAAATGTGTGGTAATGGAATAAGGTGTGTAGGTAAATATGTTTATGAAAAAGGAATTGTGACAAAGAAAAACATAAGTGTTGAGACAGCAAGTGGGATAAAACATATCTATCTAACAGTAAGTGGAGGTAAAGTTATACTAGTTAAAGTTGATTTAGGAATACCAGAATTTTTTCCAGCTAAAATACCTATAATAGATGAATTAGAAGAGGATTCATTTATAAGAAGAAGGATAATGATACCATCTGGAGAGGAAATTAATGCTGGAGCTACTGCGATAATCATATCAGAGAGTGAAAAACTAAAAGTAATACATAAGGTCAATCAGTTGATTGCTAAACAAGGTATATTGAATAAAAGTTTTACAATAATTGCAGTTGATAATACCAGAAGAGTTCTTTCTTTAATTGCTCAGCAGTTTTATAAAAGACCTGCTGGACGTTTAATATTAATAGGAATTACAGGAACTAAGGGTAAGACAACTACAAGCTGGTATCTGAGAGAAATATTGATGCATGCGGGCTTTGGAGTGGGTGTTATTGGTACACTTGGAGTGTATATAAATGATGCTTATTATGAAACGAAGAATACTACACCAGAGTCAATAGATATACAAAAGTATTTATTTAAAATGGTTGAACAAGGGGTAACCTATGTTATAATAGAGGTGTCGTCTCAAGCACTAAAGTATGATAGAATATTCGGAATGAGGCTTTCTTATGGTATATTTACTAATATATCTCATGATCATATTGGAATCAATGAGCATAAGGACATGAATGAATATATGTATTGCAAAAGCTTACTTTTTAAGCAGTGTGAAATAGGTGTATTCAACCTCGATGATGAACGATTTGACCAGATTAAGAGAGGTGCTGAATGTATAATTACCACATTTGGCATAGCTAATAAGTCAATGCTTAGCGCATATAATATCCGATATATTAAGGATACTATGCAGGTTAAATTCGATACCAAAGGTATAATCAGGAATACATTTACAATAAATGCAATAGGGCTTGTGAATGTATATAATGCTTTAGCCGCAATAATCATTGCTGTATTTGAGAATATCGAATATAAGTACATAAGCAGGGCAATGCTTACGGTTAATGTTGCAGGAAGAGGAGAATGTATTAATATTCCTGAAGCTATCGGCGGTGGCAGAATTATTATTGATTATGCGCATAATGCTGAGAGCATGAGGCAGATGTTTGAGGAAGCCAAAAGGTACTGCGATGGAAGAATTATTTCAGTATTTGGATGTGGAGGGAACCGTTCAGTTGTTAGAAGATACGAAATGGGTGAGATATCTGGAGAATATGCGGATATTACGGTAGTGACTGATGATAATCCAAGAGATGAAGATAATTTAAGCATTATTAACGACATATGTAAGGGTATTAAAAAGACAGATGGAAGTTATGTTATAATACCAGATAGGCGAGAGGCAATAAGCCATGCAATAAGCATAACAGATAAGAATTCGGTTATATTATTACTGGGTAAAGGACATGAAAATTACCAGGAAATCAAAGGTATAAGAACACCATTTGATGAAAGGTTAATTATAGATGAGATAATCAAAGAAAAACAAAATAAATAAACGGAGGATTAAAAACATGACAACACTAATAGATGGAAAGAAGATATCAGCAGAGATTAAAGATGAGCTTAAAGTTAAGGCAGCAGAATATAAAGCGGCTGGTATAGAGATTACACTTGCAGTTATTCAGGTAGGTAGCGACCCAGCTAGTTCTGTGTATGTAGGCAATAAGAAAAAAGCCTGTGCCTATGTGGGAATTAATTCATTAAGTTATGAGCTTGAGGAGAAAACTACAGAAGCTGAATTATTAGAATTAATTAATGAGCTTAACAAAAGAGCCGATGTTAATGGAATATTAGTACAGCTTCCATTACCAAAGCATATTAATGAAGATAAGGTAATTAAGAGTATTTCGCCACTAAAGGATGTAGATGGATTTCATCCTATGAATGTAGGTGCTCTAACTATAGGAGAAAAGGGATTTGTATCATGTACACCATATGGAATTATTCAGCTTCTTAAGAGGACTGGAATAGATATTAATGGAAAAGAATGTGTAGTAGTAGGCAGAAGTAATATAGTTGGAAAACCTATGGCGCTGTTACTGTTAAGAGAAAATGGAACTGTAACAATTGCACATTCAAGGACTAAGGACCTTAAAGAAGTTACAAGAAGGGCTGACATACTTGTAGTAGCTATAGGAAAGCCTAAATTCATAACAGAAGAATATGTTAAAGACGGCGCAGTTGTTATTGATGTAGGAATCCATAGGAATGAGGAGAATAAGCTTTGTGGAGATGTTGATTTTGATAAAGTTGCTCCAAAATGTTTAGCAATTACACCTGTACCTGGAGGAGTTGGACCTATGACAATAGCTATGCTTATGAATAACTGTATTGAAAGTGTAGAATTACAAAAATAAGGAGTAAATAGTGTTCGCGAATATTATTGTGGATATTTCCCACGAAAAACTTGATAAGACATTTCAGTATAAGATACCAGATAGTCTTCTTAGCGAGATAGAGCCAGGAGTGCAGGTTTATATTCCGTTTGGTAGTGCAAACAGATTGATTAAGGGATATGTTACACAGGTTACAGATATTGCTGAGTTTGATGAGAGCAGATTAAAGGAAGTTAATAGTATTGTACCAGGAAGTCTTTCGATAGAATCACGGCTTATTAAGCTTGCGGCATGGATAAGACAGAATTATGGTGGAACCATGAATCAGGCTCTTAAGACAGTTATACCTATTAAAAAAAAGGTCAATAACAAGGTACATAAGACAATAAAGCTAAAGCTGGGTAAAGAGCAGGCAGAGAGTGAGTTAGCTAAAGCTGCTAAAAGTAAGTCAACTACAGCGAGAGCCAGATTACTTCAGGAATTAATCAATTTGAATCAGATAGATTATGATGTAGTTATAGGAAAGCTTTCCATATCATCTTCAACTATAAAGGCTATGGAAAGACTGGATATGATAGATGTTATTAGTACAACTTTATACAGGAATCCAGTTCAGATTGAAAACTCTACAGCGTATGATATTGAATTAAATGAAGAACAGTCACAGGTTGTAGATGATATTTACACATCTGATAAGAGAGTTCATCTTATTCATGGAGTCACAGGAAGTGGAAAAACAGAAGTATATATTGAACTTATTTCCAAAGTAATATCAGAGGGAAGACAGGCAATAGTACTGATTCCTGAGATAGCACTTACATATCAGACGGTTATGAGATTCTATAGAAAGTTTGGCGATAAGGTCAGTATTATTAATTCACGTTTATCAGGTGGAGAACGCTTTGATCAGTTTGAAAGAGCTAAAAAGGGCGATATAGATATAATGATTGGACCGAGATCAGCATTGTTTACACCTTTTGAAAAACTGGGACTTATTATTATAGATGAAGAACATGAAGGTGCATATAAGAGTGAGAATGTTCCTAAATATCACGCAAGAGAGACTGCTATAAAGATTGCAGAGATGACAGATTCTAAGGTGGTACTTGGTTCAGCAACACCTTCAATAGAAGCTTATTACCAAACAGGTACGGGTGAATATGTACTGCATCGTTTATTAAGCAGAGCTAAGAATGCAGCATTACCAGAGGTTACAGTAGTAGATCTTAGAGAAGAGTTAAAAAAAGGTAATAAATCCATATTTAGTGAGAAACTTGATGAACTTATAAGGGACAGGCTTAGTAAACATCAGCAGATAATGATATTTATTAATAGAAGAGGATACGCGGGATTTGTATCATGCAGAGCTTGCGGTAAGGCTATGAAATGTCCACATTGCGATGTTTCACTTACAGCGCATATGTCAAAAGGAAAGGTCGGTTATTTGAAATGTCATTATTGCGGATATGAGATAGCAATGCCTGATACCTGCCCTGAATGTGGCTCTAAATATATAGCAACTTTTGGAACTGGCACACAAAAAGTTGAAGAAATGATTAGAAAACAGTATAATAGTGCAAGAGTTCTTAGAATGGATTTGGATACGACATCAACAAAAGATGGACATGAAAGGATTTTAGCGGCATTTGCTAATCATGAAGCAGATATTCTTATTGGAACTCAGATGATTGTTAAAGGACATGATTTTCCAAACGTAACCTTAGTAGGTGTAGTGGCGGCAGATTTATCTTTATATGCTTCTGATTACAGAGCAACAGAGAGAACATTTGAATTGCTTACTCAGGCAGCAGGACGCGCGGGAAGAGGCACAGAAGCGGGTAATGTTATTATTCAGACATACAGTCCTGATAATTATGGAGTAATAACAGCCAGTAATCAGGATTACGAGAGCTTTTATGAGCAGGAGATAGCATATAGAAGTATTATGCAGTATCCACCCTTTGCTAATATGTTAGCAATACTTATATCTTCTAAGAATGAAAAAGAAGGAGAAATAGCATCAAATTATTTAAAAGACATAATTTGTTCAAATAAATCTGATAAAATGATGCTTATCGGTCCGACAGAAGCTGCAATATCAAAGATTAATGATATTTACAGGAAGGTAATATACCTAAAAGAACCTGATTATGCAGAGCTTGTCAGAATAAAGAATATAATAGATGGAAGAATATTTTATGAAGAATGTCTTAAAAAAGTAAGCATTCAGTTTGATTTTACCCCATTAGGGAATTACTAAAACGGAGGAAGAAAATATGGCAATTAGAAATGTAAGAATTATGGGAGATGATATATTACGAAAATCATGTAGAGATATAACAGAGATGACACCTAAGCTTCAGACGCTGATTGATGATATGTTTGATACTATGTATGATGCGTACGGTGTAGGTCTTGCAGCTCCACAGGTTGGAATACTTAAGAGGTTAGTAGTTATTGATACTGATGACAATCCAATTGTACTTATTAATCCAGTTATCATAGAAAAAAGCGGTGAACAGACTGATTCAGAAGGATGTTTAAGTCTTCCTGGCAAGGCTGGAATGGTTACAAGACCGAACCATGTTATTGTTAAAGCATTGGATAGAAATATGAAAGAGATAGAAGTAGAAGGAACAGAGTTACTTGCAAGAGCTATCTGCCACGAATGTGACCATCTGGATGGTAAATTATACACAGACCTTGTAGAAGGTGAATTGGTTGATACTACCAATGAGTCAGAAGAATAGCGCAGAAATGAGGATTATATGAAGATAGTATTTATGGGAACACCGGATTTCTCAGTTCCTACCTTAGAAGCGATAGTAGCAGCAGGACATGATGTAGTAGCTGTTGTTACTCAGGAAGATAAACCTAGAGGCAGAGGAAAGGAAGTACAGTATACTCCAGTCAAACAAGCAGCCCTTGCCAATGGTATAGCAGTTTATCAGCCACATAGAGTAAGAGAAGAAGAATTCGTAAATATATTAAGAGAGATAGAGCCAGATGTTATTGTAGTAGTAGCATTTGGACAAATTCTTCCTAAATCAATACTTGAGATGCCAAAATATGGCTGCATTAATGGACATGCTTCATTATTACCAAGACTTAGAGGTGCAGCACCAATTCAATGGTCGATTATTGATGGAGATAAAGAAACAGGCATTACTACAATGTTTATGGATGTAGGACTTGATACAGGAGATATGCTTGATACAGTTGTTATTCCCATTGAAGATGATGAAACTGGTGGAAGCTTATTTGATAAATTATCAGTTCTATCAGGAAAGTTAATGGTTGAGACTTTAGAAAAGCTTGAAAAAGGTACTGCTATAAGAACAAAGCAGGATGACTCTTTATCAACATATGCAAAGATGATAGATAAGAAGCTTGGAGATATTGATTTTACTACATCAGCTGTACAGATTGAAAGACTGATTCGTGGTCTTAATCCATGGCCAAGCGCGTATACTAAACTGAATGATAAGACAATTAAGATATGGAAAGCAAGTGTATCAAATGATACATTTGATGGTATTCCTGGTGATATTTGTAATATTACTGATAAAGGAATATCAGTAATAACAGGTGAGGGAACTTTAATTATAGAGGACCTTCAACTTGAAGGAAAAAAGAGGATGAATAGCGAAGATTTCCTTAGAGGCTATTCAAGAGAGAAACTTACCCATCTTGGGAAGTAAAGGAGAGACAGTATGTTTGCTTATTTTTATGGCTATTATTTTGACCCAACCTATATTTTAGTTATAGTTGGTATTGTTATTTCGTTAATAGCATCAGTTAAAGTTAAGAGCACTTATGCCAAATATTCAAAAGTACCCTCACATTCTGGATTAACAGGTGCTGAGGCAGCAGAGAGAATCTTGCATACACAAGGGATTTATGATGTTACAATAAATCATGTATCAGGTGAACTTTCAGATCATTATGATCCTAGAACTAAATCACTGAATCTTTCAGATTCAACATATGCAAAAACATCAGTGGCTGCAGTTGGTGTGGCTGCACATGAATGTGGTCATGCAATTCAGCATGCAGCAAGCTATGCACCACTTAAGATAAGAGGAGCGCTTGTTCCAGTAGCTAATTTTGGCTCAAGTATTTCATGGATTCTAATTATTCTGGGAATAGTATTTGGTGCAGGTGGACAGGGACTTATTACAGCAGGTATTATTTGCTTTTCACTTGCAGTTTTATTCCAGATAGTTACACTTCCAGTAGAATTTAATGCATCATCAAGAGCAGTAAAACTACTCGAAAGTGGTGGTATTCTCTACGGAGATGAAATATCACATACTAAAAAAGTACTTGGAGCGGCAGCATTAACATATGTTGCGGCAGCTTTAGCATCAATATTACAATTACTTAGACTTGTAATATTGTTTGGAGGAAGAGACCGTGACTAATTCAGTTAATACAAGAGAACTTGTATTGGACATTCTCATGGAAGTATTAGAAAATGATGGCTTTAGTCATATCGCCATAAGACAGATGCTTACAAAATACCAATATTTAGATAAAAATGAGAGAGCATTTATTACAAGACTTGCCGAAGGAACTATTGAAAGAATGATTACTCTGGATTTCATTATAGATAAGTTCTCAAGCGTTAAAGTTAAAAAAATGAAGCCAGTTATTAGAAATATACTAAGAATGGCAGTTTATCAGATTAAATTTATGGATTCGGTTCCAGCATCAGCAGCTTGTAATGAAGCGGTTAAATTAGCAGTAAAAAGAGGTTTTTCACAACTTAGAGGCTTTGTAAATGGAGTTCTTCGCAATATTGCTAAAAATATTGATGTTATTAACTATCCCAATGCTTCAAAGGATATGGTTTTACATTTATCAGTTGCATATTCAATGCCAGTATGGATTCTTGAAGAGTGGATTCATGATTATGGAATTGATGATACATCCAGAATGCTAAAGGGTATATATGAGACAGATAATTTGTTAAGTGTTAGATGTAATTTATCTAAACGGACTAAGGAAGATATTGTTAAGATGCTTCAGGATGAGGGCATCTTGGTAAAAGATAATTCAATCTGCAAAGATGGACTTCTAATTGACAAATATGACAGTATTTCAAAAGTTAAAGCATTTACAGAAGGATATATACAGATACAGGATACAAGTTCAATGCTGGTAGGTATTATTGCCGATCCTAAGGAGAATAATAAATGTATTGATGTTTGTGCAGCTCCCGGAGGTAAAACTATTCATATTGCTGAACTTCTAAAAGGTACAGGAAGTGTTGAAGCAAGAGATATATCTGAATATAAAACCGATATGATAGAAGAAAATATTAACAGAAGTGGAGCAACAAATATTACAACTAAAGTATATGATGCAACAGTTCTTGATGAGACAGCTATATCTACAGCGGATATAGTTATTGCTGACTTACCTTGCTCTGGTCTTGGAGTTATTGGACGTAAAACGGATATTAAATATAAGACTTCAAAGCAGGGAGTGTGTGAACTGGCAGAGCTTCAAAGGAAGATTTTAGATGTTGTGTGGCAATATGTTAAGCCAGGTGGTATACTTATCTTTAGCACTTGTACAGCTAATAAGTTAGAAAATGATGATAATATGAGATGGTTTCTAAAAGAACATCCATTTAGACTATCCTCCATAGACAAATATCTTCCAGAAGAATTACATTCAACAACAACATCTGAAGGTTATATTCAGATTCTCCCAGGCATTAATAAAGCTGATGGCTTCTTTATAGCTAAGATGCAGAGAGAATTGTAGAAAATGAGGTACAAAAGTGGAAGCAATAGATATTAAATCTTTAAATTATGATGAATTATGCACAACACTTAAAGAAATGAATGAAAAAAGCTTTAGGGCTGGTCAGATATATAGCTGGTTACATCAGAAATTAGTCACAGACTTTGAAGAAATGAGCAATTTATCCAAGGAACTTAGAGATAAACTAAAAGCTAATTTTAAGATAACCTGTCTTAATCCTGTTTCTATACTTACTTCAGAAATAGATGGTACTCAAAAATATTTATTTGAACTGTCTGATGGAAATATCATAGAAAGTGTTCTTATGAAATATAAATATGGTAATTCAGTTTGTATTTCAACTCAGGTAGGGTGTAGAATGGGATGTAAGTTCTGTGCATCAACGCTGGATGGATTGGCGAGAAATCTTGAACCTTCAGAAATGCTTGATGAAATATACCGAATTCAGAGTATTACAGGAGAAAGAGTTGCTAATATTGTTCTGATGGGCAGCGGAGAACCAATGGATAATTATGATAATGTTATTAAATTTATCAGACTTATATCAGACGAAAAAGGATTAAATATCAGTCAGAGAAATATTACATTATCAAGCTGTGGATTATGTCCCAATATTAGAAGGCTTGCAGATGAAGGATTACAAATTACACTTGCCCTTTCATTACATGCATCAGATGATGAGACTAGACGTGAGCTTATGCCAATAGCTAATAAATACAGTATTAGCGAAGTTATTGAGGCATGTAAATACTTTTATGATAAGACAGGAAGAAGACTGACCTTTGAATATAGTCTTGTTGCTGGAGTAAATGATACAAAATCAGAATCATTAAAGCTTGCAAAACTGGTTAAAGGAATAAATTGCCATATTAATTTAATACCTGTAAACCCTATAAAAGAGCGAGATTTTAAGCAATCACAGAAAATAGACATAGAAAACTTTAAAATTAACCTTGAAAAAAATGGAATTAATGTTACTATAAGAAGAGAAATGGGCAGAGATATACAAGGTGCCTGTGGACAATTAAGAAAAAGTTACTCCGAAGAACACTTATTAAGTAAGGAGGGAGAAGAATGAAAGCATTTGCGTTGACAGACGTTGGAATGAAAAGAACATCAAATCAAGATTATGTGTTTTACTCAATTGATGCTGTAGGACATCTCCCCAATCTTTTTATTGTGGCAGATGGAATGGGTGGACATAAAGCAGGCGATATTGCTTCACGCTTTACGGTAGAGACATTTTTAGAATCAGTTAGGGAATCAAATGCTGACAATCCGATAACAATTATAGAAGAAGCCATTACAAAGGCGAATCTAAGTCTTATGCAGAAAGCCCAGTCTTCTGAAGAAATGGAAGGTATGGGAACTACACTTGTAGTAGCAACGATATATGGCAATTCTATGTATGTTGCTAATGTAGGAGACAGCAGGCTATATATTATTAATAATAATATTCAACAGATAACAAGAGATCATTCATTTGTAGAAGAGATGGTCAGTATTGGAGAACTTGATAAAGAGAGTGCAAGATACCATGAGAAGAAGAATATTATTACAAGAGCTGTTGGAGCAACAGAGAATCTTGTAGCGGATTTTTTTGAAGTTGAGTTAGCAGATAATGACAGAATATTAATGTGTTCTGATGGATTAAGCAATATGCTTAATGACTCAGAATTAAAATCATTAGTAAATAAAGGTACTGATATCACAGATACTGTACATAAACTAATTGAAGCAGCAAATAATTCAGGTGGTAAGGACAACATTGCTGTTGTACTAATTAATAATACTGAGGCAGCCAATTAGAGTTATAAGAAAGGATGTTATTAGGCATGATAAGAAAAGGAATGTTTATAGGTGATCGTTACGAGATTATCGACAAGATTGGTACTGGCGGAATGTCAGATGTATATAAGGCCAAATGTCACAAATTAAATCGTTACGTTGCTATAAAAATACTTAAGCAGGAATTTAGTGAGGATAAGAGCTTTGTAACTAAGTTCAAGCAGGAGGCTCAAGCAGCAGCCGGACTTTCACACCCAAATATTGTTAATGTATATGATGTTGGTGAGGAGAATGATATTCATTATATTGTTATGGAACTTATCGAGGGTATTACACTGAAGAAATATATTGAGAGAAAAGGAAAACTTCCAGTAAAAGAAGCTGTTAGTATTGCTATTCAGGTAGCTCAGGGTATTGAAGCAGCACATAATAATCATATTATTCACAGAGACATTAAACCACAGAATATAATTATTTCAAGAGAAGGCAAAGTAAAAGTTGCTGATTTTGGCATTGCAAGAGCAGCATCTGCTAATACAATTAACTCTAATGCTATGGGTTCAGTGCATTATATATCACCTGAACAGGCTAGAGGTGGATATATCGATGAAAGAAGCGATATATATTCATTAGGAATTACACTTTTCGAGATGATTACAGGTACAGTACCATATGAAGGCGACTCAACTGTTTCTATAGCTTTACAGCACATTCAGTCAGAACTTCCTTCAGCTAAGCAGTATGTTGAAGAATTACCAATAAGTGTTGAGAAGATTATTGAAAAATGTACTCAAAAGAAGCCAGATAGAAGATATCTAAAAGTATCTTCTCTTATTGCTGACCTAAAAAGGTCATTGATAGAGCCAGATGTAGATTTCGTTCAATTAGTACCTCTTACTAATACAGCTGCAACAGTTATGATATCAGATGATGAAGTATCAATTATCAGACAGGAAGCAGGAACATTAAAGCCAGATGATGATGAGATTTATTCAGATACTGATGAAGCAACAGAAGATGAGGATATAGACGAAGAAAGTGAGCTTGACGATGAAGCAAGTCCAAAGCTTGATAAGTTCGTATATATTGGCGGTATTGTTGCAGGTATTGTTATTATTATTGTAGGTATTTTGATATTTACAAAAGCTACAGGATGCTCTGGAAGTACAGTAGAAAATGAAACAACAACTATATCTTCACAGGGTGAGACAACAATTAGTGATAAGCAGACTATAGTTCCTAATGTTGTAGGTAAAACAGAAGAAGAAGCATTTAAGATTCTAAAAGATAATACTCTTGGAGGCTATGTAGAGAAGACAGCTTATGATAATACAGTTGAAAAAGGTCTTGTTATTTCACAGTCTATAGCAGCTGATGAAGTTGTAGACAAGAATAAAACAATTAACCTTGTTATTAGTTTGGGACCAGAATCTCATGATATTCCTAATTTAGTAGGTAAGAATAAAGATGATGCTACTAAAGAATTAGAAGCTATGAATCTTAACCTTACTATTGAGACAACATATGAGAATAATAGTGAAGTAGAGATTGATAAAGTAATCTCTACAAGCCCAACAAGTCCTACGCAGATTAAATATGGAGACAAGATAACACTTGTAATCAGTTTAGGCAATGATACAAGCGATGTTCAGGTACCTAGTGTTGTTGGTAAGGATCAGGAGGCAGCTAAAGAATTATTCACAGAACAGGGTCTTTCAATGAAGGTTCTTAACGAAGAATACAGTTCTAAGTATGCTAAAGGCAAGGTAATCAATCAGGATATTACATCTGGAACAACTGCACCAAGAGGAACAACTGTAGGTGTTATAGTTAGTAAAGGTGAAGAAGAGACAACTGCTGCACCAGTAGTAGAGAATAAATACACGCTGTCAGCTACACTCGATACTAAAAATGTATTCCCTGAGGATAGTTCTATGACAACAGGAGTACTAATAGGTGTGGTAAGATATAAAGTAGGAAGCAGAACAATAGAAGAAGAGATAACACTTGATAAGAAAAAATGGAGCGCTACAGACTACAGTTATACGCAGTCATATACAATCAAGGGTCTTGATAGTGCACCATCTTCAGCAGAATTTGTTATTACATTAATAACACCTGATAACAAATCTAAAGATTGTACAATATCTTGTACAATTAAATAATGCAGGGAAAGATTATTAAAGGCATTGCAGGATTTTACTATGTTCATATAATTCATGGTGGCATATATGAATGCAAAGCAAAAGGTATTTTTAGGCACAGAAACATAAAACCTCTTGTAGGTGATAATGTTGAGATAGATATTTTGGATGAAGACAATATGTTAGGTAATATCATATCAGTTCTGCCAAGAACTAACGAATTGATAAGACCAGCAGTGGCAAATATTGACCAGGCAATGGTCGTATTTGCCATAAAAAGTCCGATTCCCAATATTAATCTACTTGATAGATTTCTAGTGATGATGGAAAGTCAGAACATTGATACAATTATATGCTTTAATAAGACAGATCTGGTTTCGGAGAAGGAGATCACTGAATTAAGAAACATATATGTAAATGCAGGATATCATGTAGTGTTTGCAAGCGCAAAATCTGATATTGGCATTGATGAGATTAGAAGGCTTTTGGATGGTAAGACAACAGCATTTGCAGGTCCTTCAGGTGTAGGAAAATCATCAATGCTTAACTCTATAATGCCAGATATCAATGTTACAACTGGTGAAATAAGTGAGAAGATACAGCGTGGTAAACATACAACAAGGCATACAGAAATATTCAATGTTGAGGAAGATACATATATAATGGATACACCAGGATTCAGCTCATTATATACATGCGATTTTCCTAAGGAAGAACTAAAGAACTTCTTTCCAGAGATAAGCAAATATGAAGGTGAATGTAGATTCGCGGGGTGCGTTCACATCAATGAACCTTCATGTAAGGTAAAGGAAGAAGTAGAGGCTGGAATTATTAGTCAGTCAAGATACAAAAACTATATACTTATGTACGAAGAAATCAAGAATAAGAAAAAGTACTAGAGGGTTTTCCCCTAAATCTACGGAGGTGTTTTATGATCAAGTTGTCCCCATCGGTTTTAGCCTCAGATTTTTCGAGACTGGGAGAAGAAATTGTTACAATGGAAAAAGCGGGTGCGGATTACATTCATCTAGATGTAATGGATGGAATGTTTGTTCCGAGCATGACTATTGGTGAACCCGTAATAAGATGCATTAGGAAGATTACAGATAAGCCATTTGATGTTCATCTTATGATTGAAGAACCAAAACGTTATGTTGAGGAATTCAGAAAAGCTGGAGCAGATATTATTACAATTCATGCAGAGGCATGCGCACAATTAGACAGAACGATTGCAGAGATTAAAGCAACAGGAGCAAGAGTTGGAGTAGCACTGAGTCCTGCTACACCTTTGTGTACCCTTGATTATGAATTAGAGAATATTGATATGGTTCTAGTTATGACAGTTAATCCTGGATTTGGAGGCCAAAAATACATAGGTACCTCTACTGGCAAAATCCGTGAGTTGAGACGATTAATTGATGATAGAGGATTGGATGTTGACATAGAAGTAGATGGAGGTATATCTGCTGCCAATGTTAGAACTGTTCTTGATGCTGGCGCTAATGTTATAGTTTCAGGCTCTGCTCTGTATAGAGGAGATATTACAGAGAACATTAAAGAGATGAAGAAAATATTTGGAGAATATGATGTATAAAAAAGCTTTAATAATAACTGGCGGAAGTTTAGATATCGACTTTGCCAGAAAATATATCTGCGATAAGCAATATGACATTATAATAGCTGTTGATGGCGGTTTGGCGTATGCCAGATCGCTTTTCTTAAAGCCGGATTATATCGTCGGAGATTTTGATACAATTAGTCATGAGGTGCTTAAAAAATATGAGAATGTACCAGGTATTACTATAGTTAAGTATAATCCAGAAAAGGATGATACAGATACAGAGGCGGCACTTAATCAGGTAATAAAGCTAGAATGTACAGATGTAGATATATTAGGAGGAATGGGTTCAAGATTTGACCATACCATCTCTAATATGTTTATTCTTTTGAAAGCACATATGAATAATATTAATGCTTATATTATAGACAGTATTAATAGAATTAGTATCATTACAGGGGAAACTAAGATAAAAAAGTCAGAACAGTATGGATATTATATTTCTTTAGTACCTTTTGATGGAAGTGCATATGGTATTACACTTACAGGATTAAAGTATCCTCTTAATAATTTTGATTTTGATACAGAAAAGACATTTAGGTTAGGAATAAGTAATGAGATAATAGATGAAGAAGCAACAATTACAGTAAGAGATGGTAAATTACTGCTTATAGAATCAAAAAAAGACGCCTAGCGTCTTTTTTTGATATTGTAATGGTGTCTAGTCAATAGACTGACGCATTTGTCAGCAGATTCATCGTCATAAAAGTCAATCTTTAGTGCACCTTCTTCAAATTCACGATTATGGATAATACCTATATTCTTTATACTTACATTATTACTTGCAAGTATTGTTGCAATTGTTGAAATTGCACCTGCTTCATCAATAATATCGCAGTATACGGCAAAAGTTTTTTTGATAGGACCTAAGTTCTTATCGGAGAAAGACGAACGGTAATCGCGACTTTTCGTAAATAAATCAAAGATTTTACCTTCTTCATGATTATCAAGTTCTTCTTTAATCTGATTTAAAGATTCAATATATTTTTCTAATAGTAATGAGATATTACCAGGATTGCTCATACATATTTGCTCCCACATTTCAGGAGAAGAAGAAGCAATTCGCGTGATATCCTTAAATCCTCCAGCAGCAATTTGTTTCATAGTCTGTGATTCTAAATCATTATCCCTAACTAAGTTAACAAGACTTGCTGCTATGAGATGGGGAAGATGACTTATTCCTGCTACAACATAATCGTGTTCTTTATAATCAAGAATAACAGGAATAGCACCTAGTTTTAAAACTATATCACGAAATCTTCCTAAACTGTCGGGTGTTGTAGCCTTAGTAGGTGTAATTGCATAGTAACAGTTTTCAATAAGATGGTCAGAAGAATTGGAATATCCTGTTTTCTCAGAACCAGCCATAGGATGACCACCTATAAAATTAGATTCCATTTTTTCAGCAATAACAGCTTCATGAATGTTCTCTTTAACACTTCCTACATCAGTTATTATACAGGAGTCAGCTATAAGAGGCTTTAGCATTCTGAGATAATCAATATTATATTGTACAGGAGTGCAAAGAAAAATATAATCACAGGTACAGAAATTATCATCAATTTTATCTGTAGCAATATTAATAGTACCATCTGATACGGAATCAATTCTTGCAGATTCACTTCGATTAAAAGCAATCTGTTTACAATCTGGATAGAATTTTCTAAAGGTTTTGGCAATCGAACCACCAATTAGACCTAAACCAATGTATCCAATAGTTATTACTGACATCTAAAACTCCTTCCCTCCAGTTTAGCATAAGGCTCAAGATGCTTACAGAGATTATCAAACTGTTCAAAAGTAAGTGATTGAGGACCATCGGATAGAGCTTTGGCAGGATTAGGGTGGACTTCAATCATAAGTCCATCAGCACCAGCGGCAATAGCTGACTTAGCAAGCGGTTCAACATAACTTCTAACACCAGTAGCATGACTTGGATCCACAATAATAGGAAGATGACTCTTTTCCTTAATAACAGGGACAGCACTGATATCTAAAGTATTTCTGGTTGCTGTCTCAAATGTTCGTATTCCTCTTTCACAAAGGACGATGTTTTCATTACCTTCGGCAATGATATACTCTGCGGCATTTAACCATTCATCTATAGTAGCAGCAAGACCCCTTTTAAGGAGAACAGGAATACCAGATTTACCAGCTTCTTTTAACAAATAGAAATTCTGCATATTTCTTGCACCAATCTGAATCATGTCTACATATTTGGCGGCAGCTTCAATCGCACGTTCACTAGTAACTTCACAGATTACATTAAGTCCAGTTTCTTCGCGTGCCTTAGCCATATACTTAAGTCCTTCGACTTCAAGGCCCTGAAATGAATATGGAGAAGTTCTAGGTTTGTATGCACCACCACGAACAAAGTTAGCACCCGCCGCTTTAACAGCATGGGCAGTGCTTAGAAGCTGTTCCTCACTCTCAACAGCACATGGACCAGCCATAATTGTAAGATTATCTGGTCCAATAAAGGTATTACCCACTTTAATTGTGGATGGTTCAGGGTGGAACTTCTTGTTAGCCAACTTATAAGATTCGGTTACAGGAACTACCTTATCGACTTCATCAGCAAGGGCTATATTATCTGAATCAAGGCGTGTTTTATCACCCACAACACCAATGATAGTCACTTGGTCACCTACAGAGAGATGAGTTTTTAAACCTTTACTCTCAATTAAATTTTGAACAGAAGCTATAGATTCATTGCTAGCTCCGGGTTTCATTACTATAATCATATGTTTATCTCCATTCTAAAATTGTTATTATTTGATGTAATTGTACTCCCACAAATCTCTCGTGTCAATACTCTATTACTTTAAAGTTTTACGCTTTAAAGTAAATTCCTAATTAACAGGCACTTTTACTCTTGTAAATATAGTAAAATAAGAGTAAAATATATTCATAGTTAACGTTGTTCTTGTCAGAAGTGAGACAATCAGGAAGTATTAAAAAGGAAAATAAAAAAGGAAAAGTGCGGTGTCGTATCACTTCAAATTTTAATCGGCATACGTGCAGGTAAATGTATGGATATTTACAAGACAGAACAGATTAGAAATGTTGTATTCCTCGGACATGGAGGGGCGGGTAAGACCACTCTGGTTGAAGCCATAGCATATGTTACAGGTGCTATAGCCAGAATGGGTAAGATTGCAGATGGTAACACTATTAGCGATTACGATAAGGAAGAGATTAAACGACAATTTTCAGTTAATGCATCTGTAGTACCGATAGAGTGGGAAGGCCTAAAGATTAATATACTTGATGCTCCTGGATATTTTGATTTTGTAGGTCAGGCAGAGGAGGCTATGAGTGTAGCAGATGCAGCTGTTATCGTTATTAATGCCAAATCAGGCATTGAAGTAGGAACAATGAAAGCATGGGATATATGTGAAAGAAGAAAGATTCCAAGAATATTTTTTGTGACTGGTATGGATGATCCTAATGCTGATTATATGACTATTGTTAGTGAACTTAAGAATATTTATGGTAAAAAGATAGCTCCATTTCATCTTCCAATATATGAAGATAATAAATTTACAGGATTCATTAATGTTGTTAAGATGGGAGGAAGAAGATTTACAAAGAATGGAGAATACACAGATGGGCCGATACCATCAGGCATTAATTCAGAGCTTACACCTTGCAGAGATATGATTATGGAAGCAGTTGCAGAGACTAGTGAAGAATTAATGGAAAAGTATTTTGCAGGCGAAGAATTTACACAGAGTGAGATATCTTTAGCATTAAGAAAAGAAGTTATAGACTGTAATATTGTTCCAGTTCAGATTGGCTCTGGAATTTTAGGGCTTGGAGCAAATATGCTTTTACAATCCTTCGATAAATATTTTCCCTCACCAGAGAAAGCAGAGGTATTTAAGAAAGGAACTAACAAGAACACAGGTGAAGAGGTGTTAGCAGATAAAGATAGCCGAAAGCCGGTTTCAGCATATGTATTTAAGACTATTATGGATCCATTTGTAGGTAAATACTCATTAGTTAAGGTTTGTACGGGTATATTAAAGACAGATGATGTGGTATATAATCCAGGTAAAGATATAGAAGAAAAGCTTAGTAAATTATATGTAATGAGAGGAAAGAATGTAATAGAGGTAGATAAATTATATGCTGGAGACATTGGTGCAATAGGTAAACTAACTAGTACAAGAACAGGCGATTCTCTGGCAACCAGAGGATTCCCAATAGTTTATCATCCAACTACTATGTCAGTACCTTATACATTTATGGCATATACATGTAAGAATAAAGGAGAGGAAGATAAAGCGGCTCAGGGATTGCTGAAGCTTACGATTGAAGATCTTACCCTTAAGATGGTTAATGATGAAGAGAATAAGCAAATGCTCCTTTATGGTATAGGGGATCAGCAGCTTGAGGTATGTGTAAGTAAACTGGCAGAAAAGTACAAAGTGCAAATAGAACTGTTTAAGCCAAGATTTGCATTCAGAGAGACAATTAGAAAAAAAGTTGAGGCTCAGGGAAGACATAAAAAGCAGTCTGGTGGTCATGGACAGTTTGGAGATGTTTTGATGACATTTGAGCCTTCAGGCGACCTTAATAAGCCTTACATATTTGAAGAAACTATATTTGGCGGGTCTGTACCAAAGAATTTCTTTCCAGCTGTAGAAAAAGGCATTCAGGAATGTACAACTAGAGGTCCACTTGCAGGATATCCAGTGGTTGGAATAAAGGCCACACTTATTGATGGCTCATATCATCCTGTTGATTCATCAGAGATGGCGTTTAAGATGGCAGCGATACAAGCATTTAAGACTGGATTTATGGAAGCTTCACCAGTTTTGCTAGAGCCGGTTATGAGCCTTAAAGTAAATGTACCAGATAGGTTTACAGGTGATATCATGGGAGATTTAAATAAGAGAAGAGGAAGAGTCCTTGGTATGACACCAGTTGAAGACTCGAAAAAATTGATAGAGGCTGAGATACCAGCATCTGAACTATATGGATATTCAACTACACTAAGGGCAATGACAGGTGGACTTGGAGAATATGAGTATTCATTTATAAGATATGAACAGGCTCCAGAAGATATTTGCAAACAAGAAAAAAGTGTAGCAAATACAGAAAATTAGATATAACTATTAATATCAAAATATAAAGTGACGATATACTTAACAGTTAAGTTATATAGTCACTTTATAGTAATATATAGTATAGTGCTTAAGACATGGAGGTTTTTATGCAGACATTACGATTAAATGAAAATAATGATGGATTGATGTTTAGAAATAATACCAGAGGGGATATCAGTCCAAAGGTAACTAAGAATAAGTCAATCAATGCCAATGGATTAAAGATGGATTTTACTGTTACAGCAGATGAAAAAAGGGCAAAAGCTGGCAAGGAAGCCGTAAAGAAGCTTTTAAATGTTTTTGAGAATGATATGCAGATGGATGATTCACTTCAGGGTTCAAGAGAAAGTGTAAAAGAGTTACAAAATACAAAGGCTCAGGCAGGGGAAGAACTTAGCAGACTTGAATCAGAACAGGGCAAGCTTTTAGATGAATATAATGTAGAGCCTGATAGTCAGGAATATGCAGATTTTAAGCTGTTAGAGAAAAAACAGGATCTTGCCAGAGAGGGAAGATTAGACAAGTTAACAGAGGAAGAAAAAAAGAGAATAAGTGACATAGGTGAGCCTACAAAGTTTCAACAAGATGCTCTTCATGTTAGTGATATGCAATATGAATGGAATCAAATTTACAACAACTCTACACAAGACCTGGAGGGTGAGTTGAAAAGTATTACTTCTTCGGAAATTGACAGGCTTAAGACTCATGATATGGCAGATGCGGTAAAAGAAGCAACAGCTATAAAAGAGGCAGCAAGTAAAGAAATAATAGGTATGGCTATCAAAGATGCAAAGGACAGTATAGATGAGGCGGCCAAGGAAGATAAAGAGAAGCTTGAAGAATCACAGGATAAGAAAGATGAGGAAGAAAAGAAAGCAAAAGAACTTGAAGAGTCAAAGAGTAAAGAAGAAGTTTTAAATGAAAAGTCAGATAATAATATTAATGCGAATAGCAACAGTACTATTCTTAGGGATACAACCACTATTGCAGTAGAGAATAAACTAAAACAGAATATTAATTCACTAATTGCTAATCAGAAGATATCAAGTGAAGATGCAACTGGTGTTATAGTAGATGAAACTTTATGATTCCTTGTTAACGCAGCCACTTGACAAATGAAATTAGTATGTTAAAATTGTTGAGTAAAATAATAAAAACAGTGACAAGGAGTACTAAGAGAGTAAAGTTCAAGAGAGCTGTCGTTTGGTGTGAGACAGTACTGTAATCTCCCAACTCGCCTTTGAGTTCCTATAGTGAAGATAGTAGCTATGGGCGTGTGATTCACGTTATAGAATAATGAGTGCACATTATATGTGAAGTAGAGTGGTACCGCGAATCTAATTATTCGTCTCTAGTATAGTAGCTTAGTTACTATGCTAGAGAATTTTTTTGAATTATGAGAATTATCTGGCACAGTAGTGAAGTTAGAAAAGGATGTAAATCATTCTTAAAACATAAGTAATTAGCGAGCCTAAGCTCGTTTAGAAAAATGGAGGAATCAACTATGGCAACACCTTATAATCATAAGGAAATCGAAAAAAAATGGCATGACAATTGGGAAAAGAATCCTATTAATGTTAATGATGGTACAAAACCAAAGTATTACTGTCTTGATATGTTCCCTTACCCATCAGGCAGTGGACTTCATGTAGGTCACTGGAGAGGTTATGTAATCAGTGATGTATGGAGCAGATACAAGATGCTTAAAGGATATTATATTATTCATCCAATGGGTTGGGATGCATTTGGACTTCCAGCAGAAAACTATGCAATTAAGATGGGAGTACATCCTAAAAAGTCAACGGCAGAGAATATCTCTAATATTAAGAGACAAATTAATGAGATAGCTGCAATATATGATTGGGATATGGAAGTAAATACAACTGATCCTGATTTTTATAAGTGGACACAATGGATATTTGTTAAGATGTTTAAAGCAGGTCTTGCTTATGAAAAAGAAATGCCAATTAACTGGTGTCCTTCATGTAAGACAGGTCTTTCTAACGAGGAAGTTGTTAATGGATGTTGTGAACGCTGTGGAGCTACTGTAACTAAGAAGAACCTTAAACAGTGGATGTTAAAAATCACAGCATATGCAGATAGATTACTGGAAGATCTTGACAAACTTGACTGGCCAGAAAAAGTTAAGAAGATGCAGGCTGATTGGATTGGAAGATCATATGGTGCTGAAGTTGAGTTTAAGGTTGATGGAACAGATAAGAATATTACTGTTTATACAACAAGACCAGATACTTTATATGGCGCTACATTTATGGTACTTGCTCCAGAACATACTATGGCTAAAGAACTTGCGTCAAAAGAGCAGAAAACTGAAGTTGAAGAATATATTTACAAGGCATCAACGAAATCATCTGTTGACAGATTACAAGATAAAGAAAAAACAGGTGTATTTACAGGAAGTTATGCAGTTAATCCAATTAATGGCAAGTTAGTACCAATCTGGCTTTCGGATTATGTTCTTGCTGACTACGGAACAGGCGCAATTATGTGTGTTCCAGCGCATGACGATAGAGATTTTGAATTTGCTACCAAATTCGGAATTCCAATTATTCAGGTTATAGCTAAAGATGGCATTGAACAGGAAAATATGACAGAAGCATATACAGAGCCTGGTATTATGATTAACTCAGAAGAATTCAATGGTATGAATTCAGTAGATGCTAAGAAAAATGTACCTGAAATGCTTGAAAAACGTGGTATTGGTAAAAGAACAGTCAATTATAAGTTGAGAGACTGGGTATTCTCAAGACAGCGTTACTGGGGCGAACCTATTCCTATTATACATTGCGAGCATTGTGGAGCGGTTCCAGTCCCAGAGGAAGAACTTCCATTGCTTTTACCAGAGGTTGAATCATATCAGCCAACAGGTACAGGAGAATCACCACTTGCAGATATTCACGAATGGGTTAATACTACTTGTCCAGTATGTGGAAAGCCAGCTAAAAGAGAAACTAATACAATGCCACAATGGGCAGGTTCTTCATGGTATTTCTTAAGATATGTAGACAGTAAGAACACAGAGGCTTTAGTTGATAGAGAAAAAGCAGATAAATTACTTCCAGTTGATATGTATATTGGTGGAGTAGAGCATGCAGTTCTTCATCTTCTTTACTCAAGATTCTATACCAAGTTCCTTAGTGATATAGGAGTTGTAGATTTTGATGAACCATTTACAAAGCTTTTTAATCAGGGAATGATTAATGGTAAAAATGGTATTAAGATGAGTAAATCAAAGGGAAATGTTGTTTCTCCAGATGATCTTGTTAGAGATTATGGATGCGATTCACTTAGATTATATGAACTCTTTGTAGGACCACCTGAACTTGATTCAGAATGGGATGATAGAGGAATTGACGGAGTTTATCGTTTTGTTAATCGTTTTTGGAATCTTGTTATGGATAGTAAAGATGCAAATATTGCAGCAACAAAGGAAATGGTTAAGTTAAGACATAAGATGATATATGATATTACACAGCGTCTTGAAAGTTTCAGCCTTAATACTGTAATTAGTGGATTTATGGAATATAACAACAAGATGATAGATATGGCTAAGACAACAGGTGGAATGGATAAAGAAACACTTGAAGCAGCCGTTACACTTTTAGCTCCATTTGCACCACATCTTGGAGAAGAATTATGGTCACAGTTAGGACATAATACAAGCGTATTTGATGCGTCAAATGGCTGGCCAGAATTTAGCGAAGATGATATGAAAGATGATGAGATTGAGATTGCTGTTCAGATTAATGGAAAGACAAAGACTGTAATCATGATTCCAGCTGATATTTCTAAAGATGATGCAATTAAGATGGGAAAAGAAGCAATTGCTGATAAGCTTACGGGAGATGTTATTAAAGAAATCTATGTCCCTGGTAGAATTGTAAACATTGTAATGAAATAAAACCTATAGAAAGGTATGTAAGTCATATGAATAATGATATGTTACTTGATTTTAGACAATGTGTCACAGAACAGCATCTAAGTGTTTATGGAATTGTTGTTAAGCAGCATGGAGAAACGGTTGCAACGCATAGATGGCGTTCAGATGACTTCGTTCAAGTGTATTCTGTCAGCAAATCATTTACATCAGTAGCTGTTGGAATAGCTATATCAGAAGGACTATTTGGAATAAATGACCTTATCATTGATTTATTCAGTGATAAGGCCCCACAGAATCCTAATGAGTATTTGCAAAAACTTGAAGTAAGGCACCTTCTTATGATGTGTACTGGGCAAAAAGAAGATCCATTACTTGTACATTATATACAACCGCCTTTCTATGAAGATTGGGAAAAACGCTTTTTCCAAATTGAATTCATAGAGGAACCTGGTACACATTTTATGTACAATAATGGAGCAACTTATATGCTATCTTCATTAATCCAGAGAAAAACTGGAATGAAACTTAGAGATTATCTAATGGATAGATTATTTACACCTCTTGGAATTTTTAATCCACAATGGGATTCATGTCCTAGAGGCGTCAATAAAGGTTATATAGGACTTCACCTTACAACAGAGCAACTTTCCAGATTCACTGAGTTATTGCTTAATGAGGGAAATCATAAAGGTAAACAATTAATTCCAAAAGAATACATTGAAGAAGCTTCTAAGCTACAGATAGCAAATCCATTTAACTGGGACCATATAGAGGTACAGAGCGGATACGGATATCAGTTCTGGCGCAATTCAGTACCGAATTCTTATAGAATGGACGGATTATATGGTCAGTTTGGAATAGTACTTCCAGATTATGATGCTACTGTAACAATTACCTCACACAACGATTTTTGCCAGAATAATCTTCTTACATTAGTTTGGAATACAATATTACCAAAATTAAAATAGCTATTTTTTCTTTTTAGAAATCATACGAGATAACTTTCGTATGGTTTCTATTTTTTTGATATCTTCCTCAGTCATTCCTGTTTTGAGTACACTTAGAATAAGATCAGTTTCATCATCTGTAAATGTGATTCCCTTATTGTTAGCATCTGTAGTACTTGCAATAAAAAATGGGATTAATTCTTTGGGACTTTTACTTTTGGATTCTTCTAAAAGCTTTACTAAAACATCCAGCTTTTCAGCTGATATTCCTTTAAGTATAGGACTACTGCGCCAATCATTTTCTGCCATATTTATAAACACACCTTTCTATTAATCAGAATTATTTTCTTTTGCAGCCATCATATTCATTATGAATTCGTAAGGATCAATATTACCACCTTCCCCCGAGTCACCAGAGCTTTCTTTGAACATTGACATCATAGACATAATGGTATCAAACATTTCAAAAGATTCTAATTGAGATTCATCAAGATATTTTTTGATTTCATCAATAAATGAATCGGAGGAGTGGAGAATAGGCGCTTTTGCCGGTAAATTTAAAGTATTTTTTAATTCTTCAACCTTTATGTAGATAGCAATTGCTTTTATAGAAGTTATAAAAGTAAAGACAGAGAAGAAGTGACAACATATTGTCGCCTATGCAGCCTGAATTTTCAAGACAGTTCTGATCATATTCATAAATCGTATTGATCTCATCAACAGGCAGGCGTTTATTAGCAGCCAAAACCTGAGCCACAGCCACCGCAGCATAAAAGGATAAGTAAGATAGGGAGTATATCATTACCACAGCCACAGCCGTTGCCGCAACCACCAAAACCGCTTCCACCACAGCATAATAAGATAAGAATTAAGAAGATGCAGTTACAGCCGCCGCCAGCATTATTACCACAGCCACAGCCATTTTCCATGCCACATCTACCTCCACATCCACATCCGCATCCTGTTTCTGGTCCACCACATTGTGTAGCAGCTAAATCACTCATATTTGTTCCTCCAAATTTTGATTACACTAAAGTATATGAATAACGGCTTGTGTTGTTTACACTATCATTGACAAAAAATAATAATAAAGGTATATTTATTATATATTTAATTTGATAAATGCGGAAGGAGAAACGATTTTGATAAAAAGTAAATACAGTTATGTATCACTTTTAGTCGTTATTATTGCCGTAGTACTTATAGGAGTAAATCTTACAGCATGTAGTTGTAATGAATCTTCACCTCTTGATGCTTTGACAGAATATAACGGAGGTGATCAGGTAACAACTGTAGATGACACAACAACTCTGGTGTCACAGGATGATTCGTCCGAGTCATCTTCTGACAATACTACAATAGAAGATACTTCTGGTGAAACTTCTTCTGAGAATAAAGATACAACTACAGTTAAGCCAACAAATGCTCCAACTAAGGATACAACGGCTAAACAGACAACTACTCAAAAGGTTACACAGGCTACAACATCAAAGCCTGATATTTCATATACTATATCGCTAAAGCAGGCCTCTACAGGCAATGTCCAGACAAGCCTTAATGGTTTTGTTATTGATACGAGCAATGTTTCGCAGGGATACATAATGGTAAAGGGACCTAATGATGGTACTAAGAATAAGATACTTATTTATTATGGTTCTGGAAGTTCAGATTATGTTCAATACATATTGGAGAACACAGGAGGCTTTGAAGCTTTTCCACTTACGAATGGAAGTATAGGTTATAAGGTTCGTGTTATGCAGAATGTTACGGGTACAAAGTATACAGAGAAAAATTCAGCACAGTTTACAGCTAATCTTGCTAGTGCAACCATTCCATACCTGTATAATAATCAGGGTGTAGCATTTAATAAGAGTTCCAGTTTAGTAACCTTAGCTTATGAATTATCAGCTGCTGAGTCAGGTGATAAATCCAAAGTTACAGCAATATATAATTACATAATTAAGAATATTAAATATGATACAACTAAAGCCAGTTCAATATTATCAGGAAGTCTGTCAGGATATATTCCTAGTGCTGCAAGCACCCTTTCAACAAAAAAAGGTATATGTTCAGATTATTCATCTCTAATGGCAGCTATGTGCAGGTCGATAGGAATACCCTGCAGAATAATATATGGTAAACTAGATGGCTATGCGCATGCATGGAATGAAGTCTACTATGATGGTAACTGGTACAGATATGATGCGACCTATGGTGCTGGAGGAGCAACAGGCAGTAGTTATACAGGCGCGATAAAATATTAAATAAAATCGGGAGGCTTAAGATGGCAGAGCAAAACAAGAATAATAATTATATTCCAGCAGGAGAGATAGCGACTTTCTGCGGACAGATTTCATTAATACTTAAAGCAGGTATACCTTTATATGATGGTATGGATACATTATGTGAGAGCTGTGAAGATACTAATGCAAGAGGATTATTTGAAGTTATTAGCAAAGGTGTAAAAGATACAGGATCACTATACAAGGCAGTTAAAAAAGTAGGAGTATTTCCTGACTATATGGTTAATATGGTTCACATAGGAGAAGAATCTGGTAAGCTTGATGATGTACTTAAATCATTGACAATATACTATGAGAGAGAAGCAAAGATTAAGAAATCTATTAAATCGGCAGTTACATATCCAATTTTACTTATCCTTATGATGGCTGCAATTATTGCAGTATTAGTAACAAGAGTAATGCCAATATTTGAGAATGTTTTTGATAATCTTGGAACAGAGATGAGTTCATCAGGTAAAGCAATAATGAATGCGGGACTTAATATTGGTATAGGAGCATTTATATTTGTTGGAATTATTATAGTTATTATGCTTGTATGCTATATTATATACAAATGCGGTGGACAGAATTTCCTGTTTAAAGTAGCAACTAAATTACCACTTTTAAAAGGTCTTAATGATAAATTAGCATCAGGAAGGTTTGCATCTGTAATATCAATGATGTTATCAAGTGGTTATGATATTGAGAAAGCTTTAGAGATGGCACCTGGTATTGTTACAGATAAGCTTGCTAAAGAAAAAATTGAAAAATGTGGTGAATTATTAAAAAGTGGTTCATCATTTCCAGAAGCTTTAATGCAGATTAATATGTTTACTGGCCTACAAAACAGAATGATTAATGTAGGATTTAAAGCAGGACAGTTAGATAGTGTAATGCAGCATATGAGCGATATATATGATGAAGAAGTAGATGATGCTATTGAAAAGTTACTAGCATATATTGAACCGGCTATAGTTGCAGTATTATCACTAATTATTGGCGGTATATTATTGTCAGTAATGCTTCCACTTGCAAGTATTATGTCATCAATAGGATAGAGGGGTGTGAGGATTAATATGCATTTATACAAACAAAAAAAGCACCTTTCAATGAAGGGTACAATTTTGATGGTAGTGTTGTTTGTTGCATTTCTTTTATACTTCAATTATGCATTTGGAAATGTTTCAAATGACGTTAGCAATCAACAGACTTCTGCGCTGGTTAAGTCGATTAATTCAGCTGTTATAGAATGTTATGCAATAGAGGGAAGTTATCCTCCGTCTATACAGTATTTGGAAGAGCATTATGGAATAACTTATGACCATAACAAATACGAGATATTATATGAACCATCAGGCTCAAATATCAGACCTTCTGTAAGCATATTTACAATAAAGGAGGAAAAATAACATGGGTAAATATAATTCAAAGAAACGTCATTCTATTGACATAATATTTGTTATGATTTTATTTGCGATATTCTCATTATTATCAGTATTACTTATTATGATAGGTTCAAATGTTTATAATGAGATAAGTAACAATGACAGCAATAATAGTGATGTAAGGACTTCTCTTTCATATGTTGCGAATAAAGTTAGAAGCTATGACAATAAAAATGCAGTGTATGTAGATGAAATTAATGGAATTGAAGCATTAGTTATGGAACAGGATACAGAAGGAAAAACAATTCAAACTCTTCTTTTTTATAAAGATGGTTATTTAAAGGAGACCACAATTATAAAAGGAGATGAGTTTACTAATGACTTTGGTGATAAGATTATGAAACTAAATAGCTTTGACATTGTAAAAGATGAGGCTAAAAAGCTTTTTACATTTACAATAACAGACTCTAACAATAGAGAACAATCAATAAGTGTTGCACTTAGAAGCGATAATTAAGCCTTTGGCAGAATTGGAGTTGGAATGGACAGAACAGGTAAAACAAGAGCTTTTTTAACTGAATTCATAATCGTTATTTTATTCTTTTCGGTGTCTGCCGTAATAACAATGGAATTATTTGTAACAGCGCATAATAAGAGTAATCTAAGTACAGAGAAGACGAATGCAGGAATTGAAGCACAATTATTAATGGAAACAATTAAGTCAGAGGTAAGTTCGGATATTACAGGTGAAAAAAGCATATTTTATGATGAAAACTGGAATGTATCGGATTACAGTAATTCTAAATATACCATGTATTATAAGGTTAATGAGCAGGAGTTAGCTTCAGGAGCATTATATTATATAAGCATTGATGTATACAAACAAGATGTATCAATCTATAGTCTTGATGGTTGCCAGTATGCTTCTAGAAAGGAGCAATAAGATGAAGAATAGTTCTCATTTTCAGGTTGGAACAGGGATGACATCAGTTTTGATGATATTTGTAGTCTTATGTCTCACAACCTTTGGAGTACTTTCGTACTCAACAGCTAATGCAGATTTGAATATGACGAATAAAAATGCAGATTATGTAGCTCAATATTATCAGGCAGATTCAAAGGCACAGGAAATTATATCTGATATAGATATAAAGCTAAAAAGTCTTAAAGATGATGATGAGTCAGAGTATATGTCTAGTGTAAAACAGTATCTGGAGTCATCAACAGTAACCAAGTTTACGGTTAATGCTAGTGATGATGGTATGACAGCAGAATTTTCAGTAGAGTTAAATGATGAACAATCAATAAATGTTAAAATTTTAATTCATGATAAAGATTTTTCCAAGAGATATGATATAACATCTTACTGTTTACAGCAGGGCGATTCATGGACTAATATCGGTGAAGATATTCCAGACCTATGGGATGGAGAAGCATAAATAAAGTAAATAATGTGCAGATGCAGCACAGGAATAGGATAGTGCGATGGATTATAATATTAAAAATGTTCTTCAATATGCAATGGATAAAGAGGCTTCGGATATTTTTATAGTCGCTGGATGTCCGCTGTCCATTAAGATTAAGGGCAAAATCAGTGAATTTACAGAAACAAAATTAGATTTTCATGAGACAGAGAAACTAATAGATGAGATATATGATATATATTTTGAATCTAGATATGAGGAAAGAAAATCTCCAAGGGTAAAGGAAACAGGAGATGATGATTTCTCGTTTTCGGTAAGTGGATTAGGAAGATTTAGATGCAATGCTTATAAGCAGAGAGGTTCACTTGCAGCAGTTCTTAGAGTAGTTAACTTCGATTTACCTGAGCCTAGTGAATTAAGCATACCTAAAGCAGTTATGGAGATGACTAAGAAGAATAAGGGACTTTGTCTGGTTACAGGCCCTACAGGCAGTGGTAAATCTACTACGTTAGCCTGTGTTATTGATGAGATTAACAAAACACAGCACAAACATATTATTACCATTGAAGACCCTATAGAGTACATTCACAGACATAAGCAAAGTATAGTAAGCCAGAGAGAAATTGAACAGGATACACAGGATTATGCAAAGGCATTAAGAGCAGCACTTAGACAATCACCAGATGTAATTCTCTTAGGTGAGATGAGAGATTTTGAAACAATACAAACAGCACTTACAGCAGCAGAGACAGGACAACTAGTATTTTCTACGTTACATACTGTTGGGGCGGCAAAGACAGTAGATAGAATTATTGATATATTTCCGGCTAATCAGCAACAACAGATTAGAGTTCAGCTTTCGATGATAATTCAATGTGTTGTTTCCCAACAACTTATTCCTGCCGTAAATGGTGGACTGGTGCCTGCATTTGAGATAATGATAGCTAATAGTGCTATAAGGAATATGATTCGTGAATCTAAGGTATTTCAGATGGATAATGTTATATATTCTGGAGCAGCAGAAGGAATGCAGACAATGGATGGTGATATATTTAATCTATATAAAAAAGGCCTTATTTCTAAGGAGAATGCATTACTATATTCGACTAATAGAGATGCAATGAGTAAGAGATTGATATATTAGCAATTAAAAATTACTTACAATGTTTTACGATTACAAAAATAATAATTCTGCATATAATAATACAAAAAAGGCAGGATTCATATGCATAATAATAGAATAGGCGTGGCGCTTCTGGATACTGGTGTCGCGCCTCATCTTGATTTTGGAAGTAGAATAATAGGATTTAAAGATATACTTAGTTCACGCATTAATACTTATGATAATAATGGACATGGAACTCATGTGGCTGGAATTATCGGGGGCAGCGGTGTAGCATCTCAAGGAAGACACAGAGGCGTTAATCCTGAATGCAATATTATACCTATTAAGGTTTTGGACTATAAGGGAAATGGTAAAATAGATAATGTTGTAAAGGGTATTGATTATATCATGAAAAATAGAGCATTATATAATATTAAAGTAGTTAATATTTCTATAGGAACAGTCAATCATAAGGACGACAAGGAAAATAACATACTTCTGAGTGCAGTCGAAGATATGTGGGATTCAGGACTTGTGGTAGTTGTGGCGGCAGGGAACAATGGTCCTGGAAATGGAACTATATCAATCCCAGGAGTTAACAGAAAAGTAATAACTGTAGGTATGCTTCAAGATGGTGATGAGTATTATTCGGGAAGAGGACCAACGCAGTCATGCATTATAAAACCTGATGTTTTAGCAGAGGGAAGAGATATTATATCCTGTAGCAATTATAAGAATGGATATACAAAGAAAAGTGGAACATCAATGGCAACTCCACGTGTTACAGGTGCAATTTCATTATTGGTACAGAGGCATCCTGAAATTACTAATAAAGAAGTTAAAATACGTCTTAGAGATTCATGCGATGATGTAGGACTCGATAAGAATAGACAGGGCTGGGGAAGACTAAATATTTCTAAACTATTAGCGGCAAAAATTTATTGATTATTTACATTTTATCGATTATACTAATACCCATGCATATCCCATAAAAATGTGTGATATTGTAAATATATAATGATTAAAATTATAACTATTTTATACAAAGAAAGGCTTATATACTATATGAAAAAGAGAATAGCACTCATTATGAGCATAATATTAGTTATGATTTCAACCTCTTCATGCTCTGGCGTGTTTTTTGGTAATAAAGATAGCAATACGCTGATACTTGCTACTGAGGCTGGATTTGTTCCATATGAGTACACTGATGATGGTAGAACAGTAATAGGTGTTGATATAGATATCGCAAATGATATCGCAGATGCACTTGGAAAAGACCTAAAGATAGTTAATATGACATTTGATGGAGCTTTATTATCAGTACAGAATGGGATTTCAGATTTTGCGGCAGCTGGAATTTCAGTAACAGAAGAACGTAAAGAGATGATGGATTTCTCCATAGAATATGCTACTTCTAAACAGGTGGTTTTAGTAAAAAAAGGTTCTGATGTTATTGCAGATATAGATTCACTAGAAGGTAAAAAACTTGGAGTTCAGGCTGGTACAGTTGGTGATTTTTACTGTTCAGATGATATTGAATGTGAAGTTAAACAATATTCAAAATATCATGAGGCAGTCTTAGACTTAACACAAGGCAGGATAGACGGAATTGTTATTGATGATCTGGCAGCACAAGAGATGTGTAAAGAGAATGATAGAATAGCTATTCTTGAAGGAGAAGTTTTTACTGATGTTTATGCAATTGCAGTAAAAAAAGGGAACACAGAGCTATTAGCTCAGATTAATGAAGTCTTACAAAAGCTTATGGATGAAGGTAAGATAGCTGAATATACAATTAATCATACTACAGAATAGAACGGAGGTACATCTTTGGAGAATATACTAGAATGGTTTCAAAATATTGGAACAAGATATTATAAAGCAGTATTTGAGAATGGAAGATATATAAGCTACATTGAAGGAATAAAGACAACATTACTTGTTTCATTGATTTCAGTAATCATAGGAATACTAATTGGTTTTATAGTTGCAATGATTAAGCAGGCGAATAAGCGTACTGGGAGATTTAAGATAATTAATGCAATATGCAGCTTGTATGTTACTGTAATTAGGGGTACACCTGTTTATGTACAATTATTGATTTTTTACTATGTAATATTTGCATCCAGAGGTGCAGATGCTATAATCATTGGAAGTCTATGTTTTGGAATTAATTCTGGAGCATATGTATCTGAAATTGTAAGAGCTGGAATAAATGCAGTAGATAATGGACAGATGGAGGCAGGCCGCAGCCTTGGACTTGGTTCTTTTCATACAATGGTAACAATTATAATGCCACAGGCAATTAAGAATATTTTACCAGCATTATGTAATGAATTTGTTGTACTCGTTAAGGAGACATCGATAATAGGTACAATTGCAGTACTTGATGTAACAAAGGTTGCACAGAATATTGGAGCAAGGACATATGATTATATGCCGCCATTACTATTTATAGCAGCTATTTATTTAGTAATAGTAACGGTATTAACCAGACTTATTAAGATAATCGAAAGGAGGATGGCTAGAAGTGATAGACGTTAAGAATCTTACAAAAGCATATGGAGATAATTTAGTTTTGAATGACATTTCAGAACATATTGAAAAGGGAGAAAAGGTTGTTATAGTTGGTACTTCTGGCTCAGGAAAGAGTACATTTTTAAGATGTATTAATCTCCTTGAAGTTCCTGATGGAGGCGATATTGTATTTGAGGGCGAGAATATTACTAACTATAACTCAAAACAAATGAATATAATTAGAAGAAGAATGGGTATGGTATTTCAGAATTTTAATCTTTTTCCGCACTATACTATTTTGAAGAATATTACTCATGCACCTGTTGCACTTAAGATGATGACTAAGAATCAAGCTGAGTTAAAAGCAATGGAATTGCTAAAAAGAGTTGGACTTGAAGATAAAGCTAACGATTATCCTTCAAGCCTGTCAGGTGGACAGAAACAACGAATAGCAATAGTAAGAGCGCTTGCAATGAATCCAGATGTTATGCTTTTTGATGAGCCTACTTCGGCACTAGACCCAGAGATGGTTGGTGAAGTACTTGGTCTTATGAAAGAATTAGCTGATGACGGAATGACAATGATAGTTGTTACCCATGAAATGGGATTTGCCAGAGAAGTTGCTTCAAGAGTTATGTTTATGGATGGCGGGAAGATAGTGGAACAAAATACACCAGAAGAGTTTTTTGGAAATCCACAGAATGATAGATTAAAAGAATTCTTATCTAAAGTTTTGTAATATATTGTGTATTGGGATGGAAGACATATGGAAGAAAAAGAAAATTATGGATTAACGGATGACGAAGTCCTTGACAGAGTAAAAAATGGACTTGTTAATGGTAACTTTTCAGTTAAGACAAAATCAATTAAACAGATAGTTCTTGAAAATGTAATTACATTATTTAATATAATTAATGCATTTTTGGCAGTGTGCGTTATTTTAGTGCATTCCTATAAGAACTGTCTGTTTCTTGGCGTTGTTTTAGCGAATGTTATTATTGGAATTGTACAGGAAGTAAGAGCTAAAATAGTAATAGACAGACTGTCACTTTTATCTTCTCCAAAGGCTACTCTTATTAGAGCTGGAAAAGAAGTTACTGTAGAAGCCGATGAAATTGTTTTAGATGATATTCAGGTAATTGGAAGTGGTAATCAGGTATGTGCGGATGCGATAATATTATCAGGTGAATGTCAGGTAAATGAAAGCGCCCTTACAGGTGAAAGCGTTCCGATTGACAAAAGGCCAGGTGATAGAATACTGTCTGGAAGCTTTATAGTTTCTGGACATATTACGGCAAAAACTGAACATGTTGGAATAGATAATTATGTAAATAAAATAGTTGGTGGAGCAAAATATATTAAAAAGCCAAATTCACAGATACTTAGGTCAATAAAAGCAATTGTTAAATTTATATCCATTGTGCTTATTCCGATTGGAGCAATGCTATTTGCAAAACATTTGATAATAATGGAATTACCGCTTGACAGAGCAGTAGTTAAGACAGTTGCAGCAATAATAGGGATGATTCCGTCAGGGCTTGTTCTCCTTACAAGCGTAGTTTTAGCTGTAAGTGTTGTAAGACTTAGTAAACAAAAGACATTAGTTCAGGAATTATTTTGCATTGAGACACTTGCAAGAGTTGACGTTCTATGTTTAGATAAAACAGGTACTATTACGGAAGGTACAATGGAGTTTAAGGAATTTATTCCACTTAATCATGCAGGTGAATTAGAGATAGCTAATGCATTGAGTGAGTTTACAGCAGCTCAAGAGGATGTAAATGCGACATTGGCCGCAATCAAACAAAAATACAACAGAGAAAACGAGTGGAAGATTACTCAGGTACTTTCCTTTTCATCTGAGAAAAAATACAGTGCCGTATCATTTGAGAATAGAGGCACATACATACTTGGAGCAGCTAATTTTGTAATGAAAGAAGTGAGTGAAGAGACATTAAGAATAATCGATAAATTTACAGAAGATGGATTTAGAGTGCTACTGTTGGCTTCGTCTAAGGAACAGATAGAAAATTCGCAAATAAAGGGTGAAATTACAGAACTGGCACTTGTTATTGTTAGTGATAAAATCAGGGAAGAAGCTCCTGAAACACTTGAATATTTTAGAAGACAGGGTGTTAATCTTAAGATAATATCTGGAGATAATCCAGTGGCAGTTTCTGATATAGCCAGAAGGGCTGGACTACTTGATTATAAGAAATATATTGATGCATCTACGCTTAAAACAGAAGAAGACATTAAAAAATCAGTTGAAAAATATTCCGTATTTGGCAGGGTTACACCAGAACAGAAACTTGCATTTGTTAAGTATCTAAAAGAGGCAGGACATACGGTTGCAATGACAGGTGATGGCGTAAATGATGTATTAGCTCTTAAGGAGGCAGATTGTAGTATAGCTATGCAGTCTGGAAGTGATGCTGCTAGAAATGTATCACAATTAGTATTACTTGACTCTAATTTTGCATCAATGCCAAAGATTGTAGCAGAGGGAAGAAGAGCTATTAATAATATTGAACGCTCTGCTACGTTATATTTGGTTAAGACGATATACGCAAGTGTATTAGCGGTAATATTTATGTTCCTCAACGCACAATATCCATTTTCGCCAATACAGCTTACGCTAATCAGCTCTCTTGGAATTGGAGTTCCATCATTTATTCTTGCACTTGAACCTAATCACAATAGAGTTAAAGGAAGCTTTTTGATTAATGTATTAAGAATGGCAATACCTGGAGGTATATTAATTATATTTAATATAATTATTGTAAATGTTATATCATCAATAACACAGGCATCGCCTGAGCAGTACGCAACTATGGCAACTTATGCAGCTGCATTTGCTTCACTTGTTGTACTTATTAAAGTAAGCAAACCTATGAACAGACTAAGATTTATTATGTGCCTTATCTTATCAGGCATATTTATTGCTCAGGTAAGCCTGTTCTCAGGACTTTTTAATATAGTGTCATTGTCAAAGAATATGGTCATAATGTTAGCTGTTTTGTTAGGCTGTAACTACTTGATAAGAAAACTATTAAGTAATATAACTGATAAAATAATGGGTAATATGCCTAACTGTTATGATTTAGTTGTAGCTAATCCAGCTGGAAATAGAACTATTATAGTTAGTAATGATGTTGATACTAAAGATTACTCTGACGTAGCAAAGCAGCTTCTTGATGTTAAAAGATTAAGGGGTGAGCAGGTAGGGTATATTAAAAAACCTATAATGGGTGGAGATGGCAGGCTAGAAATGATGGGTGGAGAGTTTTGCGGAAATGCTGCCAGAAGTTTTGGAATGTATATTGCAAAACAAAAGAGGATAAGAAGTGGAATTGTAAATGTTGAGATTACAGGTTCTAAAGATGTACTTCAGGTCTTGGTGGACCAAAACCTAGGGACTGCATATATTGAGATGCCATTGCCAATTAGAATTGATACAATGAAATATGATGACAAAGAAATAACAATTGTTGTATTTGAAGGAATAATTCATGCAATTGTTAATGATAAATTACCAGTAAGACGGTATGCAAAAGAAATTATAGAAGAAATAAATAGTAAATATGATACAGATGCAGTAGGTGTTATGTTCCTGAAGAGAAAAGCTCTTGAAATGGTGCCAGTTGTATATGTTAATAGTACTAAGACTTTAGTATATGAGAATAGCTGCGGAAGTGGCACTACAGCAGTAATAGCATATTTTAGCGGTGAGATATCTAATGGGGAGCAGAGCTATAATATAAAGCAGCCTGGTGGAACTATAGAAGGAAAAGTGTTTAAGGATAATGGAAGAATCAGAAAGATTGTAATTGGTGGTGAAGTATCGATTTCACGCAAGAAAAAAGTAACATTTTAGTTGTTATAAAGTATAGGTATAATTTGTAATATACTATTTTACTATGGTAAAGCACTAAAATTCTGATTGACAGTAAAACACTCCTATGCTAGTATTGTTTTATTCAAAAATTTATACGGAGGATAGTTTTATGAAAAATTTTAAAAGAATAATTAGTTTAATGCTTGTGGTAGTATTGTGTATGACAAGCTTTAGCGCATGTAAGAAAGAGGAATCTAAGGAAGACTCTAAAGATAATTCACTTGAATATGTTATGGACAAAGGTAAACTTATCTTAGGACTTGATGATGCATTTCCACCTATGGGATTCCGTAATGATAAGGATGAAATCACTGGTTTTGATGTTGAACTTGCTAAAGAGGTTGCAAAGAGAATGGGAGTTGAACTTGTTCTTCAGCCAATTGCATGGGATTCAAAGGATTTTGAATTAAAGCAGAAGAATATTGACTGTATCTGGAATGGTTTTGGAATTACAGATGAAAGAGAAGAAGCGTACACAATTACAGATGCTTATCTTGGCAATCCACAGATAGTTGTAGTTCCAGCAGGTTCTGATATTAAGACAAAGGAAGACCTTGCAGGCAAGACAGTTGCAGTTCAAAGTGGTTCAACATCTGAAGCATGTCTTAACAAAGACGATGCTCTTACATCAACATTTAAGGAATTGATTCCTGTAGAGAATAATGTTACAGCTATGCTTGAACTTGATACTAGTAGTGCTGATGCAGTTGTTATGGATACAGTAGTAGCACAATATTATATGAGTCTTAACAAAGATAAATACAGAATATTAGATGGTTTAGTTATCTTTGATGAGAAGATGGGTGTAGCCTTTAGAAAAGGTGATCAGGCATTATGTGATAAAGTCTGGGATACACTTAAAGAGATGAAAAAAGACGGAACACTTAAGAAGATTAGTGAGCAGTGGTTCGGAGAAGATCTTACATTAGTAGATTGATTTGTAAACGAAAGGAAATGAAATGACCATTAATGAAATAATAGAGATGAGTAAAACCATGGGAGAGTACTCTCTGGTAACAATTAAATTATTTGCGCTGACACTTATCTTTTCATCAGTATTAGGCCTCATTATAGCTTTGGGAAGAATGTCAAAGCTTTGGATAATCAGATGGCCAGTTCAATTTTTCCTTTTAATTATGAGAGGAACACCTCTGATGCTTCAACTTATTTTCTTTTTCTTTGGACTTAAGTTTATAGGAATCGAAATTGACAGATTCCCAGCAGCAGTACTGGCATTTACCCTTAATTATGCAGCATATATCTCTGAAATATACAGATCTGGAATAGAATCAATTCCAAGAGGACAGTATGAAGCAGCAACAATTCTTGGATTTAGTAGAGCTAGAGTTTTTATGAAGATTATATTACCACAGGTAATTAAGAGAATTGTACCACCATTTAGTAATGAGATGATGGTTCTTATTAAAGATACAGCCTTAGTTCAGGTAATCTCAGTAATGGAACTATTCTCATATGCTAAGAAAATGGTTTCTTTTAAAGGAACTATTATGCCACTAATAATCGCAGCAGTTTTCTATCTTGCAATGAACATAGTACTTACAGCTATTAGTTCCTATACAGAGAAGAAACTTAGCTATTACAGATAGGAGGATACTAAAATGGATGCTATGTTATCAGTCAGTGGAATTGGTAAAAGATTTGGTAAGCTTGAAGTTTTAAAAGATATATCCTTTGATGTTCATAATGGCGAAATCGTATCAATTATTGGCTCTTCTGGTTCGGGCAAATCTACGTTATTACGATGTATTAATAGACTTGAAACTATCGATAAAGGAGAAGTTTTTATTGATGGTGATGCGATGACTACTATGATTGGCGGTAAGCTTGAATATAATAGTAAAGAGACACTGAAGAAGATTAGAGAAAAGATGGGACTTGTATTTCAAAACTTTAATCTATTTCCACATTATAATGTTCTTAGAAATATTACTGAGGCGCCTATCAATGTTAAAGGAATGAAAAAAGCCGATGCAGTTGAAAAAGCTCTTGACTTACTTGAAAAGCTTGGCTTATCAGATAAAGCAGAAGCATATCCATACCAATTATCAGGTGGACAGTCTCAGCGTGTTGCCATTGCCAGAGCACTTGCAATGGACCCTAAGATTTTGTTTTTTGATGAGCCTACATCAGCACTGGATCCTGAACTTACAGGTGAAGTGTTAAAGGTTATAAAATCATTGGCAGATTTGCATATGACCATGGTTATAGTAACGCATGAGATGGCATTTGCAAGAGAAATCTCAGATAGAATGATTTTTATGGATAAAGGGGTTATAGTTGAAGATACCACCCCAGAAGAATTGTTTAATTCCGATAATGAACGAACAAGAGAGTTTTTAGGAAGATACCACGATTCTTTATGAAAACGAGTAGTTTAGCAATATTGTATATGGACACTTTTTGTGATAGAATTTTAGTAATGAAACTAAATTCTTTTTACAAAAGGTGTCTTTTGTTATATGGAAATTAACACTATAAAGAGATTTTTGCACAAGTAGACTAGAGTTATGGTCAGAAAGGATGCTAATCATGTTAGAACAGGCAAATATTCATGAACTTAGTAAGCTTAATGTTAATCTGGAGGAGGTTCTTAAGAGGTTTTCTGGTAATGCTCCATTATATCTAAGATTTGTTAACATGTTTCCAGATGATAAGAACTACCAATCTTTTAATGACGAATTTGATGCAGGAAATTACGAAAAAGCTGCTGATTCTGTACATGGATTGAAGGGAGTTTCGGGTAATCTTGGGTTTGATAAGCTTTTCTTTATCTCTAATCAGATGTTACTTGCACTAAGGAACAATAATATTGATGAGGCCAAAGTTTTAAGGCCTAAGTTAGATAGAGAGTATAAAATTGTTGCCAATACTATTAAGGCATTTTAGCGGAGGAAGACAGAATGTATAACAAGAAGACGATGTTAATCGTTGATGATTCTGAAATGGATAGAGAGATTTTATATGAGAGTATTTAAAGATGAATATTCTATTATTCAGGCAGATAACGGTTTTGATGCAATTAACGTAATTGAGATATTAAAGAATGATATAGATATTATGATTCTAGATATTGTTATGCCAATATTATCGGGGTTTCATGTACTTGAAAGATTAAAAGAGGAAAATCTTCTTGGCGATATGCCAGTTGTACTTATTACAGCAGAAAGTTCAATTGAGAATGTTAATATGGGATATCAGCTTGGAATGACGGATTTTGTTGTAAAACCTTTTGATATAGATGAAGTAAAAAAAAGAATAGACAAAGTAAGAATAAAGTACGAGCTTGGATTTAAGCTTAATAAGGAAAATCCAACTAATTCCGATGATAACAAACTCAATAATTCTGATGGAGTAGATAATACTAAAGAAGATGGCAGTGAAGATGATAAAGAGGATATAATATCAGCAAAAGAATTAAAGGCTGCGGCTGCGTATGCTGAAAAAGACAATATTATAAGGTTCTATGAGAAGATAGTTGATAAGCTATGTGGTTCTATTGATAATAGAGAATTTAATAATAGAAATCATATTAAAAGAATTAAGCTTATGACAAAAGAACTTGCACAGGAAGTAGCAAGGACTTGTCCGATGTACAGGATTAAGGAGAAAGATATTGATGCAATATCAAGGGCATCTGTTTTTCATGACATAGGTAAAATATCAATTGATAAAACACTTCTTAAGAAGGTAGAACTTTCATATACTGAGATTGATATTCGCAACAAACATACATTGAATGGTAGTAAGATGATTGATTATATTAAGCAGGAAGATGATGAAGAGGATATGTATCTTGATTACATAAAGCTAATCTGCGAGTATCATCATGAATATTGGGATGGTTCAGGATATCCAAATGGCATTAAAGAAGACAGCATTCCTATCTGTGCACAGATTGTAGGGATGGTTATTCATTATGATTTCTTGACAAGAAATATCATGGGAAAGATTCCAGATGCATGTGAAAAGGCAGAGAAGCTTATGATTAATGGTAGTGATAACACAAAATTTTCCGCTAGAATGATAACATGCTTTGAGAATGTTAAAGATTTATTGGCAGAAATAGCTAGTAGACATCGTGATAGAGAATAATCATTACTATTTACAACAAAGCATTATTTATGTATAATTGTAGAGAATGTTTCAACTAATTATATATTAAGAAAGGAATAGCTATAATGAATAAGATAAAGATGACAACACCATTAGTAGAGATGGATGGAGATGAGATGACAAGAATCCTGTGGAAATGGATAAAGGATGAATTGTTATTACCATATGTAGATTTAAAAACTGAATATTATGATCTTGGACTCGAATATAGAAATGAGACAAATGATAAGGTTACAGTAGATTCAGCTCTTGCAACCCAAAAATACGGAGTTGCAGTTAAGTGTGCAACTATTACACCTAATGCTGCCAGAATGACAGAATATACACTTAAAGAGATGTGGAAGAGTCCTAATGGTACAATCAGAGCTATTCTTGATGGTACAGTATTTAGAGCACCTATAATTGTCAAAGGTATTGAACCATATGTTAAAAATTGGAAAAAGCCTATTACTATTGCAAGACATGCCTATGGAGATGTTTACAGAGCTTCAGAACTGAAAGTTCCTGGACCTGGTAAAGCAGAACTTGTTCTTACTCTTGCTGATGGAACTGAAGTTAGAGAAACAATCCATGAATTTAAGGGACCTGGTATACTTCAAGGTATGCATAATCTGACAGATTCAATTGAGAGCTTTGCAAGAAGCTGCTTTAATTTTGCTATAGATACAAAACAAGATTTATGGTTTGCTACAAAGGATACAATTTCCAAGAAGTATGATCATACATTTAAAGATATCTTTCAGGAGATTTTCGATAATGAATATGCAGATGCATTTAAAACTAATGGAATAGAGTATTTTTACACTTTGATAGATGATGCTGTTGCACGTGTTATGCGATCAGAGGGAGGATATATCTGGGCTTGTAAGAATTACGACGGTGATGTTATGAGTGATATGGTTGCAACTGCATTTGGTTCATTATCAATGATGACTTCAGTTTTAGCATCACCTGAGGGATTTTATGAGTACGAGGCAGCTCATGGTACAGTTCAGAGACATTACTATAAGCACTTAAAGGGAGAACAGACTTCAACTAATCCTATAGCGACTATATTTGCATGGACTGGAGCACTTAAGAAACGTGGTGAGTTAGATAATATTTCTGAACTTATTGAATTCGCTGACAAGTTAGAAGAGGCTTGTATTAAGACTATAGAAGATGGAAAGATGACAAATGACCTTGCGATTATTACATCTATGCCAAATCCAACTGTTCTTAATAGTCTTGATTTTATTAAAGCTATAAGAGAAACATATGAAGCTATGTAATAAATAGATAGAAAGCGTGACCTATATGAGAGAGATTCCGAAGCCAGGAGAATTTTACAGACATTTTAAAGGTATGAAATATCAGATTATTTCAATAGCTGTACATTCAGAAACATCAGAGAATTTGGTGATTTACCAAGCTTTGTATGATGACTTTAAGGTTTATGCAAGACCAATTGATATGTTTCTTAGTAAAGTTGACCATAGCAAATATCCTAAAGCAGAGCAGAGATATAGATTTGAGAGATTCTTTCCTGAACAGATGAGTAATAACGAAGCAGGCAGGGAGCAAATTATCGATGATGTAGTCACTAATGAAGTTACTAATGAAGAAAAGAGTAATTGTTCAAATATATTAGTAGATTCAACAATAGAGGAAGTACAGTGTAACCCGGATTTACTGGCATTTTTGGATGCGGATACATTTGAAGAAAAAAGAAATCTTCTAATTTCTATGAGAAAAAGAATGGATGACAGGCTGATTAATGATATAGCAGCATCCATAGATGTTACTGTTGATGATGGAGATATTGATACCAGATTTAAAAGCTTGATGTTTTGTGTTAATAAAAGGCTTGAATTTGATACTGGAAGATTAAGATAGTAATCTGCTTTGCTATGCAGAGAACATAAACAATATATAATTGCCACTTATCTTAATTCGGATGAATTAGGGAGTGGCAATTTTAAATGTCCATAACACAATATATTGTAAAAAAAATAAAAAAATCTCAATATGTTCTAAAGTATTAAATAATATACACCGATATATCTGATATGATATTATTATAGAAATTTATAACATAAATATATAATCCGCGTAGAGCAGGAGGAGCCCGCATGAAGAAGATATTTACTAAAGTAAAAACATTTTTGCTAAAACATTGGAAACCAGTTGTTACAGTAGCTGCTTTATCTATAGCCACTATAGTTGGAGTTACTATTGCATTTGCATCTAGTGTTAAGATTACAATTTATAATACTGTATCGGGTACATGGGATAAAGATTATATGGAGACATGGTCAGCAGGTGCAACAGGTGATATTGATGGAGTTCCAGTTGATTCTAATAAGATTCGTTGGAGCACAGCAGATTCTAACATTATTTCCCTCACAACTGACAGTGGAGATGGGGTTGGAAGTACAGTAAAAGTAGTTGCGTCAGGTGCGGGTAGAACAACTATCACAGCTTCATATTATGACGATGATAATAAGGTTGTTGCTACAGCAAGTAGAATTATTCAGGTTAAGTTCGCAATCAATGATTGCCCTACAGAACCTGTTGTCTTCATAGAAGGAGATAGTAGTACATATTGGACAAATTATGAGAGTATAGAATCTAATCTTACATGGACAAGCTCCAATCCAGATGTTGTTTCGATAGACCCTGGAACAACATATAGCAATCAGGGAAGCATTAAAGCGGTGGCTGCGGGCACATCTACCATTACTGCTAAGACTCCTGATGGACAGTCAGATTCATTTAAGGTAATAGTTAAAGCATATTATAAAGATACATCAATGGTACGAATAGGAACTAATGAACAGCATTCTTTACTCCTTAATACTAATGCGGCAAGTGCAACATCAGTTAGATGGGTAAGTGACGATCCTACAATTGCATCAGTAGATAGTCTTGGTAATGTAACAGGTAAGAATGCAGGTGTTACCAATATATATGTATATCCTGATGAGACAGATGAGAATGGTTCATATATCCAGGTAAGGGTAAACTTTGGTATTACATCTCAGGATGTTGTAGTTGCTGTTGGCAATACATATCAGCTTGAGGTTAATACACCTTCAAATGGTGTTAACTGGTCCTCAAGTGATAGAACAATAGCTTATGTTGATACAGATGGTATACTTACTGGACGTGCAAATGGTACCTGTAAGATTACAGCTACTCTTGATAGCAATGAATTATTCCCAGGTGAGGGAGTCCAAACATCAACAATAACGGTTATTGTAATTGACTCATTTGCATTAAATGAATCAGAACATATACTTAATATTGGAGAGGATTTTACACTGACAGCACTTGTTACTGATAATGCAGCAAATGTTACATGGTTATCAAGTGATGATAGTGTGGCAAATATAACAGTTTCAACTACTGACCAGTTTAGCGCTAAAATTACTGGTTTAAAAAAGGGTACAGCTAAGATTACAGCAGTTCAGGACATTGGAGGCGTTAAAAAGTACGCATACTGCGAGGTTTCGGTAAAAGAACCTGTTCAGGATGTTGAGATTTATCCATCAGAATTAGAGATTAATAAAGGTTCATCTTATCCTTTGATTGTTAGATTTACACCAGACCTTCCAGATAATATGGCAGTTACATGGGTATCTTCAGATACTTCAATAGCAACAGTTGGTAATGATGGTGTTGTAAATGCACTTAAGGGTGGAGATGTTACTATTTCGGTTATTACAACTGATGGAATTAAAGTTTCAAGTTGTCGTATACATGTTAGACAACCAGTTACAGGTATTGTTTTATCACATACATCAGTTGAAACCAGTATGGCTACTGGAAGCTATCAGTTATCATATACGATAACTCCTGCTGGTGATGGTGTTAATAAAGATGTAACATGGAGTACATCTAACTCATCAGTAGCAACAGTTAATGAAAATGGATTAGTTACTTTTGTAGCACCAGGTAAAGCAACAATTATCGCAAAGACAGTTGATACAGGATTTAATGGAAATCTTATTGCAACTTGTGAATTCTATATACTAGAACCAGTTACAGAAGTTAATCTGGATTATACAGATTTAACACTTAAGATAGGAGACACATTTAGAATATCAGCTGAAGTTCTTCCTACTACAGCAACTAATAAAGAGGTCACATGGACATCCTCCAATACAAATGTTGCAAAGGTAGATAAGAATGGTCTTATTACAGCAGTGGCAGCTGGTAGTGCAGCAATCCTTGTTCAATCAGTTGATAGTGGTGTTACTGCAGTTTGTAATATTGTTGTATATCAACAGGCTACTAGTGTAACACTGAATTCAACAACAGTTACAGTAAGAAAAGGAACAGAGTTCTGGTTACATGCGACTGTTGGTCCTGATAATGCACTTAATAAAGAAGTAGTCTGGAGTTCATCAGATACAGATATCGCAAAAGTTGATGCATGGGGCAAAGTTACTACAATTAGTCCCGGAACATGTAATATTATTGCAACTAGTGCAGATAGTGGCGTCGCAGCAAGATGTGTGCTTACGGTTACAGAGCCAGTTACAGGTATAACACTTAATGCTTCTTATGCTTCAATATTGAAAGGCGCAAAATTCGTTATAATACCTACAGTTTCTCCAATTGATGCTGATAATAAGAAAGTTACATACATTTCCAGTGATACGGCTGTAGCAACAGTTGATGAGAATGGTGTAGTAACGGGTGTTGCAGGTGGTTCTTGCGTAATTATAGTTACAACAGTTGAAAGAGGTCTTATAGCTAGCTGTGCGATAGATGTAGGAGAATTTGTATCATCAATTACGATTAAAGGTTCAGGAAAATACATTAATCTTGGTTCGAGTAAATCTTTTTCTGCAACAGTATTATCGGAGACGGCTTCTAATAGAGGGGTTATATGGAGTTCAAGTAATAACGGAATTCTTACAGTAGATAATAAGGGAAAAGTTAGTGGTGTAGGCATAGGAACTGCAACAATTACAGCAACAGCAGCGGATGGAAGTGGATTATTTGATACATATACACTGACATGTATTAATCCTGTTACTAGTATCTCTGTAGAGCCTAACAGTATGACTATTATGGAAGGTGAAGGAGTAACAATAACTGCAACAGTAACACCACATTCAGCATCTATTAAAGATATTGAATGGACATCTTCTAATGATTCAGTAGCAACAGTAGACTTTAATGGAAATGTTATTGGTGTAAAAGCAGGTATAGCATATATTTATGCGACATCAACAGATGAGAATAAGATAGTAGGAACTTGTAAGGTTACAGTAAAACAGTCTACTCCAGCAACCGGAGTTGTTATTAATTCAAAATCAATCACATTACTTCCAGGACAGACACAGATATTAACAGCCAGATTAAAACCATCTAAATCAACAGACGGATATGAATGGCTTTCTGGAGATACTTCAGTAGCAACAGTTAACTCAAATGGTCAGGTTACAGCAAAAGGTCAGGGAAATACAGTTATATATTGTATAGCTGACTCAGGAGTTGAAACAGAATGTGAGGTTATAGTAGTTGCGCTTAACAGATCCTCTATTACGATAGAACAATATGACAGCTTTTCATTAGATGTATACGGAGCTACACAGTCAGTAAAATATTCATCTTATAATAATAGAATAGCAACTGTAAAGGCAGACGGAACTATCATAGGACGTGGAGTGGGAACAACCACTATTGTAGCAAAAGTTAATGGAAAAGTATTGTTATGCAAGGTTACTGTTACCAAGCTTAAGAAATACTAAATATATATACCAATATTATAATAAAGACAAAGTGAGAGCTGATAGTTATTAAACTATCGGCTCTTACTGCGTTTGAGAAAATATGTAATTGCGAACTTCTATAGATTATGGTATGATATTTTAATATCCACGCTTAAATGGCTGAGATAAGTTATGCTTTTAGAAAGGTAGGGAAACTATTTTATGAAATGTAGCAGATGTGGGGAAGAATGTGATGAGAATCAGGCATTTTGTCTGAAATGTGGTTCACCTATTCAGGTAGTACCTGATCTTAACGAGATAGAAGCTAAATTGGCAGATGATATCGGCGAGATGATGAATGAGATGAATGAAGAGAATGGAAAAGAAAAAGAATATGATGATGGATTCGGAAATGATGTTGAATATAATGGTCCACAAGAGGATGTTAAATATGAAGATTTAAACCTTGAACTCAAGGTTATGGATCTTGCACATAAACAAAAGACAGAAGAACAGGAACTTATAATGCTTGACTCAGAAGAGGAAGAGGATGAAGATGACGGTTCTGAAGAGCTTGAAAAACCTAAGATGAGTAAGAAAAAGAAGATTATAATTGGCGTGTCGATAGGTGCGGCTGCTTTAATCATTATTATATCAATAGTATTAATTATTGTTTTAGGCAAGTCAGATAAGTTTACAAAGTACTATAATAATGCCAATCAGGAGTTTGAAGATAAGAGTTATGATGATGCACTTGAAGAAGTAGAAAATGCAATGAACGCTGCGGATACTGATTCAGAAAAGATTAAAGCTCTTGAACTTATGGCTAAGATTTATGAAGCTGTAGGAGATAGTGATAATAAACTGATTGATATCTACACACGATTAATAAAACTTGATGATTCCAATGTAAAATATTATGAATCACTTGGAGACCTTTATTACAAGAATGAAGAATTTTCAAAGCTTAATGAGCTTATAGCTTCAATAGATGACAAGGATATTAAAGAGGCATTAGGGAAATATCAGGCTGATACGCCTAAAGCTTCACCAGCGGGTGGAGAGTATACAACTTATCAGAAGATTACGTTAACAGCCTCGGCAGGAAGTACAATATATTATACAACTAATGGCGACATACCAGATATACATAGTGATATCTATAAAGAGCCTATTGAACTCAATGAAGAAAAAGAGTATACTATCTCTGCAATAGCCATAGATGGCGAGGGTGCAGCCAGTAGTGTAGTTACTGAGACATACACTATTAAGCTGAAATTACCAGATGAACCAACTGTAAAACCAGATAGTGGTAAGTATTCAGAAAGCCAAAAGATAGAGATTAATGTTCCGTCAGACTGTAAGGCATATTATACAACTGATGGTTCAATACCTACAAAGGATTCAGAAGAATACAAAGAGGCTATTGATATGCCTAGAGGTACAATTGTATTTAAGGCGATTATTATAGATTCTAATGGACTTGTAAGTCAGGTTAAAGAAATGGCTTATAGTCTTGTAATTGAAAGAAAATTATCTGTTAATGATGCAAAAAGCAAAGTTGAGCAGTATATGCTTGACGAGAATATTATTATTAATGATAATGGAGATACTTCTGATGGCAACAACATTTCAGCTAAATATGCTGAAACTGTAATTGTTGATAATAATGAATATTTTATTATTATTGCAACTAAAAGTGATTCATTGGGCAATGTGGTAGGAGCTACATGCTATGGAATTGACACTGTAAAGGGAGACATTGTTAAAATGGATCCAGTAGGAGATAATGAATATTCAATTATCGAATAAAAAGACAAACGTGTTAATAGCACGAAGATAGGAGCAGATATGTATAAAATTACCAAAGCAGAAAAACTTGCAGACAAGATTTTTCTTATGGACGTTGAGGCACCAAGAATAGCTAAAACATGCAATCCAGGCCAATTCGTAATTGTTAAAATGGATGAGTTTGGAGAGAGAATTCCACTCACAATTTGCGATTATGATAGAGAAAAGGGTACAATTACTATTGTATTCCAGACAGTAGGAGCTTCTACAGAGAAGATGGCAGCCTATAATGCAGGAGATTGCTTTAGAGATTTTGTTGGACCACTAGGAGTTGCATCTGAATTGGTTGATGAAGATATTAATGAATTAAAGAATAAAAAGATATTATTTGTAGCTGGTGGTGTAGGTACTGCGCCCGTATATCCTCAGGTAAAATGGTTACATGAACATGGCATAGATGCAGATGTTATTATGGGATCTAAGAATAAGGATTTACTTATACTTGAAGAACAAATGAAAGCAGTAGCAGGTAATCTGTATATTGCTACAGATGATGGATCAGTTGGATTTAAAGGTCTTGTTACAGAAGTTATTAAAGATCTTGTTAATAATAAAGGCAACAAATATGACCTTTGTGTTGCTATTGGACCTATGATTATGATGAAATTTGTTGCTCTTTTAACTAAGGAGTTAGATATAAAAACTGTTGTCAGCCTTAATCCTATTATGGTTGATGGTACAGGTATGTGTGGAGCATGCCGTGTTTCTGTAGGTAGTGAAGTTAAATTTGCCTGTGTTGATGGACCAGAATTTGATGGACATCTAGTTAATTTTGATGAGGCTATGAAGAGACAGCAGATGTATAAAACAGAGGAAGGAAGAGCAGTTCTAAAGTTACGTGAAGGTGATACTCACCACGGCGGATGTGGAAATTGCGGAGGTGACAAATAATGGACGTATTAAAAAGAGTACCTGTAAGAGAACAGGATCCAAAGGTAAGAGCAACAAACTTTGAAGAAGTTTGTTTAGGATATAACATTGACGAAGCTAAAGAAGAAGCTTCAAGATGTCTGAATTGTAAGAATGCACAGTGTATTAAAGGATGTCCAGTATCTATTGATATTCCTTCATTTATAAAAGAAGTTTCAGAAGGTAATATTGAAGAAGCGTCTAAAGTGATTGCTAAATCTTCGGCACTTCCAGCTGTATGTGGTCGTGTATGTCCACAGGAGAGCCAGTGTGAAGGAAAATGTATAAGAGGAATTAAAGGTGAACCTATTTCGATTGGTAAGCTTGAGAGATTTGTAGCAGATTGGTCTAGGGATAATGGAATTATTCCTGAAAAGGCTGAATCAACTAATGGAATCAAAGTTGCTGTTATTGGTTCAGGACCTGCTGGACTTACATGTGCAGGCGACCTTGCTAAATTAGGATATGAAGTTACAATTTTTGAAGCTCTTCATGAAGCAGGTGGAGTTCTTGTTTATGGTATCCCAGAATTCCGTCTTCCAAAGAGTACTGTTGTTAAGCATGAAATAGAGAATGTCAAAAAGTTAGGTGTTAAGATTGAAACCAATGTTGTAATAGGTAAATCAACAACTATTGATGAACTTATGGACGAAGAAGGATTTAGAGCTGTATTTATAGGTTCAGGTGCTGGGCTTCCTAAATTCATGGGAATTCCTGGCGAAAATGCAAATGGTGTATTTTCAGCTAATGAGTACTTGACACGTAACAACCTAATGAAAGCATTTAAAGAAGAATTCGACACACCTATCGTAGGAGGCAAAAAAGTAGCTATCGTAGGTGGTGGTAATGTTGCTATGGATGCTGCCAGAACAGCATTGAGATTAGGTGCAGAATCGCATATCGTATATAGAAGAAGTGAAGAAGAACTTCCAGCCAGAGCTGAAGAAGTACACCACGCTAAACAAGAAGGAATTATCTTTGATTTGCTTACTAATCCAAAGGAAATCCTTACAGATGACAATGGCTGGGTAAGAGGAATGAGATGTGTTAAGATGGCACTTGGAGAACCTGATGCATCTGGCAGAAGACGTCCTGAAGAAGTTCCAGGTTCAGAATTCGAGCTTGAGCTTGATACAGTAATCATGTCACTGGGTACATCACCTAATCCTTTGATTTCTTCAACAACCAAGGGCCTTGATACTAACAAGTGGAAATGTATTGTTGCCGATGCAGAGAATGGAAAGACAACAAAAGAAGGCGTATATGCTGGTGGAGATGCTGTTACAGGTGCAGCTACAGTTATTCTTGCTATGGAAGCTGGAAAAGCTGGAGCAAAAGGAATTCATGAATTCCTGAGCAAATAATATAGACATCCTTAAAATCAGGCAAAATAACATTGAAAAGTTCAGTCAGAATAACATTGCAAAGTTCAGTCAGAGTAACATTTGCGGCGAAAGGGATATTAATATATGATTAAACATATTGTATCGTGGAATTTAAATGAAGATATTAAAGGTAATGAAAGAGAAGAAATTCTGACTAGTTTAAAAGCTTCTTTTGAGGCATTAAAGGATAAATTAGATTACCTGATAGACATTAAATTAATAATTAATCATTTGGAATCTAGCACAGTAGACTTAGCACTTATATGTGACTTTGAAGATACAAAAGGACTTTCTAAGTATCAAGTAAGTCCAGAGCATCTTGAAGTTGCGGCAGTTGTTAGAAGAGTTTGCTGCAACAGAAACTGTATTGATTATGAATATTAATTATTTTGTGCTTAATTAAATAGTTTTCAGAGCTTGATAGTAGGGCATACAGGAAAAATCAAACCTGTATGCCCTATCATGTTAATATAAGCAATCAAGTTCAAGCCCATCAAATAAAATAATAAAATATATAAAGTGAATAGAAGCTACTCTGGCTTGAGAAATTGTGCAATTTGTAACTAATACCTACACTTATGGGTAGTTGTTTTAAATAAAAGTTTTGTTATAATAATATAGCTAAAATATAATAATAAATATATAAAGAAAACTAGGAGGAATTATGAAGAAAATAATTAGAAATCTTATTAAAAAAGTTGCTGTAGGAGTACTTGCAGCAGCACATGTATAGCAGCAATAGGTGCTTTTCCTACATTAGAGGCTAAGGCAGCTACTGTAGATGATATGGTATTTGTAAATGGTGAAAATTTATATGTGGCAGGAGTTAATTATGGTCCTATTCAGTGTGGTGGTGGTACAGCTGAATTCGATGAGTCTACGCATACGCTGACATTAACGAATGCTGATATTACTAAAACTGCTGCTGCAACAGGAGTAGCCGCTATTTTATTACGTGGAGATATTAATATTGAGCTGATTGGTAATAACTCGATTGTTATTGGTGAATACAGCATGGGTATATATAATGAAGCAGGTAATATTAATATATCTGGTACAGGAGCTATTTCTATTGATACAGCATTTGAATGTATATATGCCAGAACGACAGATTCTCTTGGACAGGGATATGGTAATATAACTATTGATTCAGATTGTAATATGGAACTACTAAGTAAAACGGCTACTGCAATTGCTACATCCAACTATAATATAGATGGTGTTACAACTAATATTAGAATAGGAACTACAGATCATGGTTCTAGAACATATAGTGGAGTTGCAAATATTGAAAATGGTATATTAACAGAAAAATACACACCAGTTTTATGTGGTGTTAAAGTTGAAGATGGTAAAAGCTACACTTATGGTAATGGAACAGTATTATATAATGAGGCTACAAATATACTTACACTGGATAATGTAACAATAGAATATGATAATATTGTTATTATGTCACAGGGTGATTGTAAAATTAATTTGATTGGAAATAATACAATTAATCTAAACTCACCAGCTCCAGCCATCATGTCAAACGGAAATAATATGGAGATAACAGGAAAAGATGCCACACTTAATATTACAGGAACTTATGCAGGGATAATGGCAAAAAATCTGACTATGGATATAAAGGAATGCAATATAAGTGATTCAATATGTGGTATGCAAATTAGGGGTGACATGAATCTTACAGGAAAATACAATATTGTGCTTGAAGCTGAAAATGGAATGGTTGGTATAATGTCATATGGTGAAATTACATTAGATGGCAGTATGGATATAGAAATTCTAGATAATGGAATAGGCACAATCTGTATGGTGGGAGAAGACCAAGAGATATTGGCTAAGAATCTAGAAAAGATAAGCTCATATCTAGATGAGTCTCAGGAGATGCAGTGTTGGTATGATGAGGACGCAGAAGTTAATATGGCTATTATAGTAGATAAAGGAACTAGTATTACAATAGTTGATGGAATGCCGGTTGGTGCAGCTATAAAATCAAATCTTAAATCAAAAATCGTAGTTGATGAAGAAACATCTGAAAGTGGAGAACTTACAACAGATAAGGATACAGCAGATAAAGATACAACAGATTAAAGTATTCAATCAGTTAGCTTTCATATATCTTTGGATATATTTGCTCTAAGAT
>CAZNEZ010000001.1:111627-113845 GCA_964572475.1 uncultured Lachnospiraceae bacterium
TAAAGTATTCAATCAGTTAGCTTTCATATATCTTTGGATATATTTGCTCTAAGATAAAGTCGATATAACCTTCGCTTTGCTGACCAAATTCTTCATTAATCTTATCTGCTATATATGCACATCTGTTAAAATACTTTTCTTCATCTGAAAGTCCGTCATAAACAGTGATAGACATATCCCAGTTATCAACATTAAGAGTAATAAACTCGTTGATTCTGTCTGTTAGGTTATCTTCTTCTTTTGCAGCTTTTTCAAATCTGGAAGATTTTTTTAATGATATAAATCCTAATATTAAGAAAAGAAGAAATAGTGCTCCCATGGATAGATAGAAAATCCATTGAGTATTAGGATCTAACTCTATTCCAAAAATGCCAGCATATTGAAGTCCTATTAACGCAAATCCAATAAGACCTACAAGAATTAATGAATAAGCTGAAGATTTTACATCTCTGCTCTTAACAGAAGCCTGCTCAAATGGCGCTGAGTCGTTAGATTCTTCTTCGGATTCAAGTTCATGTCTGAGATAATCATCAAGCTTTACTTTAGCGTCTATATATTCATTACTACCAACCATTATTTTGTATTCATTACCATCTAGATAGTAGTCCACATTGATAATACCTTGGGTTTTAAGTTCTTCACATACAGATGATACAGTTGCTTCATCTTCATCTACTAGTAATTCATCATATTTGATGTCTGATTCTTCGTTAGGGTTAAAAGTCATATTATTCCTCATTTCTACGCTGCCTTTTTTGTATAATAAACTTTGCGTCAAGTAACACGCAGACACAAAGTTACGTGTAAAAGATTTATCTTTCACCTAGTCGCTCTTTTTATTAGTTGCTATTTGCAAATTTATCCAATTCACGTTAGTTATTATATAATAATTGCAAAGTGTATACAAGGTAAATAAGGTGAAAATTTTGTGTTTTGTATAATAGAAAACTATGCAGAAAAGTCAATAGAAAATTATGCAGAAAAGTCAAGTTACATTTACAGTAAAATAATGTTATACTAATTATAAACAAAATAACAAAACAGCTTACAATAATTATATACAGAACAAGAAGGAATAATGAACATATGAAGATAACATTGGTTACAGTAGGTAAAATCAAAGAAAAATATTTTACAATGGCTATAGATGAGTATTCAAAAAGGTTAAGCAGATATTGCAAGCTTGAAATAATCGAATTGGCAGATGAAAAGACTCCTGATAGTGCAAGTGAGGCCGAAGAGGAACAGATAAAATGCAGGGAAGGAGAGCGAATCTTAAAGAATATTAAAGATGACTCATTTGTGATAACGCTTGAAATTAAAGGAGAGATGATAGATTCAGTAAGCTTGTCTCAAAAAATGGATAAGCTGGGTGTTGATGGTATTAGCAATATAACATTTGTAATAGGAGGTTCGCTAGGACTTTCTAGTGAAGTGTCAAAAAGAGCAAATTATAAGCTGAGTTTTTCTAAGTTAACTTTTCCTCATCAGCTTATGAGAGTTATATTACTTGAACAAATATATAGAAGCTTTAGAATATCTTCTGGAGAACCATATCACAAATGATTATTGATTATTTATACAATTATCCTAGAACGAATAATAAAATTCACAGTAATTTCTAAAATAGAAATTTGCTATAGATTATTATTAAATCTTATGATAAACTTTATTTGCTTGATTTTAAATATCGGCAATGAGGAAAACATATGTATATGAACATGCCTGAAAGGGCGGAAAAGAGGAAGCATGGGCGGATTTTTCGCAGTAGCATCTAAAGAAGATTGCGTATTTGACTTATTTTTTGGAACGGATTACCATTCACATCTTGGTACAAGAAGAGGTGGCTTAGCCGTATATGGTGAGAAAGGTTTCGATAGATCAATTCATAATATTGAGAATTCACCATTCAGAACCAAATTTGAAAAAGAAATAAATGATATGAAGGGAAACTTAGGAATTGGTTGTATCTCTGATTATGAACCACAGCCATTAATCGTAAGATCACATCATGGCACATATTCTATAACAACTGTAGGTAAGATTAATAATGCAGATGATATAGTTAAAAATATATTTACAAAAGGAACAACACATTTCTTAGAGATGAGCGGTGGAGATATTAATTCAACTGAGCTTGTAGCTGCAATTATCAATCAAAAAGATAATATTATCGAGGGAATACAGTATGCTCAGGAACTTATAGAGGGTTCTATGA
>CAZNEZ010000002.1:0-107653 GCA_964572475.1 uncultured Lachnospiraceae bacterium
ATAACAATTAGCAACATTTCGTGTAATGATATAGAAAAATTAATAAGAAATAAATATTATGATATTACCTGGGTATCCGCAGAAATCAAAGGAACACGGCTTATTGTCCATATCAAAGAAAATTTTGATGATTATATTGTTAAAAATGAAACTGATCCATATGACTTAATTTCAAGTAAATCGGGTACTATTGTAAGTATAATAACAAGAGCTGGTACACCACTTGTTAAACCCGGTGCCATTGTAAATGAAGGAGATATTCTTGTTTCTGGTACAATTCAGATATTTGATGATAACCTGGAATTAAAGAGTAGTGCTTATGTAAATGCCGACTCTGACATTTTTATTGATACATCATATGAATACTCAGATACATTGCCTATTAGTCACATTGTTAAAGATTATACAGGAAAGGAAGAACACTTTTATCAAGCTGAAATAGTAAACGGAAAAATATCTTCCATATTTAGCAATTGTAATTATGAAAAATATGATCAGATAGCGCAGGAATATCAGCTAAAGCTGTTAAATAACTTCTTTTTACCTGTTAGATTTTGGAAAATAACTTGCAAAGAATATACCGAACATTCAGAAGATTATACCGAAGAAGAAGCGTCTGAAATACTTAATTCAAGACTAAATGTATTTTTGCAAAATTTACAAGAAAAAGGTATTCAAATTATATCAAATAGTGTTAAAATAGGAGAGACTGGAGCAAACTATGAAATGTCTGGTAGTATTAGAGTAATAGAACAGACTGGCGTGCCTAGTACTATTAATATAGATGAAGGGAATACAGCAACAGATGAGCACAATTGAAAGTATTATTGATATTCCTGCAATGCAGGCTGCCAATATATTTGGCGAATTTGACAGATATATTAAGAAGATAGAAAAAACATTGCATATAACCGTAATTGCAAGAGATTCAGAGCTTAAGATAATTGGTGGGGAAGTAAATGTTATAAGAGCAAAAAATGTATTTGAGCAGTTAATTGAATTGTCTAAACGCGGTAATGAGATTACGGAACAGAATGTTGACTATGCACTTTCACTTACATTCGAGAATAAGCAGGATGTTTTAATAGAGATAGATGATGATATTATTTGTCGTACAATTACTGGTAAACCAATAAAGCCAAAGACTCTTGGGCAAAAAGAATATATAGATAGAATTAGAGATAAGATGGTTGTATTTGGTGTCGGCCCTGCAGGTACAGGAAAAACATACCTTGCTATGGCTATGGCAATAAATGCTTTTAAAAATAACGAGGTTAATCGAATAATTCTTACACGCCCTGCTATAGAAGCTGGTGAGAATCTAGGATTCCTTCCGGGCGACCTACAAAGTAAGGTAGATCCATATCTTCGACCATTGTATGATGCATTATATCAGATTATGGGAGCTGAAAGCTATCTTCACAATGTTGAAAAGGGATTAATAGAAGTCGCACCTTTAGCATATATGAGGGGAAGAACCCTTGATAATGCATTTATTATATTAGATGAAGCTCAGAATACAACTCCTGCACAGATGAAAATGTTTCTGACTAGAATTGGATTTGGTTCAAAAGTAATAGTTACAGGAGATATTACTCAAAAAGACTTGCCATATGGGCAGATTTCAGGTCTTGATGTTGCTATGCGTGTTTTATCCAAAGTTGAAGATATAGCATTCATTAAATTGACCAATCAGGATGTTGTTAGACATCCATTAGTTCAAAAAATAGTTATGGCATATGAAGAATACGAAAAAGCACATAAAGTACCTGAGAAGAGGAGTTACAGCAATGGAAAGCAATCAAAATAAAGCACAGGATATACCTTTAAATAACACCAACAAAGTAAATAAAAAAAATAAGGGTGCAATCCAACATTTTATCAAGTCATCCAAATATTTTAAGACCATAGTTATGTGTTATATGATAATACTTACTTCGATTATTATTAAGACTACTATACGAACTGTTAATACATGGTCATGGGAATATGAATTATTAAGCATAAGCATATTAACTGTCGTTTGTTTTACGATTTTATTATTTTCACTTTTTACAATGGAAAATTCCGCATTTTTTAATAGAAATAATAACTTTAGATGGTTAGCAATGATGATTATATATACATTTGTAATTGTTTTATATATTGTTCAGCCGTTACTACCTGAAATTTTTCTTATGATGTCTCTTGCTCCAATGATAATGACAATCTTTTTTGGAGAGAAGATTGGTATAATAACCAATCTTACATATGCTTCAGGATATATTCTTATGACTGATAAGGGTGGAGAGATAGAAACACTTTTGGCATACATATTAATTGGCACTATAGCTTGTCTTATTATCAAATATATTAAAGATTTAAGATATATCATCTTTCCAATTATCATATTTTTTATAACAAATAGTCTTGTCAACATTTTTATTTCTTATAAACTTACAGAACAAATAGATTATTCTATCATTACTCAGAATATTTTTGGATTAATTATAGAACTTATTATTGGTATTGCATTAAAATTATCAGTAGATAGATTTATATATAATTCTTTAGATGATTCAAGACTACGAGCTGTAACTAACGAAAAATTTGCTCCTATTTCCGAGCTAAAAAGTATTTCGATTTCAATTTACTATCATTCATGTGAAGTAGCTGAACTAGCTGCTGCTGGAGCAAAAGCGGTAAAAGCTGATGCAAAACTTACATATGCTGGTGGATTATACCATGAGATTGGTAGAATTAGAAAAGGTGACTATATCGCTAATGGAATAGCAATATGTAAAGATAATAAAGTTCCTGTCCAAATTGCTCATATTATAGCTGAGCATACTGGTAAGCATAGAATACCACATACTATTGAAGCTGCTATTGTGTTACTTGCAGATACAACAATCTCAACAATTGATTATTTCAGAAAAGATAACAAAGAGCTTGATGAGTCAAAGATTATCGATAATATAATGACTGTGCGCTTAACAAGTGGTATACTAGACGAGTCTGGACTTACAGCAAAACAATTTAACACACTAATTAATGTCTTTAAGAACCAGTATTCTAAGAATTAGCAGAAATGAGGTAACTATGAGTATTACTATTGAAAAAGAAGTTGATTACGATTTTGGATTTGACATAGATAAAGTTATAGCTGATGTAATCAATGAAACTATAGACTATATGGCATGTCCATATGAGGCAGAAGTCAATGTCACAATTACGGATGATTCAGGCATTCATGAGATAAACAAAGAATACAGAGATATAGACAAGGCTACAGATGTCCTCTCATTTCCATTAGTAGACTATAAAGAACCAGGTAATCTTGAAATTGCAGAATCTTCTGTATCAGATTATTTTAATCCCGAAACAGGTGAATTAATGCTTGGAGATATTATTTTTTCAGCAGAGCGGGCTAAAGCGCAGTCTATTGAATATGGTCATTCTCTTAAGAGAGAAGCTGCATTTTTGGTTGCACACAGTATGTTACATTTATTTGGATTTGACCATATGGAAGAAGATGAACGCATTGTTATGGAGCAAAAGCAACGTGAAATATTGGACAAGCTTGGAATAAACAGATAGAATGGAGAACAACTATGACAAACAGCTATTTACTAGAAAAAGCTAAAGAGGCACTTGGAAATGCATACGCACCATATTCAGATTTTGAAGTTGGTGCAGCAGTACTAACTTCAACTGGTGAAGTATTCACAGGATGTAATATTGAAAATGCATCTTATGGTGCATCTATATGTGCTGAACGTACAGCTATTGCTAAAGCTGTCAGTGAAGGGTATACTAATCTAGTTAAAATAGCTATTGTCTGTTCATCGGGTGAATATGCCATGCCATGCGGTATTTGCAGACAGGTTATGTTAGAATTTATGGCCGATGGACTTGTTATCGTTGAAGATAAAAATGAAGGAATAAGAGAACATAAGGTTTCAGATTTGATTCCATATGGATTTACTTTATAATCCCTCAATAAAAGAAAGGTTTTACAATGGGAAAAAACAATACAAAGTCAAATTTTATGATTCAGGGTACAATTCTTGCTGCTGCAGGTATTATTGTTAGAATCATTGGACTTGTCTACAGAGTACCACTTAATAATATATTAGGCAAGACAGGTGCGGGATTATACTCAACTGCATATGATATTTATTCTATATTTTTACTTTTATCCTCATTAAGTCTGCCTCTTGCAGTATCAAAAATGGTATCTGCCAGAGTGGCAAAAGGAGAGGTTAAGAATGCGTATAAGATATTTCTTGGTGCATTACTATTTGGAATTATAACAGGAGGAATCGCTGGATTTGCGGTCTATTTTGGTTCGGATTTTTTAGCTAACCTTATGAAATTCCCATCCTCAGCACCAGCAATCAAGGTTTTTGGTCCAACACTTGTCATTATGGCAATTGTAGGTGTAATCAGAGGATATTTTCAAGGTATTGGAAGTATGATTCCTACCGCAATATCTCAGATATTTGAACAGATTGCTAATGCTATTGTAAGTATTGTAGCTGCTGTATATCTTAAAAATGCTGGAGATGCAATTGGTAAAGGTGCTGCCTATGGTGCTGCTGGAGGAACTCTTGGTACAAGTGCAGGTGCGTTTATTGCATTAGTTTTTCTTATTATTGTATTTTTAATGTATAAAGAAGTATTGAATAAGCAGATTCGCAGGGACCGTATTTCCAGAGATGAATCCTATTCCTATATAACTAAAAGTCTTGTTCTTACAATAGTTCCTGTACTCTTAAGTACAACTATATATAATATTAGTAATCTTATTGATAGTGGAATATTTGGAAATGTTATGACCGTACTTGGATATAAAGAATCACAATATTCAGCTCTTTGGGGTGTATACAGTGGTGAATATAGAATTTTGACTACAGTTCCAATTGCTATTGCATCCGCTTTGTCAGTTTCACTAGTACCGAGTCTTACAAGATCCTTGACCATAGGTAAAAAAGGTCAGCTAATAAACAAAGTAGACAGCATTATCAGATTTTCTATGATAATTGCCATTCCATGTGGTGTAGGATTTTCTATGCTTGCCGGTCCTATAATACAAATGTTTTTCCCATCACCTGATTACTATAATTTAGCTGTTAATTTAATGAGATTAGGATTCTTTACAGTAGTTTCATTTTCACTTTCAACCATAACTAACTCAATTCTTCAGGGAATTGATAGAATGAGAGTACCCGTTAGAAATGCTGCTATATCCTTAATTATTCATATTGTACTAATATTAATATTCTTATTTGTATTCAAATGGAATATATTTGGTGTTGTTATATCTGATATACTTTTTGCAGTTATTGTATGTATACTGAATGCGGCTTCAATCAAAAAATATTTAGGATATAGTCAGGAAATCTTAAAGACCTTTATACTTCCTACAATTGCCGCTTTAATTATGGGATTTGCTGCTTATTTTGCTCATCATCTTATGATTAAAATTATACCTAGTAATACACTTTGTACTCTTTTTGCTATTTGCCTTGCAATTGTAATATATGCGATTCTTCTAATGCTGTTTAAAGTAGTAGATGAAGAAGAGCTTTATTCTATTCCAAAAGGAACAACAATTGTAAGGATTCTTAAAAAAGTTCATTTACTAAAATAATTTTATAAATATCATTGCTCCTTATGCGATATGTATATATTTCTAGTTCTTGGAAATAATCTTGCATAAGGAGAATTTTTTATGAAAAAGAGAACTTATTTTATATATATAGGCGTTATTGTAATTGCCTATATAACTATCTTTATAGTTGGATATTATTACGGAAAAAATATAGACCCTGGTGAGATAATCATTAAAAGCGAAGTGGAGAGTGCAAACCCTGTTTTGTCTGGAGATGATGTTATTGTTGTGGACGAAACAGAGGGCAGTGTCATAACATCAACAACTAAGATTTTTATAGAAAAATATAATATAGCTACAGCTTCATCTACTACAGAAGAATCTGTACTTAGAACTGATTATATCGGTTTATCTAGAGAAGAATTGATTAATTATATTACAGAAAATATTGATTCATATAGTGAAGACGGAAAAGATGTCAGAAGTGTAGATGTTGTTACATTTTCTCCTACACAGGTAATATTAAAAAAGAGTTTTATAAATTCTACCGCTAATTTCAGCTATGTTATTAAGGAATTAGATGGATATTTAGTTGTATATCAGGCTGAAACTCATGCCGTATATTTAAATACCTTAATAAAGCCTGAAAGCCTTTCACAAGAAGAACAAGAGGAATTAAAAACAGGAATTCAATTAGAATCCCTGCATGAAATGTATAGTTTTTTGGAAAGTCATACTTCTTAATTACAAATCCATCATAACAAGATGTGTTATTCCTTCATCTGATGGTTCGTCGCCAACACCTAATATGCACATGGCTATAAGTGAACAATAGGATTCATCTATTGATAATTCTTTAGCCATATCGGCGACAGACTTGCCTGACTCTAAAAGTAACTTAACCTTTTTAACATCTGATAAAACCTTATTAAATTCTTCATCACTATTGGTGGTTGAGTCAAAGCCTGACTCTTCAATACTATCATTAAGAAAATCCTCAAATTTTAGCTCTTTAGATTCCCTAGCTGACTCAGAATAAAAATTATCATCATATTCCCAATCCTGTATTTCTTTATCTTTCACATTAATCTCCTTCATTTAGCTTAAATATTTTAAATTAGTATAGCTTAATATCAGCTTAAATGCAAATTAGAAATATTTCTTTTATTTTGACCGTATATCCTGTATACTAGAATAGTTAACATGATAATAGATTGGAGCTAAGCGTGAATAGAATAGTAATAATTGGTGGTGGAGCGTCTGGAATGATGGCCGCTTTAGCTGCTACTCAATATAACTTTAGCAATAATAACAATATAGTAGTCCTTGAAGGTATGGAAAAGCCTGGAAAGAAGATTCTTAGCACTGGTAATGGCAAATGTAATCTTACTAATCTTTATCAGAATCTAGAATGTTATAATGGAAGCAGTAAAGATTTTATTGCAGAAGTACTTACCCAATTTGACCTGACAAGAACACTTGAGTTTTTTAATAATCTGGGTATGGATATTAAAGACAAATCAGGCTACATTTATCCTTATTCAGAGCAGGCCTCTTCAGTATCTGATCTTCTAAGAATGGAGTGCATAGCCAGAGGCATTAAACTTAAATGTACTGAAAAAGTTGAAAAGATTCTTGTACATAAGAATCAGCATAATAATATTAATACTACTACAGATAATTTGTCGGGCAGCCCATATGAAGTTTTAACATCAACCGGCAGATATCGTGCAGACAAAGTAATAATGGCAACTGGTAGTAAGGCTGCGCCAAAAACAGGTTCTGATGGCAGTGGATATATCCTTTCAAAAAGGTTTGGACATACTATTATTCCTGTTGTTCCTGCATTAATGGCATTAAAGGCAGAAGGTAAATATTTTAATGAAATTGCTGGTGTAAGAACAGATTGCAATATAAAACTCTTTATTAATAATTCAATTATTGCAGCTGCAGATGGGGAATTGCAGCTAACTAACTATGGATTATCTGGTATCCCCGTATTTCAGATAAGCAGACATGCAGCGTATGCACTTAAAGAGAACAAGAATGTTATTGCAATAATTGATTTTTTCCGTTCTTATTCGATTGATGAACTGTCCGCAAGATTTATGAGGAAGCAGGCGATAAGTTCCTATAAGAGCATTTTTGAACAATTTATAGGAATGCAAAACAATAAGCTTTCTAATGTACTACTTAAATTATATGGTTTCAATAGTTCTAACTCTAAAGACTATCTCAATTATGAGAAGTCTGACTGGGATAAGCTGTTTACATATTTCAAAAATTTTAATATCAAAATCACTGGTAATAATGACTTTGATAATGCACAGGTATGTGCCGGCGGGGTTGATACATCAGAGATTAATCCGCTTACAATGGAATCAAAACTTCATAAAGGTCTTTTCTTTTGTGGAGAATTACTAGATGTTGATGGAATCTGTGGTGGCTATAATCTTCAGTGGGCATGGTCTACTGGATATATCGCTGGTACAAATGCATCCCAATAGAAAAGCAGAAAGCATGGAGGCATATATGATTAGAATTAATCAATTAAAGCTCAGTATTTCACATTCAGACGAACAACTTATAAATTCTGTATCTAAACTTCTTAAAGTACCTGAAGATAAGATTATAACAATACAGATAATTAAGCGTTCTGTAGACGCAAGAGAACAGGATAATATAAGATATATCTATTCATTGGACGTAGATGTAGATAAAAAATATAATATAAAAGAGTTTAAAAATCACAATATTATATACAATCATCATGATACTAAGTATAACTACAAGCCTTCAGGTAGTATTCCATTAGACAAGCCTGTAATTGTTGTTGGAAGCGGACCTGCAGGGCTGTTTTGTGCCTATAAATTAGCCACTTGTGGATTAAATCCGATTGTTCTTGAACGTGGAGAAATGGTTAATGACAGAATAAAAACCGTAGATAAATTCTGGTCGATGAATATACTCAATACAGAATCAAATGTTCAGTTTGGAGAGGGTGGAGCAGGAACATTTTCAGATGGCAAGCTAAACACTCTTGTTAAGGATAAAACCGGACGAAACAAAGAAGTCCTTCACATATTTAATAAATTTGGCGCAAAAGATGAAATCTTATATGTTAATAAACCTCATATTGGAACAGATGAACTATGCAAAATAGTTACAAATATGCGTAATGAAATAATCAGACTTGGTGGAGAATTTAGATTTAATTCAAAGGTTACAGACCTTATTATTGATAATAATAAAATTACAGGGGTCACTGTCAATAATGATTATACTATAGAATCTAATGCTGTTGTACTAGCTATAGGTCATAGTGCCAGAGATACCTTTTATATGCTTAAGGATAAAAATATAACTATGGAGGCCAAAGCATTTGCAGTAGGTATCAGAATTGCACATCCACAAAAGATGATTAATTTGGCTATGTATGGAACTCCAGAACATGAAATACTATCTGCGGCTGATTATAAACTTACAGCTCAGGCCGCAAATGGCAGAGGCGTTTATTCATTTTGTATGTGTCCTGGTGGCTATATAGTTAATGCTTCTTCAGAAGACAACCGAATTGCCGTAAATGGTATGAGCTATTCTAATCGTGATTCTGATAACGCTAATAGCGCAATAATAGTAACTGTAACACCTAATGATTTTAAGTCAAATGGTGTTCTTGCAGGCGTTGAATTCCAGAGAGACCTCGAAGAAAAAGCATATATATTAGGTAATACTAATATACCAGTTCAAACCTATGGCGATTATAAGAAAAATGTAATATCCAAGTCATTTGGAGATGTGTTGCCTTGTATTAAAGGAAATACATCATTTGCTAACCTTAATGATATTTTTCCTATAGAGGTTAATAATGCCTTAATTGATGGAATTGATAGTTTTGGCGATAGAATCAAGGGATTTAATAGACCAGATGCTGTTCTGTGTGGAGTTGAATCACGAACTTCATCACCTGTAAGAATAACACGTGATGAACACCTGCAAAGTAATATTGAAGGTCTGTATCCATGTGGTGAAGGTGCAGGCTATGCTGGAGGAATCACCTCAGCTGCAATGGATGGAATTAAGGTATATGAAGCAATCGCGGACATTTACACAAATAAATAATGACTTATTTAGATAACTGTTGTATAATTGTCAAGGATATTTACAAAATATGTATATAATGGAGGAAAGACCATTGGACTATAGAAAAGAACTTAAGAATAAAAAGCGTATAGTAATCAAAATAGGTTCTTCGTCACTAACGCACAAATCTACTGGCTTATTAGATTTATCTAAGCTAGAGAAGCTTGTGAGAGTACTTACTAATATTAAGAATCAGGGAAAAGAAGTTATTCTTGTATCATCTGGTGCTATTGCAGTTGGTAAAAATAAAATTGGACTTCACAACAAAGATATAACCTTGGCTGAAAAGCAGGCATGCGCTGCAATTGGACAGGCACAGCTAATGATGATATATCAAAAGCTGTTTTCAGAATATAATCAGGTAGCAGCCCAGGTACTTATGACTAAATATACAGTTCTTGCCGAATCCAGCCGTTCTAATGCTGCTAATACCTTTAATGAACTGCTCAAATTAGGAGTAATTCCTGTTGTGAATGAGAATGATACAGTATCTACATATGAGATTGAGTTTGGAGATAATGACAGACTTTCTGCTATTGTTGCTGCACTTACAGGTGCAGACCTTCTTATTCTCTTATCTGATATAGATGGGTTATTTACTGATGACCCGAATACTAATAAGAATGCTGAGTTTATCAGTATAGTACCAGAGATTACAGAAAAATTATTTTCAATGGGTAAATCTACTACTGGAAGCAGTGTAGGAACAGGCGGAATGTCAGCTAAACTGGCTGCTGCTGAAATAGCTACATGTTCGGGGGCGGACATGGTAATAGCAAATGGAGAAAAGGTCAACATCGTTGAACATATTTTAGATGGAAAGGAAAAAGGAACACTTTTCCTCGCAAATAAAAGCAAAGACTTTAGCCTGAATGATTATCTGGCTAACTAGGGTGGATTTTTTATGAATATAAAAATCGTTAAAAATGTCAAAGGCTTTGAAGGTTATCACATAAAAGATGACTTACTTGTTGAAATCGAACATATACCTTCAGAACTTGACAATCTTGATAAGCTCAAATTATACCTTCTTAACCTTTCTACAAGTGAGAAGATAGAAATAGCATCAGAATATGATGTTTATTCAATTTGTACGCTCAAGAATATCTCAGTCAATAAAGACTATATTTATTTTACGACCTGTACTGATGTAATCTCTACTAAGTCATGTATTAGTATCTGCAAATATTCTGTTGATACACAGGAGCTTCAAATAATATATAGCTTTGAAGACGATTTATCATTATATAATATAAGCAAAGAAGTTAAAATTTTCATTATTAATGAATTCCATATTCTTATTCAAAATGCTTATCTTAGACATAATCTAACCGAGACTTATGGTGGTTTCTTTGATTATGAGCTATATTTATACAGCTATAATGATGACATTAAAACAATAATAATTGATGAAAACCTGGTTAATAATGGCATTGATGATATAATTTCTCTTAATGAAAAAATGTGTGTAATCAAGACAGGCTTTTCACTATTAACCGATAGAAGATATGAGATACTTTCACAGGAGGAGGTATCTGTAGAAGGAATAAGTTTTGTAAATACTGGTCAGTTAGTTTCTGATATCCTTTTATCTCAGAAGAATATAGTACTTGACACTATTGACCAAAGCTTTTATACTTCAACAATACCATATTGCAAAAAAGCAGGCGATTTTCTTGTTTATTCAAAAGTAAACAACGATACTCATGAAGAAGAGATTACATTTTATAACTATGTTACCAAATCAGCTAAAACCTGCGTTAATCAGAATGTGCTTGAGGTTTCATCTCTTGCAAAGACTCTTGTTATCAAAGATATTCCTTATATTATGCTTTTAAATGATAAAGGAACTTCATTCTATAACCTTGATACCAATGAGATTGATATTCAATATGATAGTGATTACAAATTTGATTGCAATTTAGGAGATATTATAATTGTATCAAGTTCAAACACTTCACTATTTGGTCATAAAGAGAAAAAATATGTAAGTGTTTATACCTATCCTAAAAATGATAATCTTCATACTGAAAAAGGTGAATTTATATCTGCCTATAGGACAGCTGAAGATAATTTATATCTAATTGTAGAATAGTATAAAAGGCAGTGTAGAAACGAGGATTAAAATGGAACAAAGTAAAATCGACAGAATTAATGAACTATATAGGCGTTCTAAGGATATAGGACTAACAGATGCAGAAAAAGCTGAACAGCAAGCATTACGTCAGGAATATATTATGTTAGTACATAATAATCTTCGTGGCACTCTGCAAAATGTCAGTATTAAAAATCCAGATGGAACAATTACAGACTTGAAGTCAAAGGGTGAAGCCAATGGCAACAAATAAAAAAAAGATACGAAAAGATATTAAGCTCTTGAGACATAATATGTCTCCGGAGCTTGTTGCCTTGAAAAGTGAAGATATATTTCACAGGCTTATGACTATTGATGAATTTATACATTCTGACACTATTCTTGTATATAGCGATATCGATCACGAAGTAAATACACAGCCAATTATTCAATATGCTTTTGAGTTAGGTAAAAAAGTAGCACTCCCCAGAGTAAATGGAGATGAAATGGACTTTTATTACATAGATGGTTTTTTGGATATTGCTGCTGGATATCGTGACATATGTGAGCCTAAAGCATATTGTATTAAAGTTACTGATTATTCTAATACAGTAATGATTATGCCTGGTGTTGCATATGATTACAGCCTGAATAGAATAGGTTATGGAGGAGGTTTCTATGACAGATATCTTAATTCACGACCGAATATTTATAAGATTGCCATAGCCTATGAGCTTCAATTTGTACCATCAATACCTTCAGATACATTTGATATAAAACCCAACATCATAATAAGCGAGGACAAAATATATGGAAAATAAAATGTTAATTGAATTAGGAACTAAAGCAGTAGCTGTTTCAAGGAATTTATCTGTTATGGGGCAAAGTGAAAAGAATGCTGGATTAAATGCCGTTGCTGACGCACTAATATTTAATGCTGACTCCATAATCGCTGCAAATAAAATCGATATAGAAAACGGACGTGCAAACAATATGCAGGAGGGCCTAATTGACAGGCTATTACTTACTTTAGAGAGAATTAAAGGAATGTCTGATGGATTACGTCAGATAGCCTCACTAGATGATCCTGTTGGAGAAGTAATCTCTATGAAAAAACGTCCTAACGGACTTATGATAGGGCAAAAGCGTGTTCCTCTGGGTGTAATAGGAATTATATATGAGGCACGTCCTAATGTTACTGCCGATGCCTTTGGTCTTTGTTTTAAAACAGGTAATGCTGTAATTCTAAAGGGTGGAAGTGATGCCATAAACTCTAATATTAAGATAGTAGAAGTTATTAAAAATGCACTTTCATCTGTTGGCATTAATCCTGATGCCGTAGGTCTTATTACTTCTACTGATAGAGAAACAACAAAAGAATTTATGAAGATGAATGAATATATTGATGTGCTAATTCCTAGAGGAAGCGCATCTCTTATAAAAGCTACTGTTAACAACAGTACAATACCCGTTATCCAGACAGGTACTGGCAACTGCCATATCTATGTAGACGAGAGTGCTGACTTTGATATGGCTCTTGATATTATTGAAAATGCCAAAACTCAAAGAATTGGGGTTTGTAATGCATGTGAATCTCTAGTTGTTCACAGTTCAATAGCTAAAGAATTTCTTCCAAAGCTCTACTCAAGACTTATTAAGAATAACGTAGAGATTCGTGCTGATAAAAAAGCTTGTGATATTGTCTCGGATTTTAAGGAAGCTACTCTGGAAGACTTTAAAACTGAATATTTAGACTATATAATCTCTGTTAAAACTGTTGACAGTATTGATGAAGCTATTAATCACATTAATTCTAATAATACTAAGCATAGTGAAGCTATTATAACTAAAGACTATGATAATGCTAATAAGTTTCTTGATATGATTGATGCTGCCGCTGTTTATGTCAATGCTTCCACAAGATTCACTGATGGTTTTGAATTTGGATTTGGGGCAGAGATAGGAATAAGCACACAAAAGCTTCATGCCAGAGGACCTATGGGGCTTTTAGCTCTTACAACAACCAAATTTATTATATATGGAAATGGACAAATAAGATAATAATTTATAATAGATGCACCTTATATGAACTAATCGTACTCAATGTTATCAGACTTGCATATACTTAATAAAAAAGGTAAATATGCATATAACCAATTTTGAAGAAGAATATTCATATGGCGACATCCAAAGGCGCTGTCTATCACTATCAAGTATATTTAATCCATTTTTAACAGTAAAAACAATAGGTACAACAATTAACAATCGAGATATATTTATGTTAAAACTTGGTTCTGCTGATTCTTCATTAATACTCACTGGAGGAGTCCACGGTAGAGAATCAGTTAATCCTGTTGTCTTACTTAGAATTGCTGAAGAATATTGTAAATATTACTTTAATAGTTCTCTTATTGAAGGAATTCCAGCAAGAGCTCTTTTTAACAAATTCTCAATTATAATTATTCCTGTATTAAATCCTGACGGATATGAGATTGCAAAGGAACAGTACGATTATAAAGAAAATTCAAACGGTATTGATATTAACCGTAATTTTCCTTCTGTTCATTTTAGATCTACCGATAAAATGATTAAACCTCTCTCTGAGAATGAATCAATCGCACTTGTAGACACCTTTAACGCCTATCCATCTATTGGATATATTGATTATCATTCACGCGGAAATCTAATATACTATTACAGAAGTTCAATGGATAACAATTATAATAAGAACCAAAAAAGAATAGCCTGTATGTTTAGAAAGATAACAGGGTATAATCTTGCTAAACCAGAAGAAGAAATTAACCCTTCTGACAGTGGTGGATTTACAGTAAATTACTATTCAGAACATTTTCATCAACCAGCATTTACAATAGAGACAGTACCTGATGAAGCATCATTTCCTCTTGATATTAAATATTATGAAACCGTATATAAAGAAAACCTCAGAGTACCCGGTCTTTATCTTAGAAAGGTATGGAACAAAAAATGATAATTGATTTTCACACACATGTTTTTCCCGAAAAAATAGCTCAAAGAACTATTGAAAAATTAGCTACTGTAGCTAATATTAAAGCTTATACTGATGGAAATCTTAACAGTTTAAAAGAATCCATGAAGGAAGCTGGTATCGATTATTCTGTTATTTTGCCTGTTGTTACAAAACCAGAACAATTCCAAACAGTAAATGATTATGCTGCACAAATTAGTGAAACCTCAAATGATGGAATTATCTCATTTGGTGGAATTCATCCACAGTCTAAAGATTATAAAAATGAACTTAATTACATTAAATCTTTAGGTTTAAAGGGAATAAAACTTCATCCTGATTATCAGAACACTTTTGTGGATGATGAAAATATGATTAAAATAATGGATTATGCGGCTAATCTTGATCTAATGATTACACTTCATGCAGGCATTGATGTTGGTCTTCCTGCACCAGTTCATTGTCCAACTGATAAAGCCCTTAAAGTTATTAATATTATTGATTATGACAAGATTATCCTTGCGCACACAGGAGGATTTGGATTATGGGATGATGTAGAAAAATATCTTGTTAACAAAAAAGTGTTTTTGGATATCAGCTATAGTCTTGGACAGATTCCTGATGAGCAATTAATTAGAATTATAAACCATCATGGTGCAGACAGAGTTTTGTTCGCAACGGATTCTCCATGGGACGGTCAAAAAGAAGATGTTTTATATTTTAAATCACTTGATATAACTGATGAGAAAAAGGAATTGATTTTTTCTCAAAATGCCAGAAAACTTCTGAATATTTAGATAGGAGATACAAATGAACAACAAACTAGATTTGACAGAATACGAAAACCTCACCATCATACCTGAAACTGAACCTGAAAGACAGTATTACTATATGGCTAAATGTAAAACACTTTTATCAAAGCTTGAGGAAGTACTTGGTAGAAAATTAACAGCCTGCATTAATACTTTTGGTTGTCAGATGAATGCAAGAGATTCTGAAAAGCTTTTAGGAATACTTGAAGAGATTGGATATATTCCCTCTGAAGATGAAAATGCTGATTTTGTAATATATAATACCTGTACAGTTAGAGAAAATGCTAATCTCAAGGTATATGGAAGACTTGGTCATCTTCAGGCTGCCAAGAAAAAAAATAAACATATGATGATTGCTTTATGTGGCTGTATGATGCAAGAACCTGAAGTAGTTGAAAAGCTTCAAAAGAGCTATAGATTTGTAGATATCATATTTGGAACTCATAATATTTATAAGCTTGCAGAATTGATGTACGAACACTCACTTGCCGATAGAATGACAATTGACATCTGGAAAGATACCGATAAAATTGTTGAATCTCTGCCTATTGAGAGAAAGTATCATTTCAAATCAGGTGTAAATATTATGTTTGGCTGCAATAATTTCTGTAGCTACTGTATTGTACCTTATGTTAGGGGACGTGAAAGAAGCCGTAAGCCAGAAGATATCATAGATGAAATTAAATCTCTTGTAGCCGACGGTGTAGTTGAAGTTATGCTTCTTGGTCAAAATGTTAATTCATATGGTAAAAATCTAGATTATCCAATATCTTTTGCTCAATTATTAGAAATGGTTGAGCAGATTGATGGACTAGAACGAATTAGGTTTATGACGCCTCATCCTAAGGATTTATCTGATGAGCTCATAGAGGTTATTAAGAATTCCAAAAAAATATGTAAACAGATGCATCTTCCAGTACAATCCGGAAGTACTAATATACTTAATAAAATGAACAGAAAGTATACTAAGGAACAATATCTTTCTCTTGTTGAAAAAATCAAAAGAGAGATTCCTGATATTTCATTTACAACTGATATTATCGTTGGTTTTCCTGGTGAAACAGAAGAAGATTTTCTTGAAACCATTGATGTTGTTAAAAAAGTTCGCTATGAAAGTGCATTTACATTTATCTACTCAAAACGTACTGGAACGCCTGCTGCCACAATGGATAACCAGATATCTGATGATGTCATCAAAGATAGATTTGACCGACTCTTAGAAGTTGTTCATACAATTTCTCATGAACTAACTGGACAAGATGTAGGTAAAAATGTTTCTGTTCTTGTTGAAGAAATTAATTCTCATGAAGAAGGTATGGTTACAGGACGACTTAGCAATAATGTATTAGTACATTTTAAAGGCAATTCTTCATTAATCGGAAAAATAGTATGTGTACATCTCGATGAAGCAAAAGGCTTCTACTATATGGGACATCTGATTAATCAAGATTAATATACTAGGTAAAAAGCGATACTTATAATTTAACTTGCGGGGGCAAGCCAAAATGTTAAGGAGGACTTATTTGTCATGGACAAACTAAAGCCAAAATTGTTTTCAGTTATGAAAACATACAGTAAAGAACAATTTTTAAAAGATGTTATTGCAGGTATAATCGTAGCAATTATTGCATTACCACTATCGATTGCACTCGCACTTGCATCAGGTGTCACGCCAGAACAAGGTATATATACAGCCATTATTGCTGGATTTGTCATATCATTTCTGGGTGGAAGCAGAGTACAGATAGCAGGACCAACTGCTGCATTTGCTACAATAGTCGCAGGAATTGTTGCAAAAAATGGAATGCCTGGACTAACAGTTGCTACAATTATGGCTGGTATTATGCTTATCCTTATGGGACTGTGCAGATTTGGCAGTCTTATCAAGTACATACCTTACACCATAACCACTGGTTTTACCTCAGGTATTGCAATTACTATACTTATTGGACAGCTTAAAGATTTTTTTGGAATTACATTTGAAAATGCACCAATTGAAACAATGGATAAGCTGAAAGAAGTTGTACACTGTTTTTCAACTATCAACCTTCAAGCTCTTTTGATTGGAGCTATTTCATTAGCAATTCTTATTATATGGCCAAAGATAAATAAAGTTATTCCTGGTTCTCTTATCGCAGTTATAGTTGCTGCTGCAATTGTAAAGATATCGGGAATACATGTAAATACAATCGGAGACCTCTATGAGATTTCTTCAAAGCTTCCTTCTTTAGCTATTCCGTCAGGAGTAAACTTTGAAATGGTTAAAAATCTTCTGCCAGATGCATTTACAATTGCAATCTTAGCAGGTATTGAATCATTACTTAGCTGTGTGGTTTCAGATGGTATGATAGGTAGCAGACATCGTTCCAATATGGAGCTTGTAGCTCAAGGTGCTGGAAATATAGCATCCGGTATGTTTGGTGCTATCCCTGCAACAGGTGCTATCGCAAGAACTGCAGCCAATGTTAAAAATGGTGGTAGAACTCCGATAGCTGGAATGGTTCATTCTATAACTCTTGTTTTAATTTTAGTTGTATTAATGCCTTATGCATCAATGATTCCAATGCCTACAATAGCTGCAATATTATTTATAGTTGCTTACAATATGAGCGAATGGAGAGAATTTATTGGCATAATTAAAACATCACCAAAGAGTGATATTTTAGTTTTACTTACTACCTTTGTACTTACAGTAGTATTCGACCTGGTTCTTGCTATTGGTGTTGGTATGGTTCTTGCCGCTATGCTCTTTATGAGGAGAATGGCTGATGTTACTGATGTTCAGAGCTGGAAATATGTAGATGATGATTACGATGAAGACTCTGATGATGATAATATCAGACTAAAAATTGTTCCTAAGAACACTTTTGTATATGAAATTAACGGACCTATGTTCTTTGGTGCTTCCGATAAAATTATGAGACTTGTAAGTCATACCGATGCTGATGTTGTAATTCTTCGTATGCGTGGTGTTCCCGCAATTGATACAACTGCTATGAATAGTATGATTAAAGTATTTAATATATGTAAAAAAAATAACATTACATTTATTCTTTCTCACGTAAATGAACAGCCTTTGTCCGTTATGGAGAAAAATAACTTTATTGAAATGATAGGCAAAGAAAATCTTTGTGAAAATATAGATGCTGCCATAACACGCGCATCAGAAATTGTAGGTTAATATGAAGATAATAGTAGATGCAGACGCTTGTCCAGTTACTAGAATAGTTGAAAAAATTGCAAAAGAGTTTCAGATACCAGTTACTTTAATATCTGATACTTCGCATATAATTGAATCTGACTACTGCGAAATTATAACTGTTGATAAGGGGTCTGATTCTGCTGATTTTAAGATTATTACTATTGGAAATAGGGGAGATATTGTAATTACTCAAGATTATGGAGTAGCCGCAATGTCTCTTGGAAAAGGAATGTATTGTATTCACCAGAGTGGTAAAGAATATACTAATGACAATATTGATGGACTTTTAGCTGTCAGGCATATAAAGAAAAAAGCGCGCAATTCTTCAGGGAAGAAGCATTTTTCCAGTTCAATACCTAAACGTACAATTGAAGATGACGAAACATTTACCATAAAATTTAAAGAGTTATTAGAAAGGCTTACAACTAATGGAAAATAGAGAACAATTCAAATCCCGACTGGGATTCATACTAATATCAGCCGGCTGTGCAATTGGAATTGGAAATGTATGGCGCTTTCCTTATATCGTAGGAAACAATGGTGGAGGGGCTTTTGTACTATTTTATATCTTTTTTTTACTAGTAATAGGCATTCCTATTATGACAATGGAATTCGCTGTAGGCAGAGCAAGTAGAAAAAGTTCTACCAGGTCATTTAAAACACTTGAGAAAAAAAGGCAGAAGTGGCATTTTCACGGATATATGAGTCTTATAGGTACTTATATGCTGATGTTTTTTTATACAACAGTTGCTGGATGGATGATGTATTATTTTGTTAAAATGGCTGCTGGCTCCTTTGATAATGCATCTAAGGAGCAGATTAGTACGACTTTTGATAATCTTAAGTCTAATCCTTCAATTATGATATTTTGGATGATTCTTATTGTTCTTATAGGATTTTTTGTATGTTCTATAGGACTTCAAAAAGGTGTTGAAAAGATAACCAAGCCAATGATGATTGCTCTTCTTGTAATAATGGTAATTCTTGCAGTTCATGGTGTTACAATGAATGGTGCATTAGAAGGATTGAAATTCTATCTTGTGCCTGACTTTGGTAAAATGAAAGAAATCGGTATTATCAATGTCGTAGTAGCAGCCCTCAATCAAGCCTTTTTTACGCTTAGTTTAGGTATTGGTTCTATGGCCATATTTGGCAGTTACCTTGATAAAAATCGTTCACTTTTAGGTGAATCAATTAGCATAGCTGTACTTGATACATTTGTTGCTATAGTATCAGGACTTATTATATTCCCGGCATGCTTTTCATTTGGAGTAAATCCAGACAGTGGACCAAGCCTGATATTTATTACATTACCTAACATCTTCGCCTCTATGAATGGTGGAAGATTATGGGGAACTTTCTTCTTTATATTCATGTCTTTTGCCGCCTTATCAACAGTAATAGCTGTGTTTGAGAACATCTTAAGTTCATGTATGGATATGTGGAATTGGTCAAGAAAGAAAGCTGCATTAATCAATGTATTTGTTCTAATTCTGGGTTCAATTCCATGTATATTAGGTTTTAATCTTTTATCAGGTTTTAAGCCATTTGGTGGCACCTCAAATATAATGGATCTTGAAGATTTTATTGTTAGTAATCTTATGCTCCCTATAGGCTCATTAGTATATACACTATTTTGTACAACTAAACTTGGCTGGGGATTTGATAATTATATTAGCGAGGTTAACTGTGGAGAAGGCATGAAGATGCCAAGATTTATTAAGAATTATTGCAAATATGTTTTACCTGTTGTCATCATATTTTTAATAATCAATGGAATAATCTCTATTTTCTAACAATTATTAAATAATAATTAAATTCATATAATTTATACAAAAAGTAATACAAAACCACCTCCATTTATGTTATAATACACATAGATGGAGGTGGTTGCTATGTCAAATAAAATTATAACCATAGGAAGAGAATTTGGTAGTGGCGGACGTGAAATAGGACTTAAGTTAGCACTTGCTTTAGGCATTGAATGCTATGACAGCAGACTAATTGAGATGGCGTCTGAAGATGGTAAGGTAGATATTGAAAGATTACGTGAAGTAGAAGAGAAGAAAGCTAACAGCTTATTATATTCAGTGTATTCTGATTATACAACTATACCTAATGGATATGGTCTTCCAATGAATGATGTGTTATTTAACTTACAATCAAAAGTAATAATGGAGCTGGCTAAAAAAGAATCTTGCATTATCATAGGTCGTTGTGCTGATTATGTATTAAAGGATATGAATGATGTTCTTAATGTATTTATCTATGCTGATAATAGTTTTAAGAATAAACGTATTATGGATAAATATGATGTATCAGAGCGAGAGGCTGCTTCAATGATGAAAAAGCAGGACAAACAGCGTAGTTACTATTACAATTTCTACACCGATAACAGATGGGGCAGAAAAGAGAGTTATGATTTAACTCTTAACAGTAGTCGTTTAGGTATTGATAAGTGTGTATCAATCCTCAAAGATTATTATGAAAGATAATCAATTTAATCATACATATTTTTCTAATACAGGCTGCGAGTATTATCCGTGTCATAAAGGTATAGAAGACATTAATTGTTTGTTTTGTTTCTGCCCTCTGTATAGCTTAGGAAGTAACTGTGGTGGTAACTTTAAAGTTTTAGATAACGGTATAAAGGATTGCACTAACTGTCTGATTCCACATCAGAAAGAAAATTATGACTATATTATTAATAAGTTAAAATAAGGAGCTTTTGCAAAATGGATAGCAATTATCTATGGAGCAGAAGCTCCTTTTTTATATAATAGGAAATTACGCAGTAGCAATAGGAAATTACGCAGCAGCATTTGAATAAGTAATTTTATTAATGCAACAACTGCTTTTTTATGCTATAATATGCGAGAAAAAAGTAGAAAGGCTTGGATGGCAAAATGGGACAATATACACCAATGATGCAGAAATATTTAGAGACAAAAGAAGAGAATAAAGACTGCATATTGTTTTATAGATTAGGTGATTTTTATGAGATGTTTTTTGATGATGCAATTATTGCATCTAAAGAATTAGAGATTACATTAACTGGTAAAGATTGCGGTATGGAGGAGAGAGCGCCAATGTGCGGTATCCCATATCATGCAGTTGAACTGTATCTTAATAAATTAGTTAAGAATGGTCATAAAGTTGCTATCTGTGAACAAGTAGAAGATCCTAAGCTTGCTAAAGGTCTGGTTAAACGTGAAGTAATAAGAATAGTTACACCTGGTACTAATATCAATACCAGCGCACTTGATGAGACACGTAATAATTATCTTATGTGTATCGTTTATATTGGGGATTCATATGGAGTATCTACTGTAGATATAACAACAGGAGATTATTATGTTACAGAAGTTGATACATTAAGACAACTTTTAGATGAGATTAATAAATTTGCCCCAACAGAGTTAATATGTAATGATTCATTTTATGTAAGTGGAGTAGATATAGAGGATATGAGGAATCGTTTGGGAATCTCAGTGTTTTCAATGGAATCCTGGTATTTTGATGATGAAATGTGCCAAAACACTATTAAAGACCATTTTAAGATACTTGACCTTTCTGGTCTTGGTCTTAGTGATTATAATTGTGGTGTTATAGCCGCTGGTGCTTTACTTAGATATTTATATGAGACTCAGAAGAATTCTCTTTCTCATCTGACACATATTATTCCTTATTCAACAGGAAAATTCATGATTATTGACACTTCTACACGAAGAAATCTGGAATTAACAGAAACACTTAGAGAGAAGCAGAAACGTGGCTCTCTTCTTTGGGTTCTTGATAAAACCAAAACTGCTATGGGTGCAAGACTTTTAAGAACTTATATTGAGCAGCCGCTTATTAACAAAGAAGCCATAACAGACAGACAAAAAGCCATTGAAGAGATAAATAAAAGTCTTATTACCAGAGATGAACTAAGAGAATACCTTAATCCAATATATGACCTTGAAAGGCTTATAAGTAGGATCGCCTATCGTTCTGCCAATCCGCGTGATATTGTAGCATTTAAAAATTCTCTTAATATGCTTCCACCTATCAAATATCTGATGAAAGATTATAGTTCACCACTTCTTAAAGAAATCTATGATAGTTTAGATCCACTTGAGGATATTACAGACATAATAGACACCGCTATTGTTGATGATCCACCCATTTCAATAAAAGAAGGCGGTATTATAAAAGAAGGCTATAACGAAGAGATTGATAAATTACGAAAGGCTAAAACTGAGGGTAAGAACTGGTTAGCTGAGCTTGAGACTAAGGAACGTGAACGTACTGGAATCAAGAACATGAAAATCAAATATAACAAAGTATTTGGATATTATCTTGAAGTAACCAATTCATATAAAGATTTAGTACCCAAAGACTATATGCGAAAGCAGACATTGGCTAATGCAGAAAGATATATTACACCTGAATTAAAGGAATTAGAAGATATTATTCTAGGTGCAGAAGATAAGCTTTTTTCACTGGAATATAACATTTTTAGTGAGCTTAGAGATGCTATAGCATCTGAAGTACTGAGGATTCAGACAACAGCTAAATCAATTGCACAAACTGATGTTTTTACTTCTTTAGCATTTGTTGCAGAACATAATAATTATATTAAGCCAAAGATTAACGAAAGAGGAATAATTGATATTAAAAATGGTCGTCATCCTGTTGTTGAAAAGATGATTACTAACGATATGTTTGTTTCAAATGATACCTATCTTGATAATCAGTCCAGCCGTATTTCTATTATTACTGGTCCTAATATGGCAGGTAAATCTACATATATGAGGCAGACAGCACTTATTGTACTTATGGCCCAGATAGGTTCATTTGTACCAGCAACATCAGCTAACATCGGAATATGTGACAGAATATTTACCAGAGTAGGTGCTTCCGATGACCTCGCTTCAGGACAAAGTACATTTATGGTTGAGATGACCGAAGTTGCGAATATTCTTCGCAATGCTACCTCTAACAGTTTGCTTATTCTTGACGAAATAGGCCGTGGTACCAGTACTTTTGATGGACTCAGTATTGCATGGGCAGTTGTTGAACATATTAGTAACTCTAAACTTTTAGGTGCTAAAACCTTATTTGCTACACATTATCATGAACTCACAGAACTTGAAGGAACATTACCATGTGTTAACAATTATTGTATCGCCGTTAAAGAGCAAGGAGATGACATAGTATTCTTACGAAAGATTGTTAAAGGCGGTGCAGACAAGAGCTATGGTATTCAGGTTGCCAAACTTGCAGGCGTTCCAGACTCTGTAATCTCAAGAGCAAAGGAGATTGTTAATGAGCTGAGTGATGCTGATATATCCATAAAGGCCCGCCAAATAGCTGAAGGTTCATATAGTGGTTCTAAGTCGAAACACCACGAATCTTTGGATGAAGTGGATTTATCACAAATGTCACTCTTTGACACTGTTAAGAATGATGATATTATAAATGAAATAGAAACTATTGATCTTTCCAACTTAACGCCCATTGATGCATTAAATGAGTTATATAAGTTGCAAAACAAAGTTAAAAACAGATGGAGTGTTGACTAATGTCTAATAATATTAAAATACTAGATCAAGAGACAATTAATCATATTGCTGCTGGTGAAGTAATCGATAGACCATCTTCTATTGTCAAGGAACTTCTTGAAAATGCTATTGATGCTAAAGCAACAGCTGTTACAGTTGAAATTAAAGATGGTGGAATATCATTTATCCGAATCACAGACAATGGTACAGGGATTGATAAAGATGATATTAAAATTGCTTTTGTCCGCCATTCTACAAGTAAAATCCGTGAGGCTATTGACCTTATGACTGTTTCTTCCCTTGGATTTAGGGGTGAAGCTTTATCTAGTATTGCGGCTGTTGCACAGGTTGAACTTATTACAAAGATACCATCAGCCCTCACAGGAACCCGTTATGTTATAGAGGGTGGAGTTGAAAAGTCGATTGAAGACATTGGAGTTCCTGACGGTACTACATTTTTGGTAAGAAACCTGTTCTTTAATACTCCTGCAAGACGTAAATTTCTTAAGTCTGCACAGACTGAAACAGGGTATATATATGACCTCGTATCCAGAATTGCTCTATCGCATCCAGAAGTATCTATAAGATTTATCTCTAATAATCAAAACAAATTATACACAGCAGGCAATGGTAATCTAAAAGACGTTATCTATAGTGTATTTGGTCGTGAATATGCAGCTAATCTTATTGAAATAAACTATAAAAGTGAATTAGTGAATATATCTGGTTTTATTGGAAAGCCAACAATATCAAGAGGTTCCAGAAGTTATGAGAATTATTTTATTAATGGAAGATACATTAAAAATGGAATTATATTTAAAGCTATAGAAGAATCATATAAACCTTTTCTAATGCAGCATAAATTTCCTTTTACAGCTTTACATTTTACCATAGATTCACAGTACATCGATGTAAATGTTCATCCGTCAAAGATGGAACTTCGCTTCAATAATGCAGCTAATCTATATCCTGTCATATGTGACAGAATTAGTTTGGCAATAACAGGAAGAGAACTTATTCCTGAAGTAAAAATGGATTCAGATAGTATAATAGAAAAGGCTGAGATAGATAAAAAGCAGACAATTCCAGAGCCTTTTGAAGCTAAACGAAGAATAGAAAACACTGTTGTTAAAAATGCTACTATTCCTGATTTAAAAGAACTAGTTTCACCAGTTATCTCAAAAACTGTTATTCCTGATGATGTAATAATACCTGAATCTGCTCCAATTACTAAACCGATTTCAAAAGTTCCACCTATAATTGCCTCAATTAGTAAAACTGATGAAGTTAGTAATTTTATTAAAGAAGAAACACCGGAATACCAAGATAAAATTACTACAGATTCCAATAATGAAGCTACTCAGCTTGAGTTATTTGATAACAAGCTGTTAAGTAAAGCTGCGCGACTTACTCATAAGCTAATAGGACAGGTATTTGACACATACTGGATTGTTGAATATGATGATAAAATGTTTATTATTGACCAGCATGCTGCACACGAAAAGGTTCTCTATGAAAGAACTCTTAATTCTTTTAAAAATGCTAAGCCAACATCACAATACCTTAATCCGCCTATAATACTGAATTTAACTATTAATGAAGCAAATCTTTTGAATAAATATATTAACAATTTCACCGATTTGGGTTATGAGATTGAGCTCTTTGGCGGCAATGATTTTAATGTACGCGCTGTACCAGCTCATTTACCAAATATAGCTGAAAAAGAGCTTCTTATGGACTTGATTGATAATCTAAGTGAAGAGGATAGGGGAATACATTCCGATCTTATTACAGAACGAATAGCATCTATGTCTTGTAAAGCTGCCGTAAAAGGTAACAATAAACTATCAATTTCTGAAGCTAATGAATTAATTGATGAACTTTTACACCTGGACAATCCATATAATTGTCCACACGGAAGACCTACCATAATATCAATGAGTAAATACGAACTTGAAAAGAAATTCAAAAGAATCATTTAGGAGCGAGGCAAAATGAACAAAAAACCACTGATTATACTAACTGGACCAACAGCTGTTGGAAAAACGGCTTTATCAATAAGTCTTGCAAAGGCTGTAGATGGTGAAATCATTAGCGCTGATTCTATACAGGTATACAAATATATGGATATTGGTTCTGCTAAGATTATGCCTGACGAAATGCAGGGAATACCTCATTTTCTTATAGATGAATTTGAACCAGATGAAGATTTTAATATATATATATTTCAAAAGAAAGCAAAAGAATATTGCGAAGAAATATACAGCAGGGGGCATATTCCCATTATTGTAGGTGGAACTGGATTTTATATACAATCTCTTATTTATGATATTGAGTTTACCAAAGAAGATAATAATTATGATTTTCGCCATAAGCTGGAATCTTTAGCTGTTCAGCATGGGAATAAATATATACATGATATGTTAAAAAGTATAGATCCTGAAAGTGCGGAGGCTATACATGCTAACAATCTTAAAAGAGTTATCCGCGCTCTTGAATATTACCATGAAACAGGTGAAAAAATCTCTGTTCACAATGAAAGAGAAAAATATAAAGAATCGCCGTATAATTTTGAATATTTTGTTCTTAATAATGACAGGAAAATTCTCTACGACAGAATTGACAATCGTATAGATAATATGATTGATAATGGATTGGTTCAAGAAGTAGAAATGCTTAAATCAAAGGGATACAGCAGAGAATTAACTTCTATGCAAGGTCTTGGATACAAAGAAATATACAGCTATCTTGATGGAGAAATGACACTTGATGAAGCTATTTACATTTTAAAGAGAGATACCAGACATTTTGCCAAAAGACAGTTAACATGGTTTAAAAGAGAACGTGATATAGACTTTATTAATTATCAGGATTACGATAGTGATATTGACAAAATGTTGTCCGTAATGATTGACATATTGAAAAATAAGTCTATTATATAAAAAGTGACTGCACTACAATTCAAAGAAAAGGATACAGTTTAATGAATAATTTAGAACAAATATACGAAGGACTTGGAATAACTAAAGCAGTATTTGATTACTGCAGTGAAGTTGAAACAAGTCTTAAAAGCCGTTTTGATGAAATAGACAAAACTGCAGAATATAATCAATTAAAGGTAATATCAGCAATGCAAAAAAACAGAGTATCTTACAACCATTTTGACGCTTCATCTGGATACGGATATAATGATTTTGGCCGTGATACGCTTGAAAGTGTTTACGCTGATATATTTCATACCGAATCAGCGCTTGTTCGTCCTCAGATAACTTGTGGAACTCATGCACTTGCGGTTGCATTATCAGGTAATTTAAGACCTGGAGATGAGCTTTTATCTGTATCTGGCAAGCCATATGATACACTTGAAGAAGTAATTGGAATCAGGGATTCTGTTGGTTCCCTTAAAGAATATGGTGTAACATATTCGCAGGTAGACCTGCTTCCTAATGGTGAATTTGATCTTGATGGGATTAAGAACGCAATTAATAGCAGTACTAAACTTATTGCCATTCAGCGTTCTAAAGGATATCAGACTCGTAAAACTTTATCTGTCAAAAAGATAGCAGATGTTATTGCATTTATTAAAAATATCAATAAGAATTTGATTGTTATGGTAGATAATTGTTATGGGGAATTCGTAGAGTGTACAGAACCTAGCGATTTTGGTGCCGATATGGTAGTTGGCTCTTTAATCAAGAATCCAGGTGGTGGACTTGCACCAATTGGCGGATATATTGCTGGTACTGAAAAATGTATTGAAAATGCAGCATATAGACTAACAACACCTGGTCTTGGAAAAGAAGTAGGAGCTACTCTCGGCGTTAACAGAAGCTTCTTTCAGGGTATTTTTCTTGCTCCTACAGTTGTTGCTTCTGCCCTTAAAAGCGCCATATTCGCTGCTAATATCTATGAAAAGCTCGGATTTAAAGTTATTCCTGATTCTGTAGAATCAAGGCATGACATTATTCAAGCGGTTGAATTTGGTATTCCCGAAGGTGTTATAGAATTCTGTAAAGGAATACAGGCTGCGGCACCAGTAGACAGCTATGTTACACCTGAACCTTGGGCAATGCCTGGCTATGATTCAGATGTTATTATGGCAGCAGGTGCATTTATTCAAGGTTCTTCAATAGAGCTTAGCGCAGATGGTCCAATAAAACCACCATATGCTGTTTATTTCCAGGGTGGTCTTACCTGGGCGCATGGCAAGTTTGGCATAATGATGTCATTACAAAAATTAGTAAATGCAGGTATAGTTAATACTGTACATTAGTAATTTAATATGATAAAATGAGATTCGGTAGTTTTTGCAATCGAGAGAGATGCATTTCTTAGAAAGCAAGGTGTTGCAATGAATACCAGAACTATTAAAGACATACCATCCGAGAATCGACCAGATGAAAGATGTATCCGTTTAGGTGCATCAGCACTTACAGATGCTGAACTTTTGGCTGTCATTATACGATGTGGAGTTAAGGGAATTCCTTCAACTGAATTATCCCAAAGAATACTTGATTTATCAGGTGAGGATGGAATAATTGGTATACTTCGTTTATCAATTAATGATTTAATGGAGGTTAATGGCATAGGAATTGTTAAAGCTGTACAGATAAAGTGTATAGCTGAATTATCAAGAAGAATAGCAAAAAATACTATGCGTTCAAAGCTTTCGTTTTCAAATCCTGCCTCTATAGCTGAATACTATATGGAGGATTTAAGACATAAAGACTGTGAAGAACTCATAATGCTTTCACTTAATACTAAGAATATGTTAATTAGCAATACAACCTTAACAAAGGGTACCGTTAACGCCTCTCTTATTTCAACAAGAGAGATATTTTTAGAGGCACTAAAGAATAAAGCAGTATATATTGTACTGTTGCACAATCACCCAAGTGGCGATCCATCTCCCAGCAAAGAGGACATTCATAATACACGCAGAATTAAGGATGCAGGTAATTTAATCGGGATTTCATTGATTGACCACATTATTATTGGTGATAATAAGTACATAAGTCTAAAAGAACGCGGATTTTTGTGATTGAAAGGAGTAAGTTATGACACAACATGTATATGGTGTTGACTTAGGAACAAGCAATATTAAATTATATTCACTCGGAAGTGATACAATTATCAATGAGAAGAATATTATAGCAATTAAAAATGGTTCAGAGGTATATAGTTATGGTGATTATGCATTTGAAATGTATGAAAAAGCCCCTGGTAACATTGATGTATCTTTCCCAATCAAATATGGTGTTATTGCAGACATCATGAATATGGAGACTTTGTTCTCTAACTTTTATAAGAAAATTAATGGCGGTAAAGTTGTTACAGGCGCAGATTTTTGTATAGCTGTTCCTACTGACATTACTGAAGTTGAAAAAAGAGCATTTTATGATGTAATCGTAGATGCTAAAATTAAAGCTAAGAAGATTACTGTAGTGGAAAAGCCAATCGCAGATGCAGTAGGAGTTGGTATAGATGTTAATAGTCCAAAAGGCAATATGATTATTAATATTGGAGCCGATACCACTGAAATTTCTGTTATTTCACTTGGTGGAATTGTTCTTAGCAAATTAATCAAATCAGGTGGTAATAAACTTGATGAGACTATTTGCAATATCATAAGAAAAAAATATAACCTTGTTATTGGAAGCAGAACAGCTGAAACAGTTAAGCGTGCTCTTGCAAATGCTCTTCCTCTGGAAGAAAATTCTACTGCTCAGGAAGAATGTACTGCCTATGGACGTAATATTGTTACTGGTTTACCAGCAACCAAGCAGATTTCAACTGACCTCGTATACGAAGCGATTGTTGAAGTTTTAAGAGCTATTATTGATTCTACAAAAGTTATACTTGAAAGAACTCCTCCTGAACTAGCTGCTGATATAATCCATACTGGTATCTATCTTACAGGTGGCTCAGCTGAAGTTAAGAATCTTGGTGCTTTAATTACCAGCGAAACTGGTCTTAAGGTAAATCTTGTTGAAAGACCTTCTGAATCAGTTATCAGAGGTATTGCAGAGATAGTTTCAAATGATGAATTAGCACATCTTGCATGTCTTCCAAGAGAAGCACAATTTGAATAAGGAGATAAGAAGTGAGAAGAAGCAGAATAAAATTTAAGATTCCAAGTAAATATATACTTACGTTTCTTTCTCTAATCTGTGCAGGTCTTATAATTTTGAGTCTTACAAACAATGACTTTGGCCGACCTGTCAAGAATGCAATTTCTACTGTTTTAGTACCTATTCAAAAAGGTATTAACCAGATAGGTTTGTGGTTTACAGACAAGGCAGACAACCTAAAGGAGCTTGCCTCGCTCAAAGAAGAGAACAAGGAATTAAAAGATAAAATTGCCAGTCTTACTCTCGATAACAACATTTCTGTACAAAGAGATGCAGAGCTCAAAAGGCTTTATGACCTTTATGATCTTGACGATGTTTATTCTGATTATCCTAAGGTTGCCGCAAGAGTTATAGCTAAGGATCCTGGCAATTGGTTTTCAACTTTTACTATTGATAAAGGAACTGATGATGGACTTGCTATTGATATGAATGTTATTTCCCAAGGTGGACTTGTTGGAATAATCACCTCTGTTGGAAAGAATTATTCCATAATCAGAGCTATTATCGATGATGAAAGCAGTGTAAGTGCAAAATCTGCAGCAACATCAGATTTTTGTTTTGTTCATGGTGACCTTACGCTTATGAATGATGGCATAATAAATGTAACAAATATAAAGAAAGATGCTGGCATTAAAGATGGTGATATGCTTTTAACATCTCCTATCAGTGATAAATATCTGCCCGGTCTTCTAATTGGGTATATTAAGGACATTGATACAGAATCTAATAATTTAACTAAGTCAGCATACTTAACCCCAGAGGTTGATTTTTCACATTTAGAAGAAGTTTTAGTTATAACAACTCTAAAGAATTCTGGTGAATAGAAATAAAGTTCATCAAAATAACAAATTTTAATGTTATATTATTTTAGAAAGGATTAGAAGATATGCTAAGAGCAATTGTAATGACAGTTTTAATACTTGTAAGCTACCTGCTTCAATGTACATTATTTCAGACTATATCTCTAGCTTCAGTAGCACCTAATCTTCTAATTATTATTACTTTTACTTTTGGTTTTGTCAGAGGAAAGAAAAATGGAATGCTTATAGGTTTCTTTTGTGGACTTCTAGTAGATCTTTTCTTTGGATATGCGGGCATCATTGGTATAAACGCTATGATATATATGTACATAGGATATTTCAACGGACTTTTCAGTCGTCTTTTCTATGTGGAAGAAATAACGCTTCCTTTGTTTTTAGTTATTGGCAGCGATTTTGCATATAATTTAATTTATTATGTTTTTGCTTTTCTAATTAGAAATAAACTTGATTTTGTATACTATTTCAAAAACATTATGGTTCCAGAGATGATATATACCGTTGTTATTGCTATATTAGTCTATAGAGCATTGCTAAAGCTAAATAAACTACTTGAAGAATATGAGAAAAGGAGAGAAAGCAAATTTGTTTAAAGACATATTAGAGATGATACTAAATGTCATCAAATCACGAATTTTTATACTGTGCCTGATTGCAGCAGCAATGTTTTCCATTCTCATTTTCCGAGTATTTAATCTTCAGATAGTCAATTCATCTAATTACCTAGAGCACTATATTCAGAAAGCTGAGAAAGAAATATATACCCCTGGAACGCGAGGTAATATATACGATAAAAATGGTGAGATTCTCGCCTATAACGAGCTTACATATGTTATCAAAATGGAAGATATTCTTGAAAGCTCTAATACAAAAGCCGAAACCCTTAATACCATAATTAATAAAATGGTTACTCTTATTGAAAAAAATGGAGACAGCATTATTAATGATTTTGCGGTTCAGGAAAATGAGGGTGTATTAAGTTTTTTAACTACTATGTCTGATAATACCAGACTCCGTTTTTTCAAAAATATTTACGGTACAGAAACTCTCAATACTGAAGAGAAGAAGCTTTCTGAGTCAACTGCTGGAGATATCTATGAATATTTAAAGAATAAATATGCAATTAATGATGATTATAGTGTAAAAGAGGCTGTCGATATAATGAATATCAGATATAATCTTTCACTTAATTCATATCAAAAATATATAACAACCACAATTGCAACTGATGTTAGTAATGAAACAGTTGCAGCGATATATGAGAATGAAGATGTTCTAAAAGGTGTAACTGTGACTCAGGATACCATTAGAAAATATAATAATGCCCTTTATTTTGCACATATTATTGGTTATACTGGCAAAATATCAGAGGAACAGTTATCCGAGCTTAAAACTACTAATGCAGACTATACAATTAATGATGTAGTTGGTAAAGTTGGTATTGAAGCTTCATACGAAACAACTCTTGCTGGCAATAAGGGTAAAGAGAAGGTTATAGTTGATAGTACAGGTAAGGTAATTAATACTATTGAGAATACTAATTCATCTACGGGTGATGATGTTTTTCTTACAATCGATAGTAAGCTTCAGATAGGTATATATCATCTTCTTGAACAAAAACTTGCGGGTATTCTTGTAAGTAATATTACAGCCAGTGATTCAATTAAAAATTCAAAGAATGAAGTTCAGATTCCTATTAAAGATGTATATTTCCAATTATTGAACAATAATGTGATTGATATTGAGCATTTATCTGCTGAAAATGCCAGTTCTATGGAACGCCGTGTGTATGACAAATTTCTAGCCAAGCAGACTACCGTTCTTAATACAATAAGCTCTGAACTTAATAACCCTGATGCTGTTGCCTTAAAATCACTTTCAGACGAATTAAATAGTTATTTTTCATATGTATATAAAAAATTATCCAGTTCAGATTATGGTCTTAATGTAATTATGAAAGATAGTATTGATACCGATGATTCTACCTATAAAGCATGGATGAATGACGAAATTAGTTTAAGGGAGTTTTTAATTTATGCTATATCACAAAATTGGGTTGATATTTCAAAACTAGATTTACAAGATAAATATGCGGATTCTTCGACAATTTTTTCCAGCCTATCTGAATATATTAAAAAAACTTTAGTAAATGATAAAAAATTTAACAAATTAGTCTATAAATACCTTGTAAAAAATGGTACAATCTCAGGTAATGAGTTATGTTTGATTCTTTTTGATCAAAATGTTCTTCCTGCTGATTCATCTGCTTATTCACAATTATCATCTGGAAGTTCAGCGGCTGCATTTTCATTCATTGTAGATAAGATTAGGAAAATCGAGATTACGCCTGCTCAGTTAGCTCTTGATCCATGTTCAGCTTCAACTGTACTTACTGATCCTCTGACTGGCAATGTTTTAGCGTTAGTTTCTTATCCAAGTTATGATAACAATGTATTTTCTGGCTCTATTAATGCCAATTCATGGAATACCTTAAATGACGACTTATCTATGCCTCTTTATAACCGAGCTACTAAAACCAGAACTGCACCTGGTTCTACATTTAAGCCTATAAGTGCAATAACTGGTATAGAGAATAATGTTATAACAGCCACATCAACTATTACAACTAAAGGTATCTTTGATACAGTAACACCATCTCCAAAATGTTGGATTTATCCGGGAAGACATGGTACTATTAATGTTACACAGGCTATACAGCATTCATGTAACTGTTTCTTCTACGAAGTAGGTTATAGACTTAGCAAGGATTCTAATGGTAATTTCAGTAATGATCTTGGTTTATCTAAGCTCAAGAAGTATGGTGAATTATTTGGTCTTACCGAAACATCTGGTGTTGAAATCGAAGAATATCAGCCATTGTTCTCAACTGAGAATTCAATTTCTTCAGCTATTGGACAAGGTTCTCATAGTTATACAGGTGTACAACTTGCAAGATATGTCAATACTTTAGCTAATAAAGGCGAGGATTATTCTCTTACTTTAATAGATAAAATCAAAGATAATAGTGGAAATACTGTTGTGGAGCATGAGCCTAATCTTGCACATGAAGTTAATGTACCTGAAAGCACATGGACTGCTGTAAGAACAGGTATGCGTAATGTGGTCGCCCTTGGTTCGGTAAGAAGTGTATTCTCATCATTAGGTGTTACAGTTGCTGGTAAAACAGGAACTGCCCAAGAGAATGCCAACAAGCCCGATCACGCTTTATTTATTGGTTTTGCTCCATATGAAGAGCCTAAAGTATCCATTTCCGTTGTTATCCCTAATGGATTTAGTTCATCTAATGCAGCAGAAGCTGCTAGAAATGTTTTAAAATTATACTTCGGAGAAGTAAGCCTTGATGAAGTATTAGATGGAACTGCTGATTATACGAGTGCAGGTTCTATAAGTAATGACTAATAACCAAAGGAAGGAAGATATTTAACATGAAGAATTCTGTAGTGATTAAAGGTAATAAATATGGTATAGTAGTCATACTAGATTCGGTTCTACCTTTTGAACAGTTAATAAAAGATGTCGAAAGTAAATTTAAAGAATCCTCAAAGTTTTTTGGTAAAGCTTCAATGGTTATAACATTTGAAGGAAGAAACCTAAACGATTCTGAAGAACATACTATACTAGATATAATTACCGAGAATACTGACATCAGTGTTGCCTGTGTAGCTGACAACGATAGCAAAAGAGAAGCATATTTCAAAAAAACTCTTGACGAAAAGTTAGCAGATATGAACACACACACAGGACAATTCTATAAAGGAACACTACGTTCTGGTCAAGTATTAGAAAGTGTCAGCAGCCTTATTATTCTAGGCGATGTTAACCCGGGTGCCAAAATAATCTCCGCGGGTAACGTAATAGTATTAGGCACATTAAAAGGTACCGTTTATGCCGGTGCTAGTGGAGATTCTAACTCATTTGTATTAGCACTTGATATGAAGCCTGTTCAGATAAGAATTGGTGATATAATTGCAAGATGTCCAGATGAGAAAAAGAAAAAAGATTTTGGAGAAACCAGAATCGCATTTGTTGAGGATAATAATATTTATATAGAACCATTGTCCAAAGAAGTATTGAACGATATTCGTTTTTACTAGATATAACAAGAAAGTCGGGAGGACGCAGACAAGATGAGTGAAGTAATTGTAGTAACATCAGGAAAAGGCGGCGTTGGTAAAACAACAACATCTGCCAACGTTGGAACAGGTCTGGCAAAGTTAGACAAGAAAGTAGTATTAATTGACACAGATATAGGTTTAAGAAACCTCGATGTAGTTATGGGACTTGAGAACCGCATCGTTTATAATCTTGTAGATGTTGTAGAAGGCAATTGCCGTGCTAAGCAGGCAATGATTAAAGATAAAAGATATAATAACCTTTATCTTTTGCCATCAGCTCAAACAAGAGATAAAACAAGTATTACACCAGAGCAGATGAAAGCTCTGACAGATGAACTCAGAGATGAGTTTGATTACATAATTCTTGATTGCCCAGCTGGTATTGAACAAGGCTTTAAAAATGCTATTGCTGGTGCTGATAGAGCATTAATAGTTACAACCCCTGAGGTTTCAGCTATACGTGATGCAGACAGAATTATTGGATTATTAGAAGCAAATGACATGAAGCGTTCTGATTTAATCGTTAACCGAATCCGAATGGATATGGTTAAAAAAGGTGATATGATGTCAATTGATGATGTTGTAGATATACTTGCAATTAATATTATTGGTGCTGTACCAGATGATGAGAATATTGTCATCTCATCTAATCAGGGTGAACCTTTAGTTGGTAATAATACGCTTGCTGGACAGGCTTATATGAACATTTGCAAGAGAATAACCGGTGAAGATATTCCACTTATGGACTTAAGCTCAGGTGGATTTTTCTCCAAAATCGGCAAAATGTTTAAGAAAAATTAGGAAAGGAGAACACAATGAGCATTTTTGATATATTCAAGAAGAAATCTTCTGGAGATCTTGCGAAGGACAGATTAAAGCTTTTATTAGTATCTGACAGAGCTAATTGTTCTCCTGAGATAATGGAAAAAATAAAAAATGATATTATCAATGTCATAGCAAAATATATGGAGATTGATAGTGAAGGATTAGATATCCAGATTACACAGACTGAATCAGAAGGTCAAAATGGTAATGTTCCAGCATTAATTGCTAACATTCCTATCAAAGAGGTTAAGCACAATTCCTAACAGGAGGCACGGTTTCTTATATGAAAGCCAGTATTATTCGATTCTTTAGTAGAATCTTTAGAAAATTAAAAGCATATAATTATAGAAACCTTGATATAAGGCTTATTATATTTGTAGTAGCTCTTACTATCCTTGGTATCAACGTAATAGCAAGCGCAACCGATCTCGATATATATGAGAAGAAGCAGGTTATGGGTCTTTTCATAGGTATTTTTATACTGATTGTTTGTATGCTATTTGATTATAAGTTTATAATGTCATTTTATTGGCTAATATATGTAGGTAATCTTATTTTACTTTTAATTGTTAAATTTGCCGGAAAAGATGCTAAAGGAGCACAGCGATGGATTGATTTAAAGTTTTTCCAGTTGCAGCCTTCAGAATTTGCAAAGATTTTTTTATTGATTTTCTTTGCCCGCCTAATTTGGAAACACAAAGATAATCTTAACACAATTAAGATACTTGCACTTATTGTAGTATGTTTTATCCTTCCTGCTTTGTTAATATATAAGCAGCCAGATTTATCTACAACTATCGTGATTACTTTACTATTTTGTGTTATAATGTTTATAGGCGGATTGAGTTATAAGATTATAGCTGGTGTATTTGCTTTATTAGTTCCAATTGTTATAGTGTTGGTATATCTTCTGGTACAGCCTAATCAAAATATACTAGAAGAATATCAATATAATAGAATAGTTGGTTTTTATGATGAAGATAATGAAGTAGCTGCTGCTATACGCTATCAGCAAGAAAACTCAGTAATGGCAATAGGTTCAGGTGGATTATGGGGCAAAGGTCTCAATAATAACAGTTCTGATAGTGTTAAAAATGGTAATTATATTTCTGAACCACAAACAGACTTTATCTTCACTATTGTTGGAGAAGAGTTAGGATTTGTTGGTACTGTTTCAGTAATTGTACTTATATCTCTAATTGTTTTTGAATGCTTCCACATTGGAGCACATGCTCCAGACCTTGCAGGCCGAATCTTTTGTTGTGGATTCGGCGCACTAGTCGCGTTTCAGGCATTTATAAACATATGTGTAGCTACAATGCTGATTCCTAACACAGGATTACCGCTACCATTTGTCAGTTATGGACTAAGCTCTCTAGTAAGCTTGTTTATAGGTGTGGGTATTGTTTTAAACATTGGATTACAAAGAAAAAAAATCGCATAGGAGGGTGTTTAGCTTGAACATAGGACTAATAGCACATGATTCAAAGAAGAAATTAATGCAGAACTTTTGTATAGCATATCGCGGTATTCTCGTTAAGAATACTCTTTATGCAACTGCTACTACAGGTAGACTTATAGAAGAAGTTGCCAATCTTAATATTCATAAATTTTTAGCAGGTCATCTTGGTGGTGAACAGCAATTAGGATCACAGATTGAGAATAACGCTTTAGATTTAGTTATTTTTTTAAGAGATCCACTAACTCCAAAGCATAATGAACCTGAAGTAAATAATATATTTAGATTATGTGATGTACACAACATTCCTCTTGCAACTAATCTTGCAACAGCAGAATTGCTTATTAAGTCTCTTGACCGTGGCGATTTGGAATGGCGTGAGATATACAAGTAACTTAAGTTTTCAACTATTAAGGTTTCTTGGATTTTCTAAGTATCTTTAGTAAGCTGATGGTGCAACTGAAATAAGGAGGAGATTCCGATGATACAGATTATTGTAGGTGAAAAAGGCAAAGGTAAGACCAAGTATCTCATTGAAAAAGCTAATGATACTGTTAAAACTACCGACGGTGAAGTAGTGTTCCTTGACAAGAACACTAAACATATGTATGAACTTAACAATAAGATTAGACTTGTTAATGTTAATGACTATCTTATCAGCTCAACAGATGGATTTAAAGGTTTTATTTGCGGAATGCTTTCAGCTAATCATGATATTAGTTGTGTATTTCTAGATAGTTTTCTAAAACTTGCAAATCTCGATAACTCTCATTTGTCAGATACACTTGAATTTCTCGATTCTTTAGGAGATAAATGTGATGTTGATTTTATACTCAGTATATCAACTGATTTATCAAGCCTTCCAGAACCAGTAAAGCCAAAGGTTATAGTATCCTTATAAAATACTATATCAATTTATTATTTTACAAAAAGCCGTCTCAAGCATGAGATGGCTTTTTGTATGCAAACCTAATTTTTTCCAATTGTTCCGATTCTTCCGTAAAGACTTATTAGATATAATCCGCATAAGCCAATTACAGCATAGATTATTCTTGAAATCAGTGATAAATCTCCAAACAGAAAACTTACAAGGTCAAATTTAAAAAATCCTACAAGTCCCCAGTTTATAGCACCAATAATAACTAGTGTAAGTATTGTGTAATCAAGTCCTTTTGAGTTCATGATTTAATGCCTCCTTTTTATTTGTGTTATTAATTTTAACACAATCTGCTAAAATTATTTATGGAAATATATGGAATTTATTATAAAAATAAATAAACTAAAAGCATTGACTATAATCATCATTTGATTTACGATATATTAAAATGATGTTTGGAGGAATAGTCATTGTCTAGCAAAAACAATAGAGTTGTCAGATATAAAAAGAGAAGAACTATTAATATTGGTGTAATTATATTTGGTGTTACATTTTTATATCTTATTATATATATTGCCTTATATATGACCCGCGATAAAATTTCTTATTACGAGGTTGTTACAGGTAAAAATGCTGATTCTAGTAATAAATATTATAACGGTTTGGTTTTACGAAACGAAGAGATAACTACTGTAGAGACTTCTGGATATATAAGTTACTACCTTAGAGAAGGTAATCGTGCTTCTATTGGAAGTACTATATATACTTTAGATGAAAGTGGCTCTGTTGCAGAACTTCTAGCCAATACTGACAAGTCATCCGCTGTTCTTGGTGAAGATGATTTATCGGAGATTAAATCTCAGATTTCACAATTTTCAACTACATATTCCGATACTAATTTTGGTGATGTATATAACTTTAAAGATGCTATAGATGCCACTATTTCTGAATGTGTTAATCAGAACGCCATATCTAACCTTGATAAATTATTATCTGATAGTGGTAATCCTAATTTATTTCAGATTAAAAAGGCTTCTAAAACTGGTGCTATTGCTTATTATACTGATGGATTTGAATCTATGACTCCGGACAAAGTTACAGCTTCATGCTTTGATACTTCGGCATACAAAAAAAATTCCATCAAATCCAATACTCTTATTGAAAAAGGAGGAGCAGCATATAAAACGGTATCTTCTGAAGAATGGTATATAATTATACAACTTTCTGATGAGGATGTTGCAACGCATAAAGATGATACATCTATTAAGATTAAGTTAATTGATGATGATATTACGCTTAACTGTTCATTTGAGATATTAAATTTAGCAGATGGGCACTATGGTAAGCTAACTTTTAACAAATATATGAGTAAATATATTTCTAATCGTTATCTCAATATTAAGATAGTTGAATCTTCCGTGAATGGTCTTAAGATTCCTAAATCCTCTGTGATTGAGAAAGAATTTTTAATTATACCTAAAGAATATGCTACTAAAGGTGGAGATGAGCAAAAAATTGGTTTTAATAAACAATCTTATAATGAAAAAGGTGAACTTATAGTTACATTTATATCTCCTACTATTTATTATATAAGTGATGATTACTATTATATTGATACAAGTGCTCTTTCAACAAACGATATAATAATAATGAATGACTCTATCCAAACATTTACTGTAGGAAGTAAGGCTCCTTTAAAGGGAGTTTACAATATAAACAGTGGATATGCAGTATTTAAACAGATTAATATTTTAGAAGAAACTGGTGATTATTATATTGTTGAATCAGGCACCTCATATGGTCTGATTATTTATGATCACATTGTTTTAGATGGCAGCATGGTAAGTGAAAATGAAGTTGTATTTCAATAGAATTTTATTAAATAAATTAGGAGATGAATATATATGATTAGAGAAAATTATCGTGAAGTTGATTTAAAGGTTAAAGAAGCTTGTGAAAAAGCCTCTAGACATAGAGAGGAAGTAACCCTTATCGCTGTTAGTAAGACTAAACCTGTTTCCGATATTGAAGAGGTTTTACTTGAAGATGTTTTGGATTTTGGTGAGAACAAAGTTCAAGAGATTACGCAAAAATATGAGGTTTTACCTAAAAATATCAGATGGCATATGATTGGACATCTTCAGAAGAACAAGGTTAAATACATAGTAGATAAGGTATTTTTAATACATTCTGTTGATTCTGTAGAACTAGCAAAAGAAATTGAAAAAGAAGCTGCAAAGAAAAATGTTCACGTTAATATTTTACTTGAAGTTAATGTTGCAAGAGAAGAAAGCAAATTTGGTTTATATGTTGATGAAGTTGAGGCAACTGCCAGAACTATTGCTTTATTACCACATGTTCATATTCAGGGATTAATGACTATTGCACCATTTGTCGACAATCCAGAAGATAATAGAGGAATTTTTCAAAAATTAAAGCAATTATGTGTTGACATAAAACACAAAAACATTGATAATATTAATATGTGCGAGCTTTCAATGGGTATGACCGGAGACTATCAAGTTGCGATAGAAGAGGGTGCAACTATGGTTAGAGTTGGCACTGGGATATTTGGTGAAAGAAATTATAATAGATAGGAGATATATACAATGGGAAAATTTTCCGATAAATTTTTAAACTTACTTAAATTAGATGGTGATGATGATTACGACGAATATGATGACGATTATGGCTATGAGGACGATGATTATGAAGAGCCTCCTAAAAAGGCTACTAAAGTCAAGAAAGAAAAGGAATATTCTAATCCAGTAAAGGAATACAAACCGGAACCAGTTGTTCAGGCTAAACAAGCTACACCATTTAAAAAATCATCTAACAGTAAGGTTGTTCCTATGAGAGGAGGAAGATCAGGTATGGAAGTATGTGTTATCAAGCCTTCAACATTTGAGGACTCTAAAGAAGTAACTGAGACATTATTAAGTGGAAGAGCAGTCGTATTAAATATGGAAGGTATGCATGTTGAGACAGCTCAAAGAATTATAGATTTTGTTTCTGGTGCTTGTTATTCTATGAATGGTAATTTGCAGAAAATTTCTAATTACATATTTATTGCTACTCCTGAAACTGTAGATATTTCTGGTGATTTTCAAGATTTACTCAGTGGAAGCTTTGATGTTTCAAGCTTAAGCTAATGAATATTCAAAATAAAGAAGATCAGTTTACGGTCAAGAGGCTTATAGACTTAGCTAATTTAGCATATAACCGTGATATTCCGGTATTTAGCGATTTTCTTGATATTAATGAGCAAAGTATATTTTATTCTTTACATAAGGAACTTCCCCCTGTTAATTATATATTAATGGGAGGTCATCCTATGTCTGAAAGGCAGTTGGCATGTTTTTCACCAGAAAATATTAACTATACTATAGTTCCACCTATATCAACCATTATAGTGAAACCTCTAAACGCTAAATTTTCAGATAGCTTATCACATAGAGATTATCTAGGTTCTATATTGAATCTTGGGATTTTAAGATGTAAAATAGGTGATATAATTGTTGAAGAACAATGCGGATATATCTTTTGTATTGATTCTATTGCAGATTTTATTATGCAAAACCTGACTCGTATTAAACATACAGCTGTTATTTGTTCTCTATGTGATGCCAATGATTTGGAACTGAGTCCTGAGTTAAAAGAACAATTAGGAAGTGTTGCAAGCGAACGTCTTGATGCCGTTATTGCATTTGCATATAATCTTTCCAGGAATTCTGCTTTTGAATTAATTGTGGCAGGGCGTGTTTTTGTCAATAGTAAATGTACTGAGAACTGTGGACATATTTTACACTTAGGAGATCTCATTTCTGTTAAAGGAATGGGGCGTTTTAATTATTGTGGTGCATCTTCCACGACAAAAAAAGGACGACTATATATAAAAATAGAAAAATACATTTAGGAGGAAAAAAATGTTAACACCAATAGATATACAACAAAAATCTTTTAAAGGCGGAGTAGGGTATAACAAAGCAGATGTTGAGACATTTATGTCAAATGTATTAGAAAGTTATGAGCATCTATACAAAGAAAATATGGAGCTTAGCGAACGTGTTAAAACTCTAAATTCTTCCTTAGTTCAATATAAAACTCTTGAAAAATCTTTGCAAAAAGCTTTAATTCTTGCACAAAAAGCTGCTGAAGATGTAAAAGAAAGTGCTCGTTTATCTGCAAAAGCTACCAAAGAAGAAGCTGATATGAAAGCTCATAATATTATTTCTGAAGCAAAAAAAGAGCTTGATTTGTTACACAACAAGACTCTCGCTCTTGCTAATCAATATAACGTATACAAAGCTCAATATAGACAATTAGCTAAGGCACAGTTAGATATTATTGACGGTGATAGCTTTAATATTGATATTGATAAAATTAATAAATTTATCGAGACAGAAGCAATAGCCATTGCGGATGAAGAGATACCAATCCCTGATAATATGTCTAATGATTTTTTTGATGATATAAAGGATAATACTTCTGATACTGCTTCAGGTGATTCCGATATTTCTTCTAATAACCCTGATTTTAATAATGATGATAAATATTATACCTTAATCTCTGAAGCTTTAGCCGAAGAGAATGCTGACAAATAGAATGGAGAAGTAAGAATGTCTAACAGAATGACAGTTAATTATGATAATAAGCCATCTTATGATATAGTTTTTGAAACTTCTTTTGACATGTTAAAAGAAGAACTAGAAAAACATAATATTCATAATAGAAAAGTATGTATAGTTACTGAAAGCATTGTGGGACCATTATATGCTGTTCAAATTAAAAATATTTTAGATTCTTGTGCGAAAGAGGTTATACTATTTGAATTTCCGGCTGGAGAGCAAAGTAAAAATCTAGATATTGTTAAAGAACTATATGAAAAGTTGATTATATCTCATTTTGATAGAAAAGACCTATTAATTGCTCTTGGTGGTGGCGTTGTTGGTGACTTAACTGGATTTACTGCTGCTACATATCTACGTGGTATAGATTTCATACAGATTCCTACTACTTTATTGTCACAGGTAGATAGTAGTATTGGTGGTAAAACTGGAGTTGACTTTAACAATTACAAAAATATGGTTGGTGCATTTCATCAACCTAAGTTAGTATATATTAATTTATCAGTTTTACATTCTATGAATAAACGAGAATACCTTTCCGGTATGGGAGAAGTAATAAAATATGGAATAATATTTGATAATGCATTTTTTGATTGGTTAATAGATAATAAGGATTTCATAATTAATCAAGATATTGATATTATGAAAGAAATGGTTAAAATAAGCTGTGATTGCAAACGAATCATTGTCGAAAAAGACCCAAAAGAACAGGGTGACAGAGCGTTACTTAATATGGGACATACAATTGGACATTCTGTAGAGAAACTTATGAATTTTGAGCTGTTGCACGGAGAATGTGTGAGTATTGGTATGGTAGCAGCTGCATATATTTCTTATCAAAAAGGGTATATTGATGAGGAATCATTTATTAGAATAAGATCAACTCTCAAATATTTTGAATTACCTGTAAATATTCCAGCACTTGATTCAAAAGAAGTCGTTGATGCAACTATGAACGATAAAAAGATGACTGCTGGAATCATCAAATTCATTCTTATAGACAGAATTGGCCATGGAATTATTGATACATCTGTTACCATGAATGATATGATAAATGCTGTAGATAATAATTAATCAGCCAACTAGAAAGGAACATAACATGAAGCAAAATAAGGACAAATTGATTCACAAATACTTTGCTGTAATAGCTTTAGTATTAATTGTGTTATTAACAGTTTTTGATCAATTTACAAAATACCTTGCATATACAAAATTGCGTACTGGCAATTCTTTTACTATAATTAAAAATATTTTGGAATTTAATTATGTTGAAAATAAGGGAGCTGCAGGTGGAATTCTTCAAGGACAGATTATTCTTCTTATAGTTATTACAATTATTATTGTACCTGCAATCTGCTACTTTATGTTCAAGATTCAAAAAATCAAATTTTTAGATTCAACATCTCATTCAACAGTAATTAAATTTACAGTACTTCAGTATGTATTAGTTTTACTAGGTTCTGGTGCTATAGGTAATCTCATTGATAGGGCAATAAGAAACTTTGTAATTGATTTCATATATTTTAAACCAATTAACTTTCCTGTTTTTAATGTTGCAGATATTTATGTTACAATTTCTGCTTTTGCCTTAGTAATTATCTGTGTATTTATATTAAAAGATGAAGAATTCGATTTACTTTTCCCTTCTAAAAAGAAAAAGGAGATTCCAAATAATGATAACCAAAGAAATAACAATAAATAATTACTATGTAGGTGAGCGCATTGATAAAATGCTGACTGATACATTAGAGGATTATACTCGTTCAAGAATTCAAAATTTAATTGAATCTGCTCATGTTATGGTCAATGGTACTGTGGTTCGTGCTAATTACAGACTTCGTAATGAAGATGCTATCTTAGTTGAAGTTCCTGATGCGATTGAACCAGATATTCTGGCTGAGGATATTCCTCTAGATATTTTATATGAAGATGATGATGTTATTGTTATAAATAAACCTAAAGGAATGGTTGTCCATCCAGCGGCTGGTCATTATACTGGAACTCTTGTCAATGCTCTTATGTATCATTGCAAAGATAATCTTTCTGGGATTAATGGTGAACTAAGGCCTGGTATCGTTCATAGAATAGATATGGATACTACTGGAGTCCTTGTTGCATGCAAGAATGATTTTTCTCATAATATTCTAGCCCAACAGCTTAAGGATCATACAACTACAAGACGATACGAAGCTATTGTAAATGGTGTGATTGACGAAGATGAGGGTACTATTGATGCTCCGATTGGAAGACATCCAAATGACCGTGTGAAAATGGCAATTAATAGAAAGCATGGACGTGATGCTATCACACACTATAAAGTACTTAATCGTTATAAAAAATATACTCATATTGAATGTATTCTGGAAACTGGCCGAACACATCAAATACGTGTTCATATGTCAAGCCTTAACCATCCTTTATTAGGTGATAAAATGTATGGTCCTGAAAGATGCGAATATAGACTTCATGGTCAAACTCTTCATGCTAAGGTATTAGGATTTAAACATCCCAGAACTGGAAAATACATGGAATTCTCAGCTCCGCTTCCTGATTATTTCCAGCATTTACTTGAAATAATGAACTAATATTTAACAGAATTGTATTAAAGGTTGAATTTTTTGTGATTTTTCGTTATAATGAATATTGTGTTATTTAGTATGCGCATATGATGTGCAAGAATGGAGTTTATATGGAAAAACATATCGTGGTAACTATTGGTAGAGAATATGGTAGTGGTGGTCATGAAATTGGATTGAAATTAGCTGAAAAACTTGGTTTAAAGTTCTATGATAAAGAAATTCTTGCAGTAGCAGCCAAAGAAAGTGGACTATGTGAGGAAATTTTTGAAATGCATGATGAGCAACCAACTAAAAGTTTTTTACATTCACTTGTTATGGACACATATGCTATGGGTTACGGTTCTTCTAGCTTTGTCGATATGCCTATGAATCACAAGGTTTTTCTTGCACAGTTTGAGGCGATTAAAAAACTTGCCGATTCCGAATCTTGTGTTATTGTTGGAAGGTGTGCTGATTATGCACTTGAGAATCATCCAGCATTAACTAGTGTATTTATACATTCAGATTTAGATAAGAGGATTAAACGAATCTCAGAGCGTAATCATTTATCAGAGGCAAAGGCCAAAGAGGATGTTAGTAAAACAGATAAGAGACGATTAAACTATTATAATTATTATTCAAGTAAACGATGGGGTGAAGCCAAAGGTTATGATTTATCACTTAATAGTGGAAAACTTGGAATTGATAACACCGTTGACATTATAATAGATTTTATCAATAAAAGGATTGACTAAAAAGATTTAGTTATCTTTTTACATCAAAAAGATTAGGGTGGAAGACGTTTTGAAAAAAAACAAAAAGATGATTTTCAATTTTACCTTCCTATTAATATTAATAATTGCAACATTATATCTTTTATTAAAGGATCAGGAATTATCAAGTTTATTTGCATTTATTAAAGAAGCGAAAAAAGACTATTTACTTCTCGGTCTTGGAATGGTATTTATATTTGTTTGTAGTGAATCATTAATAATTCATTATTTAATGAATTCACTATCTTATAGTGTTAAACTGCTTAGTTGTATCAAATATTCATTTGTAGGATTTTTTGTGAGTTTGATTACGCCAAGTGCTACTGGTGGCCAGCCTGCTCAGGTATATTATATGAGCGGTGATGGTATTAGCGGTGCTGTTTCAACATTAGTTCTTATGATAGTTACAATAGCCTATAAAGCTATATTATTACTTATGAGTTTATTTATGCTTATTACTGAGTACTCATTTGTTATGGCTCATATTGGTGGAATTGGATTTATATTATTACTTGGAATAGTTATTAATGTATTTATGATTGCATTTCTAGCTTTTGTAATATTTAAACAGTCATTTGCAAAAAAAACCATTGGCAATTTGATATTATGGTTAGGTAAAAAAGGTCTGATTAAGAATTACCATCATAAGGTAAAAAGGGTATTAGCCACTATTAGTAAATATGATAATAGTGCTATCTATTTAAAAGAACATAAGGTTGTACTTTTCAACACATTTTTTATAACCTTGATACAAAGAATTGCATTATTCTTAATAACATTCTTCGTATATAAATCTTTTGGACTTAGCGGAACATCTGCATATCAGATTGTAACGTTACAGACTTTAATTGCATTATCAGTAGATAATATTCCTCTTCCAGGAGGAGTAGGTGCTAATGAAGGCATATTTATGATTTTCTTTCAGGAGATATTTACACCAACTTACCTTACTGCTGGATTACTACTCACTAGAGGATTTAACTATTATCTAATTATTATTTTAGGAGCACTTGTTACACTTTATGCTCAAATTGTAAGAAAAAAAAGAATCAAGAAAGTTACGAGGGACAAAGCATGATAGGCTTTTACAATTATACCGTTATACTGACATATTTAGGTTTAGCTTCGGCAGTATTTGGAATTACACAAACTATGGAAAACGATAGCAGACATATTGTTATTGCTGTTATCTGCCTTTTAATTGCAGGTGGATGTGATATGTTTGACGGCATAGTTGCTAGAACTAAAAAGGATAGAACTCAGCAGCAAAAAGTATTTGGTATACAAATTGATTCTTTATGCGATGTTATTTGTTTTGGTGTATTACCGGCTATGATTAATTATAGAATCAGTGTTGAGGAACGTTTTCACATTATTGGATTACTTATTTCTATATTCTTTGTTCTTGCAGCTGTTATAAGACTTGGATATTTCAATATGCTTGAAGAAGAACGTCAACGTACTACTGCTGAAAAGAGAAAAGAATACATTGGTCTGCCAGTTACATCAGCAGCATTATTTATTCCAGTTGTATATTTAGCTAGAAATATTTTTAAACACAATTTTTATCTATTTCTTAATTTAGCAATACTTATTATAGGAATTTTATTTATTACAAACTTTAAATTAAAAAAGCCTGATAAAAAGGGTGTTGTAGTTATGACAGGAATAGGATTTGCTATAATAGTTTTATTAGTTTTAAAAGGATTACATATTTTAAGATTTTAGTAGAGCATTAAGAAAGGTATTAGAAAATGAAATATAAAAATAGAGAAGGAAAAGAAATACTCTTATCAACAGGACAGGATAGTAGTCTTGAATTTTTATATTCGCATGCATTTGGTCGTATTATACTTAAAATTATATCTGTTCCGGTTATTTCTAAAATAGTCGGAACATTTTTAGACTCAAAGTATTCATGCATGCTAATAGATAATTTTATACAAAAGAATAATATTGATATGAGTGAATATATAAAGAAGACATATGTTTCATATAACGATTTTTTTACAAGACCTATTAATCCTGATGCAAGACCTATTAATTCCGAATCTTCTTCATTAATAAGTCCTTCGGATGGAAAAGTTAGTGTTTATAATATAGATGAAGAGCTCTCATTTAGAGTTAAAAACACTTGGTATACCGTTAAATCCTTACTAAAGAGTCAAAAGTTAGCTAAAGAATATGCTGGTGGAAATGTAATTATAATACGCTTATCTGTTGATAATTACCATAGATACTGTTATATAGATAATGGTCACAAATCATCGAATAGGTTTATTCCCGGAATATTGCAGACTGTAAATCCAATTGCAAATGATTATACTAAAATTTATAAAGAAAATTCACGAGAATATACTATATTGCATACAGATAACTTTGGTAAAATAATTCAAATTGAAGTTGGTGCTTTAATGGTTGGCCGTATTGTAAATTATGATGATCAGATTCGATTTAAAAAAGGAACTGAAAAAGGTAAGTTTGAATTTGGCGGCTCAACAATTATTCTTTTAACCAAGAAAGAATCCGTTAAAATAGATGATGATTTAATACTTAATACTAATGAAGGTTTTGAGACATTGGTTAAAATGGGCGAAAAAATAGGTGAATCCTTAAAATAACCGATTTACGCTACTAACTATTCGTAAAACTTGCGTTTTGCGAATAGTTGTATTCATTACATCAGTTTCCCTCTTCTTCATTTAAAGATTAGAGTGTCCGAAGGTACTATTTTATAGTAGTATTGGCATATTGCGCAAATAGCAGCTTATTTTATTCCGATGTCCAATATTAAGAAGTTCTAAGCATGCTGAGTTAAGCTGTTATATAATTTACGCAAACAGTACTTAAAGTAAAAAACAAAAAAGCTGTCTTTGATTAAATTCAAAAGACAGCTTTTTTGCTATAATATGTAATATTTTATAATCTAATAAATCATATACATTACTAATCTACTAAATCATAATTGATTAGATATTATAAATTCTTCTGTAAAATGTTCTCAACAACTGGAATTCTTACAGTTTTTCCACCTAATGCAGCGAATCCTAATACTAATAATAGAATCTTTTCAATAACATCAAGAATGTTAACAAAGAATCCAATGATGTTAAATCCATCTGCGATTTTAGTTACTTTAGCAATAGCTAAGAAGAAATTAGTAAAATCCAAAACATTATCGACAAATCCAAAAAGTACTCTAATAACGATAAAGAATATTACTATTAATGCTGCTTTAAGAACTTGGGCTTTTAACCATACATCTTCTTCTTTGTAAAGAACATAAGCTACTAAAATTACAAGTGGCAAAGAGAATATCATTGAGTTTGATGCAAACACATTGATTAGTGCTAAGAAAAATCCTAATGCTGCAACAAGACCTGTTGATACACCTAATTTAGTCTTTGGCATAACATTTTCACCTCCTTTATTTGTTCTAATATAGTATAACTTTAATATGATAAAGTGTCAATATTTATAATAGTAAAATGCTAGTAAAATATTTATTTTTGTTATACAATATAAAGTACTAGCAAGTAAATGAATGGAGAAAATATAATGGATTTACAAAGATTAATGAGCCTTACACGTAAGGCTATAGATGAATATAATATGATAGATGAAGGTGATTGCATAGCCATTGGAATATCTGGTGGAAAAGATAGCCTTACACTACTCCACTCTCTAAGTGGCTTAAAGAGATTTTATCCTAAAAGGTTTGAATTAAAAGCAATTACAGTTGATTTAGGCTTTGGTATTCAAGATTTTGAGAAAATTGCTGATATGTGTAAAGAATTAGAAGTTGAATACCATATTGTTCAGACTGAGATTGGTAAGATAGTCTTTGAGGATCGTAAGGAAGGTAATCCTTGCTCTTTATGTGCTAAGATGCGTAAAGGTGCTTTGAATGAAAAGGCTAAAGAAATAGGATGTAATAAGATTGCTTATGCTCATCATAAAGATGATATTATTGAGACTATGCTTATGTCTCTCATATATGAAGGAAGATTTCATAGTTTTTCACCATATACTTACCTTGATAGAACTGGACTTACCGTTATAAGACCTATGATGTTTCTTGACGAATATGATGTTATTGGTTATAAGAACAAATATAATCTTCCGGTTGCCAAGAACCCATGTCCAGTTGATGGACATACTAAAAGAGAATATATTAAGCAACTTGTTAAACAAATTAATCATGAGAATCCTGGTTCTAAAGCCAGAATGTTCACAGCAATATTAGATGGCAAAATACCTGGCTGGCCTGATAGAGTACCTCACACCCGTCATAAGACTATTGAAAACACTAATGGACTTTGTAAAGACTAACACTCAATAATTATAAAAAGCTCTATTTAGATTATTACTTTAGATTATTATACTACTTAGAAAGGATTAAAACTATGCCTGAATTAACCTATCATGACAAAAATGATATTGAAAATGAATTAAAGCTTAGAAGTGTTCTTAATGAGTTACCCAAATTCTCAAAAGACTTTTTTAGGGCAATTGAACCCACTACTGCTTCTAGAACAAGACTTGCCTATGCTTATGATATCAGAGTATTCTTTGAATATATTAAAGATTCTAATCCTGACTATAAAGATACTAATATATCTGATTTTAAGCTTGAATTGCTTGATAGTATGGAAATTAATGATATTGAAGAATACTTAGATTATCTTAAGATATATCAAAAAAATGGCGTAGACCACATTAATAAAGAATTAGGAATCAAACGAAAATTATCTGCTCTTCGTGCATTCTATAACTATTTTGCTAAGAATAAACGTATTAAAAATAACCCTACTTCTGCTATCTCTTCACCTAAAATTCATGAAAAAGAAATAATCAGACTTGATATAAATGAAGTTAGTGAGCTACTAGATATGGTGGAAGCTGGAGAAAAGCTTACTAAAAAGCAACAGGAATACCACGAAAAAACTAAAATAAGAGATCTAGCTATGCTGACTCTTATGCTTGGTACAGGAATTCGTGTGTCTGAGTGTGTAGGTCTTGATATAAATGATGTTGACTTCGACAATTGTGGAATAAAAATAATACGAAAAGGTGGTAATGAAGTAATCGTATACTTCGGTGACGAGGTTGAAAACGCATTATATGACTACCTTGAAGAACGCGAATATATTGTAGCTGCTGAAGGTTCTGAAAATGCTCTATTCTTATCCTTACAAAAGAAAAGAATGAATGTTCGCAGTGTAGAAAAAATGGTTAAAAAATACACTAGTCTTGTTACCCCGCTAAAGAAAATAACTCCTCATAAGTTAAGAAGTACATATGGTACAACTCTTTATCAAGAAACTGGTGATATATATCTAGTTGCTGATGTATTAGGTCATAAAGATGTTAATACAACAAGAAAACACTATGCTGCTATAGAAGACAGCAGACGTCGTGAAGCACGCAATAAAGTTAAACTTCGTGAAGAATAAATATAAATCATTACTTATTATAATAACTTACTATGATACAATTCCCCGCATGAATTGTATCATCTTTTAAATTGTTCATCTGCTTGAGTTCATCAATATATGTATTAATATTCTGATATTCTGGTGAAATATACTTAGTTGCTATAGACCATAATGTATCACCCTCTTTAACTTCTATAGATGTAAAAAACTTATGTGTATCAATTGATGTTGTCTCTGCACTTGCATTAAAGCTTATAGAAAGTGAAATAATAACAATTAACGCTGCCAAAGCAATAGCAGATATCATAATGGTGCTTCTATTAATTTTACTGCTTCTACTATTCTTGCTTCTATTATTCTTGCTTCTATTATTCTTGCTTCTATTGTTCTTAGTTATTATATCAATCTGACTTTCTAAATTATTATGGCTATAGCCTGCTAATCCTGTGTCACTAATATGTCTGATATCATGGCTATCACTTTTATAACTAAGTTTTCTCTCAATTCTACTGTTCTGCTTCATAAGTTTCTCTCCTTTTTATATTGTTGTAAATGTACATATCGAACATATGTGCTTGTTATATGTACATTATATCCCTCGAACATTTGTTTGTCAATACATTTGTTCGAGATTTTCGAACAAATGTTTGCAATTATTTTATTGATATGATATACTAAGCATAAATAAAAAAGGGAGGTCCAAACATGCCTACAGGTAATATAAGTACTAAGCAACAAGAGATATTAGAATACATAAAGTCCGAGATACTTGCGAAGGGTTATCCTCCAACTGTTAGAGAGATATGCGAGGCTGTTCACCTTAAGTCTACTTCTTCAGTTCATGCACATCTTGCGACGCTTGAGAGTAATGGATATATTAAGCGTGACCCTACTAAGCCACGAGCTATGGAGATAATGGATGATTCATTTAATATGGTTAGAACAGAGATGGTAAATGTTCCGATTATTGGACAGGTTGCAGCTGGAGAACCTATTCTCGCAGAACAAAACATTGAGAGTTACTTCCCTTTACCAGCTGAATATATGCCTAATACTGATACATTTATGTTAAAAGTTAAGGGTGACAGCATGATTAATATGGGGATTTATAATGGAGACTACTTAGTTGTAGCACAGCAGAATACCGCTCATAATGGTGATGTTATAGTTGCCTTGATTGATGATTCTGCAACTGTAAAGCGTTATTATAAGGAGAATGGTCACTATAGACTTCAGCCTGAGAATGATTTTATGGAACCTATAATTGTAGATAGTGTTGAGATTATGGGCAAAGTAACTGCTTTGTTTAGAAGTCATATTATATAAGATTGCACAATACTCTTTAACCCTAGCATCATAATGTACCTTAATAATAATAATAATGACCACTCCAGTGAGTGGTCATTATTATTAAGTATATAAACTATGCGAATGGATTCTCACCCTTGTATAGCATAGTAGAAGGCTGATTAAAGCCCAAATCTTCAACGCCAATATATTTGAACACCTCGAACAAAATCTTTCCAAAATGGCCAAACACAACCGCTCCATGATGTGGGTAGTTCTTTTCTATTAGTACATGTCTATAGAACCTTCCCATTTCAGGAATAGCAAACACTCCTATTGCTCCAAAAGATTTTGTAGCAACTGGAAGTACTTCGCCTTCAGCTACATAAGCTCTAAGCTTAGCATCTGCTGTACTCTGAAGTCTGAAGAATGTTATATCACCAGGTATAATATCACCTTCTAATGTACCATTAGTCACCTCCTGTGGAAGACTTCTAGCCATTATCTTTTGATATTTCATTTCACAGAAAGACAGCTTCTTAGTAGTTGTATTGCCACAATGGAATCCCATAAATACATCCTTATTAGTATAACTATATTCACTTTCGATTGATTCTTTGTACATATCTGCTGGTACTGAATTATTAATATCAAGTAATGTCACAGCATCTTCACTCACACAAGTTCCAATATATTCACTTAAAGCTCCATATATATCTACTTCACAAGAAACTGGAATACCTCTTCCTGTAAGCCTGCTATTAACATAGCAAGGTACAAATCCAAACTGTGTCTGAAAAGCAGGCCAGCATTTTCCAGCAATAGTAACATATTCTCGGCTTCCTTTATGTTCTTCAATCCAATCAAGTAACGTAATCTCATATTGCGCAAGCTTTGCCAATATATCTGGCTTTTTATTTCCCTGTCCCAGTTCATCTTCCATATCTTTTATTACAGCTTCGATACGGCTGTCACCCTCATGATTCTTAAATGCTTCAAATAAGTCAAGTTCTGAATTCTCCTCAATCTCAACAGATAAGTTATATAATTGCTTAATTGGTGCATTACATGCAAGAAAATCCTGAGGTCTTGGACCAAAACCTATGATTTTAAGATTTGATAAGCCAATAACAGTTCTTGCAATAGGTATAAACTCAGCAATCATACTTGCACACTCAGCTGCATTTCCAACAGGATATTCAGGAATATAAGCTCTGATTCCTCTAAGCTTTAGGTTATAACTGGCATTTAACATACCACAATATGCATCTCCTCTGTCATCTAGAAGTTTATCACCTGCTTCCTCAGCAGCAGCTACAAACATAACAGGACCACCAAATTCCTTAGCCAAAAGTGTCTCTGAACTCTCTGGTCCAAAGTTGCCTAAATATACTACAAGGGCATTAACCTCAGCCTTTTTGATATCCTCTAAAGCCTGCCTCATATGTTTTTCATTTTCTATACATATTGGACATTCGTAAATATTTCCATAACTCTTTATGAATTCACTTACTACTGCTTTTCTTCTTCTAACTGATAACGACATTGGAAAACAATCTCTAGACACAGCTACAATTCCTATTTTAACATTAGGTACATTTTTAAAAGTATTCATAATTATCTCCATTCTGCGCTATACGCGCCACATAAACATCATTTTATTAGTGCCTTTTACCTTTTCAGCCTTAGCTATTAGCTGTTCTTTTTGCCTCTTCACTTTTCACTCTTAACTATTAGTTATTTAATTAGTTAGCTATCATTTCAAAAATTTCCTTGCATCCCGGATATATTTTAATCCATTTTTGATATTTTTCTTCATACATATTAACTAAATCTGGCTCTGGCTCAATTGAATCTTTAATTCTAATAAGACTATGTACTGCTTCATTAACTGTTGCAAACTTACCACACCCAGTCATAGCAAGAATTGCAGCTCCATATGAAGGTCCCTCCTGTGTGTTTGGAATACTAATCCTGATATTCATAACATTTGCAATAATCTTCATCCATATAAGGCTCTTTGTTCCACCGCCACATAGCATAGAAGACTTCACATCGATTCCAAGTTTTCTTGCAACCTCGACAGAATCACGAAGTGCAAATGCTACTCCTTCAAGAATTGCCTGAGTCATTTCATATCTTTTCGTATCCATAGCAAGTCCTATAAAAGTACCTCTTGCAAACGGATCATTATGTGGTGAACGTTCCCCCATAAGATATGGTAAAAAGTATACATTATTTTTAGATTTGAGGTTAATCTTTTCTTGCTCACCAGTATAATCATCAGTTGAAAGAATATTCTCTAGCCACCATTTATTGCAGGATGCAGCACTTAAAATGCATCCCATCAGATGATATTCCCCATTAGCATGTGCAAATGAATGAAGTGCATTATTATTGTCTACTGCAAATGTATCCGCTGCAATAAATACAGTTCCACTAGTACCAAGTGATATATTGCAGCTATTACTGTCAACTACACCAGTTCCAACTGCCGCTGCTGCATTATCTCCTGCTCCGGCAATAATCTTTGTAGATTGTGGAATACCAAGTTCTGCTGCGATTTCAGATTTTATCTTACCTGTAACTTCAAAGCTCTCATAAATGTGTGGAAGCATCGTTTTCTTAATACCACATATTTTCATCATCTCCTCAGACCAGCATCTATTCTTAACATTAAAATATAAAGTTCCCGAAGCATCAGATACATCAGTACTAAAGATACCCGTTAACTTATATGCAAGATAATCCTTAGGAAGCATGATTTTTTTGATTTTCACAAAATTATCAGGCTCATTATTTTTAACCCATAACAGTTTAGGTGCTGTAAATCCAGCAAATGCAATATTACCACAGTACTCTGTTAATTTGTCTTTACCTATAACATTGTTAAGATGGTCACATTCTTTACTAGAACGACTGTCATTCCATAGAATTGCCGGTCTGATTACTTCATTTACCTCATCCAGTATAACAAGTCCATGCATCTGGCCACCAAAGCTAATACCAGACACCGCGCTGCTATCAGCATCATAAAGTAGCTCTTTTAAACCATTTATAGTCTCATTATACCAATCTTCCGGATTCTGTTCAGACCACCCTTCCTTGGGAAAATAAATGGGATATTCTCTGCTTACACTATTTAAAATATAACCATTTTCATCAGTCAGAATCAGCTTAACTGCTGATGTACCAAGATCTATACCAATATATAACATCATTAACCTCCTTTATATCAATTTAATTATCTTTATTTTATTTTCGCCTAGTAATTCCTTAGTTCTATCATCAGGCTGACCAAATCCTACACTACACAAAGCCAAATGGCCTTCATTAACCTTTTCACCTTCTTCATTTATAACACAAAACTTATCAGAATCAATAGATAAATTAAATATTTTAGATTCATTAGCATTAAGTTTTATTCTTTCAAATCCCACAAGTCTGTAATTTAGAACTTCGTTGTCAGAATCACAGATTTTCATATAAATCTGAAGAACCTCATTCACCTCAAAAGAATTTACATTTTTAATCTCAGCCTCCAGTTGGATGCCTTTAGATTTTGCTATTTCAAAGGAAACTTCATCTGTAAGTGAAACATTTTCAATAGTAAGTTCACCATAAGTCAAACCATATCCAAATGAATATAATGGCTTATCTACCAGATATCTGTATGTTCTGCCTTTCATGGAATAATCTGTAAAATCAGGTAAAGAATCAAGACTTTTATATATGGTAATTGGAAGCTTACCAGATGGAGCTGCCTTACCAAATATAATATTGGCAATAGCCTTACCGCCTCTGGCACCAGGATACCATCCCTGCATAATTGCATCTGCATGTTTATCCGCATAATTCAAGTCCATACTACTGCCTGCTAAAAGGCAGAGAACAAATGGCTTTCCGGTATTTACAATTCTTTCTAATAATCGTCTCTGACATTCTGGAAGTTTCAAATCAAGCTTATCTCCAGATGCATCTGAATTACCTGCATCACCTTCTTCCCCCTCAAGAGTTTCATCCAGACCTAGGCACAAAACAACAACATCTGAATGTTCTGCTACAATCTCTGCCTCAGCAAGTCTGTTATCAGGTTTAGCAAGACAATCTGGCTTATCCAGATACAGATGACATCCCTCTGAATACATTATTCTTGTTCCTTCTGGTGCTGCCTGTCTAATTCCATCAATAACAGTACAATACTCGGAAGATGTTCCATGATAATTACCAATTAATGCACTTCTGCTGTCTGCATTTGGTCCAATAACACCAATAGTTTTAATACCCTTCATATCCAAAGGTAAAATTCCATTATTTTTAAGTAAAACTGTACCTTCAACGGCAGCTTTATATGCTAACTTCTGATGTTTTTCACTATCCACAACTTCATAAGGAATATTATCAAGCTCAGTTTTATCAAACATTCCCAATAAAAATCTTGTTGTAAACAATCTTATTGCTGCTTCCCTTATTATATCCTTAGTTATCATTCCTTTTTCAAATGCATTCATGACTCTCTCATATGTACAGCCACAATTTACATCACATCCCATATTAAGAGCAAGAGTTACAGATTCTTCAGGTGTATTCGTAACCTTATGATTCTCATGGAAATCCTTAACTGCCCAGCAATCTGACACAAAATGTCCCTCAAATTGCCATTTTCCTCTTAATACGTCTTTCATAAGATATTCATGTGCACAACAAGGCTCTCCATTAGTTCTATTATATGCACCCATTACAGCCTCAACTTTTCCCCTGGTGACACATGCTTCAAATGCAGGAAGATATGTCTCCCACATATCCTTTTTACTCACCTTTGCATCAAAATAATGACGCATCTTTTCTGGACCTGAATGTACAGCAAAATGTTTAGCGCAAGCAGCCGCCTTTAGGTATTCTCCCTCTCCCTGAATACCTGTTATAAATGATACACCAAGTTCCCCAGTAAGAAATGGGTCCTCTCCGTAAGTTTCATGTCCACGCCCCCATCTGGGATCCCTAAAAATATTAACATTAGGTGCCCAAAATGTAAGTCCTTTATAAATATCCCTATCTTCATGTCCTGTATATTCATTATACATAGCACGACCTTCATCAGATATTGCATCACCTATATTATGTAGTAATTCTGTATCAAATGTTGCTCCAAGCCCAATGGACTGTGGAAATACCGTTGCTGTACCCGCTCTTGCTACGCCATGTAGTGCTTCATTCCACCAATTATATTCAGGAATATTAAGTCTTTCAATTGCTGGTGCATTAAATTTGAGCTGTGATGCCATCTCTTCAATTGTCATCATATCGACCAATTCACTTGCCCTACGCCTTGCTTCCATTCTGTTTTTTTTCATAATACATCCTCATTTCTGCGCTAATTTTAGCAGCAATTCTGGCACTAATTCATAATACAATGAAACATCGTTATAAACTTAGCTTATATGCCATATTATAATAATACAAGCCAGCATTTTCATCATAATTATTGCTGTATATATTATGAAATATTGCTATTATATCTTGAAAAAAATAACTAAAAAATATATAATTGAATTACCATGTTATTTAAGTATATATTTATTTAGTTATTCACTATTACCTATCCACCTATTCTTTAAGAACGGAGCCTCATATGAATAATATACTCAATGGAATACAAGAAACCGTTGTATTTGATAATTATTCCATTATTAAAATGAATACAAATACTGATACTTGTGGATATCCTGAGCATTGGCATAATGCGATAGAGATAATTCTGCCTGTTGATAATGAATATGATGTATCCTGTAAAGGCGCAAAATATCATTTATTTGAAAATGATATACTTATTATTAACTCTGGTACTTTACACCAGATGGAGATATCTGGTGAGGGAAGACGACTGATACTTCAGATTGATTTAACTCAGATTAATCCTGTCACATTATTTAGCACTTTAACTATTGATATACCATCTGTATCATATATTCCAACTTCTTCATTAATAAATCCACGTCTTAGTAAAATAATTAAAGATATTTATACAGGAAAATACCAGAATGACAATTTGAGTGAATTAAGAATCTACAATAAACTTATAGATTTTCTGATACTTGTAGCCGATGAATCAAAAAACATGGTTCAAATATCCAACTCTTACAAGAAGAATGAATACGAAACCATGTTCCGAAATGTTAATAAGTATATAAGTCTTCACTATAATGATGACCTTACCTTGGAGAATATTGCTGACTTCGCTGGTTTTAGTAAATATCATTTTTCAAGACTTTTTAAAGCATACACAGGTGAAACTGTATATCAATATATTAATAGAATTAGAATAAGAAATGCTGAAAATATGCTATCAGATCCCGATCTAAACATCTCCGAAATAGCATGTAGATGTGGATTTAGCAATATTTCAGCATTCATTAGAATGTTTAAGATTAATAATGGATGTACTCCATCTGAATATCGTAAGCTATATAATCATTGATGAATAATCAGCACATATCCTCCAATGTAGCATTATGCTTACATACTCTCAATTTCTATTTCTTTTCCATCTCTCCATATTCTTTCAAGATCATAGAATAATCTATCCTGTTGATTGAATACGTGAATAATAATATCATTATAATCAAGTAAAATCCAGTTTGCTGTATTATAGCCCTCTACCTGTCTGATTTCGCATCCAAGTTTGGCCATCTCCTGCTCAGTATTGTCTACAAGAGCTTTTACCTGATTCTCATTCGAGCCACTTGCTATTACAAAATAGTCTGCTATAGTTGAAACACCGCTGATATCAAGAACCTTAATATTAAGTCCCTGTTTGTCATCTAGTGCCTTATATGCTGCTTTTGCCATATCTATTGAAATAATCTCTGCCATTTCATTCCTCGCTTTTCTAATTTGTGCAATCAATCTATAATTAATCACAGTCTTTTGGTTGTGTATTATCTCTTTCTCTAATATATGCATCATAATAATTAAATGCCTTCACAGACAAATCATCGATATCTCTATTATTCTCTTCCAGATAATTTAAAGTATCCCTTAAAATCTTAAATACCGCCATATCGATATCCTCAAATGCTATCCTACGAATCTCATCTAAATTAACTGCTTTATATCTTCTAGGCTCAATATAATCAGCTACAAATATTATCTTATCAAGTAAATCCATTGCTGGCGCTCCAGTAGTATGATTAAGAACTGCTGAAATTACATTCTTATCTGTAATATAGTACTTATGCGTTACATAAAATGCACCCAGCTTGGCATGTAACAGATATGGATTCTGCCTCTCTGCATCTGTAATCTTGATATTATACTTAATACATTTTTTAAGAATTCTTTCATCAGGAATACATTTGGCGCAATCATGCAGTAGTCCTGCAATCTCAGCCTCTTTGATGTTAGCGCCATATTTCATTGCTAACGCAACTGCCATATATTCGACACCTACTGTATGCTCATATCTATCTTTATTTAAAGTCATCTTCAAGTCTTTTTTAATATTCTTCACATTTTTATAAATCATAAAATAACCATACCTTTCAAAGCTATCTCTTATAAAGTTTATTATCGTAAATGTATTTTTCGACTTCACTGTGAACAAAGTATTTTATGCTATGATTATCTGCAATTCTGTCCCTAATGTCACTAGATGAGATATCAATAGCGGGTGTATCAAGTCTAAATATTGATGCATCATACTTTTCTTTAAGTATATTAATCTGATTATCCAAAGATGTTAATTTATCATCATTATAATCGTGTGGTCTTATAGCAACCAGAACAGTCGCCAACCTAAATATTATCTGTGGTTCATACCATTGTTCAATATCATTAAGTGAATCTTCACCCATTATAAAAAAATAATCTGTACATGGATTCTCTTTAGTCAGAAGTGTTAGAGTATCAGCAGTATAAATATAGCCGTCTCTTTTTAGCTCAAAATCTGAGTACTCTAAATGATTATTATCAAACACAGAAAGCTTAGCCATAGTACTTCTATGCTCTGCTCCAGTAATCTGCTTAATATCCTTATGAGGTGGATCACCAGATGGCATAACAAGTACCTTATCAAGATTATACTGCTCATATGCATTTTCTGCAATAATCAGATGACCTATATGAATAGGATCAAATGTGCCTCCCATAATCCCTACCCTTGTTCTAGCCTCTGTAATATTCACTATATCTGACATATACTTCTCCATTCTTTGTTAACGCACAGTATTATTTTGTGCAATTATCTTTCATACCATCTAAATAGATAATAGAAAAATAATTATTTTAAAATAATCTTAGGATTTTCTTTGTTAGGCTTATAAAGTACAATCTTATTTCCAATAACCTGAACCACTTCCGAATTAGTTCTTCCAGCAAGGGTTTCAGCAATCTCTCTATTGTCATCAAAACAGTTCTTTAGTACATTAATCTTAATTAGTTCTCTAGCCTCTAAAGCTTCACCTATTGCACTTGTAATCTCAGGTGTAATACTTGATTTACCAACACTAAAAATGCAATCCATAGTCATGGCCAGACCTTTTAAATAAGCTCTTTGCTTGCTTGTCATAGTCTTTTCCTCCGTTTATTTGTAATAGTCAAATTCATGACCGTATATCTTAACTGTATCTCCGTCTACAATACCTAATTCTTCTAGTTCTTCTAATATTCCATTATCTTTCATAAAGTTCTGGAAGAACATAAAGCCCTTTTCAGCTTCAATATTAGTATAACCAAGCATTCTTTCGATTCTAGGTCCCTCTATAGAGAATACACCTTCTGCAATCTTTTCAACAGTATATGGTTCATCTGGATTATCACTATATTCATTAGGATCCATCTCACTTTCAAACCTTACTGGCTCTGGATCTAACTTAGACAACATATCATTAACAGCATATAGTAACTCTTTAACACCTTTACCACTAACGGCTGAAATAGGAAATACTTTAATTCCCTTTGGTTCAAATTCTGCCTTTAATGCATCTACAGGACTTTCATCGCCTTCATATATTGCATCAATCTTATTAGCAGCGATAACCTGTGGTCTTGCAAGAAGTTCCTCATTATATTTTGCCAGCTCATTATTAATGGTATTAATATCCTCGATTGGATTTCTGCCCTCTGTAGAAGCAGCATCAACCATATGAATTATAACTTTTGTTCTCTCAATATGCTTAAGAAATTCATGTCCTAAGCCAATACCCTCTGAAGCACCTTCTATAAGTCCAGGAATATCAGCCATTACAAAGCCTACACCCTCTCCAAGGTCAACTACACCAAGATTAGGATTAAGAGTTGTAAAATGATAATTAGCAATCTTAGGTTTAGCATTTGATACTCTTGATAAAAGTGTTGATTTCCCGACATTTGGGAATCCTACAAGACCTACATCTGCTATTACCTTAAGTTCCAGAACAACATATAATTCTTTACTTTTAACACCTGGTTGGGCGTATTTAGGAACCTGCATTGTTGCTGTAGCATAATTCTGATTTCCTTTACCACCACGTCCACCTTTTAATATAATCTGACGTCTATTATCACCAGACATATCTGCTATTACTTTACCACTTTCAAAGTCCTTAATAATAGTACCTTCTGGAACCTTAACCACAAGGTCTGCTCCATCTGCACCATGTTTATTCTTCTTGCCGCCTTCTTCTCCTGCTTCGGCGACATATTTTCTAATATGTCTGAAATCATTAAGTGTATTAATACCCTCATCTACTTCAAATATAAGGTCTCCACCTCTACCGCCGTCACCACCATCTGGTCCACCATTTGGAACAAATAATTCACGACGAAAGCTTACATGGCCATCTCCGCCTTTTCCTGATTTTATAAATATTTTTGCACTATCTGCGAACATCTGTAACTCCTATTCTTAACTGGTGAAATACATAATCTGTATTTCATATTTAGTTCGTGATACTTATGCTTCTCTCGAAGCCTTTTTTCTAAGTGAGGACATACATATCTTAATATATAGGTCTTCTTATAGAAAAAAGGCTTCAACCTAAAGCATAGGATGAAGCCCGATAATTATTCTGCTACTGGAACTATAGAAACCTGTTTCTTGTCTCTTCCTTTTCTTTCGAATCTGACAACACCATCAACTAATGCGAATAATGTATCATCTCCACCACGTCCAACGTTAGTACCTGGATGAATCTTTGTACCACGCTGTCTGTAAAGAATATTACCAGCCTTAACGAACTGTCCGTCAGCACGTTTAGCACCTAATCTCTTAGATTCAGAATCTCTACCATTCTTAGTAGAACCAACACCCTTTTTATGAGCGAATAACTGAAGGTTCATTTTAAACATAGTATTACACCTCCTTGATAAGTATCTGTAAATATTTGCTTCCGTATTCATCTTTAATACCTGTTAAACCAAGTAATAGTGAATCGATAAGCAATATTGATTGTTCACTTGGAATCATATCAAAGCTTAATGACAATGTACCAGATTGTTCATCTGTATCTGCCGTAAACTTATCATCTGTAAAAGTATCTATCGAATTAGCTGTGTTAATAGCAAGCACTGAAGCCGCTGCACACACTATATCTTCACCACGGTCTGCATAACCTGCATGTCCGCTTAAAGAAAATCCTACATACTGTCCTTGTGAGTTTTTGAAAAAATTCGCGGTTATCATAATTAAAGCCTAAGCGTTAATCTTTGTAATCTTAACAGCTGTAAACAACTGTCTATGACCATTCTTTTTATGATATCCAGATTTTCTCTTATATTTGTAAACGATAACCTTTTTAGATTTACCTTCGCTTACAACGTCAGCTTCAACACTTGCACCTGCTACTGTAGGTTCGCCAACCTTAAGGTCGTCTCCACTAACTAAAAGTACCTGGTCAAACTTAACTGTCTCTCCAGCTTCAACACCAAGTTTTTCAACTCTGATAATATCGCCTTCAGAAACCTTGTATTGTTTTCCACCTGTTGCTATAATTGCGTACATAAAAGCACCTCCTATTCATCCGGCATAGCCGAACATTACTCGCCAGCTTTGGTGCCTGCCCTATAATAAGCAGAACTTCTGAACCACACTGTGCGGCATACTATAGAAATATAGCACATTGTCCATAATCTGTCAAACACTTTTTGCATTTAAATCACTAATTGATATCAGTTCATGTAATGGCTTTTTGATTTTCTTTCTAGTAATTTCAACCAGATTAAGCTTCGTCATCTCAACTAATGTTGTCTTAATATGATCTTTTTTCAGAACATATTCCAGCTCTTCCATTAATTTTAACTTATCTTCTTCATATTCCATATCAATAAAATCAATAATAATAATTCCTGAATAATTACGAAGTTTAATCTGACGTGCTGCTTCAACGGCTGCTTCAAGATTAACCCTTAAAAATGTATCCCTTTTATTCTTTTTTGATGTGAATTTTCCGGAATTAACATCTATAACAATAAGTGCCTCAGTTGGTTGAATCACCAAATATGCACCCGATTTCAGCCATACTCTTTCATTTAAAAGCTCTGTAATTCGTTCTTTTAAACTATAAAATTTCGCAAGAGTAAGCATATTATCTTCATACATTCTTAGCTTTAAAACATCATTAGGCTGTCTCGAAACAAGATATTCCTTTATTTCATTATAGTATTTAGGGATATCTGTAACTATCTCCTCATATTCACTAGAATACATATCTCTAATATTCAGAATATATTCAGGTAATGGTTTATACATCAATGAGAAGCAAGTTCTATACTTAGCTTTCTCCCTAATATCCTTCCACAATTCAATAAGATATTTTATTTCATTTAAAACATCAACACTATCAGAATCAAAAGCATTTGTTCTGATGATTAATCCATATTCATCATTAATATAATCTTTTAGTGCCTCATTCATCCTTAATTTAAATCTTTTGCTATTAATTTTAGATGAATAGCCTATTCTGCTCTTACCTACGGTAAGGATTGCATATTTACCAGAAATGCTTATATTGGTAGTTACAACAGGATATTTAGTCTTCATATCAGATTTTACAACCTGAACAAGCACTTCATCACCAGTACGAAGAGGCTTGTCGCCACCCCATTCATTCATTGGAAAGTATCCTTTAAGTCCTTGCGAATATTCAATAAAAGCAGCATTGATATTACCTACAATATCCTGCACTTTTCCAACATAAATACTATTGAGCACAGTATCTTCATTAAGATTCTTCACTTCAATAAAATCAGGGGTTCTATCCTTCATTAATACAGTGCATAATTTATCGTTAATATTTGTAATAATTAACTTAGATTGCAATATCATCACCCATATTCTCTAATGTAACAAGATTAATATTCTCGTCATCGCCTATATTTGTATACACTTCAACTCTGTTAACCATAAATGTAAATTCATGAAGTGGTAATTCTAAATATCTGTAAAATGCTTCCATAACCAACTCTGGCTTAAGATTAGCACTACTTCCAGTTGCAAGCTGCATAAATATCTCACTTCCATTAACTCCTATTTTATAAATCATAGGTTTAATATCAACTTCCATTTCGCTCTTCTTTGTCTTCTTAATAATTAGAATCTCATTTTTAGCATAGAACTCACTTAATTTGTCAGCAATTTCTGCCATAGTCATATTCGGCATATATTTTTCACGGTAAGCAAGGGTATAATCAGCTGCTGCTACGCAAGACATAGCATTTTCACTATTTTCTCCTAGTTCTTTGTAACTTATGACTGACATACCTTCAACCATTACGCTGTTAAGTCTTTTGACCATATCTTCTGAGGAATCTGTCGAATTAACTTCAATGTCAACATACTCACCGTCACTTGTAAGACCTACTCCAAGTGGCGCTGCAAAAGACATCTTTTGATGAGGACTAAAGCCCTCTGTGTAAGCAATATCAACTTCTGCTCTTCTCATTACCTTTTGGAAATATCTCATAACATCAAGATGTCCTATGAATTTCATATTTCCTTTTTTAGAAAATTTAATCCTAATTTTCATAGCAGATACCTCCTCCAAATGTATTCGCTCCACATCCCTGACACTGAATCTTGCAGTTAGGAGTTACCTCTTCATTCATAGCACGATTCCATTCACGTTTAAGGAATTCTTTAGTAACGCCAATATCAATAAAGTCCCACGGAAATATCTCATCAAGGCTTCTTTCTCTGGTAGTATAAAATTCAAGTGAAAGTCCTGAGTCTTCAATTGCCTTAACCCACATATCATTCTTAAATGTTTCTGACCAGGCATCATATAAACATCCATTCTTATATGCATTTAAAATAATTTTAGATACTTTTCTATCACCTCTTGCCAATAATCCCTCAAGAACAGTCACATCGGCTTCATGCCAATTATACTTAAGACTCTTCCAATTAAGCATTTCTTTCATCTTAGCATTGACAACTCTTGCTTTTCCAAGGAATTCCTCCTTAGTAGACATAGCCGCCCACTGAAATGGTGTAAATGGCTTAGGAACAAAGAATGAAGTACTAGCAACTATTTGAACCTTAGCATTTCTTTCTTCTTTTGGTATCTCATAGTAAAGCTTCGCTATTTCATTTGCAAGGATAGCTATACCCTCCATATCTTCAACTGTTTCCGTTGGAAGCCCTAACATAAAATAGAGCTTAACCCTGTTCCAGCCACCATCAAAGGCTTCTTTTGCGCCTTTTAGTATTATCTCTTCAGTAAGTCCTTTGTTAATAACATTTCTCAAACGCTGTGAACCAGCTTCTGGAGCAAATGTTAATGAACTTTTTCTTACGTCTTGAACCTTACTCATTACATCAAGTGAAAACGCATCTATTCTAAGAGATGGTAATGAAATATTAATGCCTTGTCCTTTCACTTCGTCTATAAGATAGCTGATTAGCTCTTCAAGCTGTGAATAATCGCTTGAACTTAAAGAACATAGTGATATTTCCTCATGTCCGGTACTTTTAAGCATTTTATTAGCTATATCCTTAAGATATTCAACGTTTCTCTCTCTAACTGGTCTATAAACTGCACCTGCCTGACAAAATCTGCATCCTCTGATACAGCCACGCTGAATCTCTAAAACTACTCTGTCCTGAATGGCTTTAATAAACGGAACTAAAGGATTTTCCGGATAATAGGTATTACTCATATCAAGAACAACCTGTTTTTTTATCTTATTAGGTGCATTTACATTATTAGGCTTAAATTCTGAAATTGTTCCATCTTCGTTATAATTAACATCATAAAATCTAGGTACATACAAACCAGGAATCTGTGCAGCTAGTTCTAAAAACTGGAGTCTGCTTCCTCCTTTTGCCTTGTTTTCCTTATATACATCAAGAAGTCTGTCATATACAGTTTCTCCTTCTCCTATATAGAAAATATCAAAGAAATCCGCAAGAGGTTCTGGATTATAAGTACAAGGACCACCTCCAATTACTATAGGATCTTCTTCAGTTCTGTCTATAGCAATAAGTGGAATCTTAGATAAGTCAAGTATCTGAAGAATATTTGTATAGCACATCTCATACTGTATAGTAATTCCGAGAAAATCAAAATCTTTTACAGGCTCCTGTGATTCAATCGCAAAAAGAGGTATATCCTGCTCTCTCATAATCTTATCAAGATCAATCCATGGAGAATATACCCTTTCACAATATGTGTCCTCTCGTTTATTAAACATGTCATATAATATCTGTATTCCCAGATGAGACATTCCTATCTCGTAGACATCTGGAAAACACATGGCAAATCTAATATCCACGTCCTGTGGATTCTTAATCACCATATTAACTTCATTTCCTATATATCTTGCAGGTTTATCAATGCCTAACAGCAATTCTTCTGATAAAGCTAATTTTCTCAATTTTTGCCTCCTTCTTCTGTTGTGGTAATGCTATCAAGTATCCCTTTAACCTCTTCATCCTGTGTCAAATCATATACCATAATAAAACAATCCTTTGCGGCTTCAGTATTTCCAGCTTTAAGTTCTAACTGTCCTACTCTAAATGTTATTCCTATTGTATCTGAATCCGGACCAGCAGGAATATTATTATCCTTTAAAATCTGTTGAAGTTCAGGTAATGTAAACTCTTTAAGCGGCTTATTCGTTGCTTTTTCAATAAATTTAAGTTCATTCTCAGCATTCTTTGTTGAATAATATATATTACTATATGTGTAAAGCGCAGCAGCAGTCTCCGGCTTATAGCTTTCAAGATAATAGAATCCTAAATTCCTATAGAATCTTGCCATAGTAGCTCTTGTACAGCAATAATGATATGCTTCAAAGGTAATCTTTTTACAATTATCAAGATCACCTTTTTTCTTATATAATTCTCCAAGTTGAAACATAGTATCTATATCAACAGGATTCCACTTTAATGCACATTGGTATGCCTCAACTGCACCTTCATAGTCTTCTTTATGCATAAGACAAAATCCATATAATCTATAATATCCTGTAACATTAAACTGCGCATATTCCAGTTTTGATTCATCTTTTTTAAAGTATGAATAATAATATGTCTCCAGTATATGACCAAAGCTAAATATCTTACCTTGATACCCCGCATAGTAATCATTAATTATCTTAATAAGCTCTCTAAGACATACCGAAGCCTTATCATATTCTTTTTTGGTAATTAACTCTTTTGAATTTTCATATAAATCATTAACTTTTTCTATTGCATTTTCCATAATGTCAATTCCTTCTTTGTTATTTAACAAGTAACTGATATATAATAAGCGGAGTTGGTACGCTTATCTGACCATATAATTCCTTAGCACTATCAACTGACATAAAAATCGAGCCTTCCGAGCCGCTGGCTGTATAGATTGATGCTCCAAATGTTGGAATCCAGGCTGCGTCATTAATAGTCAGTGTTGTCTTATCTGTATCAAAGCTCATACAATATGAAACCGCAGTTGCTGCATTATTAATATTTATTGTTGTATTCTTCTTAAGACTACTTATTGCATATGTTCCTGTAGGAGTAGTTGATAATGACTTACCTGATACTATATCACATTCAAATGCCAAATTTCCATCTTTATAGTAAAATAAATGCTGTTTTAAAAGATTAACTTCAATATAGGTTGTACCTATATCATTTTTACCTCTTTCTACACCTTTATTAGAATATTCTGGTTCTCTGGTCGTACTAACGCCTGTTTTTATTGCTTCAATAAGAGATGTAACCTCTTTGTTAAGATTTATCTTATATCCATAAGTCCCACCAACTATATTAACATCCTGATTATATGATGTTTTAAATGTTCTTGCCTTTCCGACTGTATCATATTTATCGGCTAATTCTTGAACAAATTCTGTTACTTTTGCTTTATCAAATCCTATTTCTCCAGCATTATTAATAAACAACCAAGTATTAATAATATCTCTATTACATGTTACAGTTTCATCTCCAAACTTATAATTAATAGTGACTGAAACATAGGTATTTAATGTATTGGCAAGTTCAACAAGATTATCAGTTGGGGAAAGTTCATTAACCTTATAAATCCCTTCTTCTTCCAGATTAAAGGAATAAAGCTTTTTGTCTACTGCATCTTTTATACCTGCTTTAAGCTTATCAGAATCAATTTCTGTACCCTTATCACCTTTATCTACTTTGTATACATTATCTTCATATACCACTGTAGGTTCTGTTTTAGTAGTAATTTTGTCTGAATCCATACAATTAAGCTTATTAATTGCTTCGTCTAACTTAGACTCATCATAAGTAATTGTTGTCTTTATCTCATTATCCGTATTATTTGAAAATATCCAGGCATATGAATTCTGCTTCTTGAGTAATTCTTCAATATCTCCATCAATAGTAATCTTCATATCTATATCAGCAGAAGCAAAATTTTCTGACTTGTCATTTCTCTCATATAGCTTAAGAACGTATAGTCTAATCTCGTCATTTATCATAGTTTCTACTTGAGAAACTGTTTTCCCCGAACAGTCTAATCCATTAATCTTCGTTCCATTAAAGAAACGATTCTGATAAAAAACTGTCATTATCAAATATAATATAACAAACAATATTACAATTGTAAGAACTACCGCCACGATTTTTTTCTTCTTGTCTTTTTTTTCTGCTTTACTCATGACACTACCTCCTGATACGAATATTATCTTCTAGACAACTCTTTTGTAATATCTTCCCAAGATACATTTTTCTCTGCCATTAACACCATAACATGATATAAGAAATCAGAAATTTCATATTTGATTTCTTCTGGATTAGGGTTCTTCGCTGCAATAATAATCTCTGTTGCCTCTTCTCCACATTTTTTAAGAATCTTATCAATACCCTTATCAAAGAGATAATTAGTGTAAGAACCTTCTTTGGGATTAACTTTTCTATCAAGGATTACATTGTAAACATCTTCAAATACTTTAAGAGGATTATCATCTTTGTAATCTTTTTTCATAATATTATTGAAGAAACAAGTTTTATTACCTGTATGGCAAGCAGCACCAACCTGAAATACCTTAGCAAGTAATGTATCATTATCACAATCCATTGTTAAAGACTTAACATACTGAAAATGTCCAGAAGTAAGCCCTTTTTCCCACAATTCTTCTCTGCTTCGACTATAATATGTCATTCTTCCTGTCTGAATTGTATTATTAAATGCTTCTTCATTCATATATGCAAGCATAAGCACTTCAGCTGTTTTATAGTCCTGAACAATTACAGGAATCATTCCATCTGAATTAAGCTTAAAATCTGAAAATTTCATTGATGATTCATACCAGACAATAGGAATTCCAGCCGCCTTAAGTTTAAACTTAACTGACATAATGTCTGATTCATTAATAAAATCAGAAGAAACACCTGCCATCTTACCTGTAGCGACAAGTTTTTCTACATCAGCCTCTTCATTAACCATATTCATTGTAATAACAGGCAATGTTGAATTTGAGAACTCTGCATTATCTATTACTACAATAGACGCTCCATTTGATTTTGCATACTCATAGTCTTCATCACTCAATGCTGTGTTAGAATAAATACCTATTTTTTCGCTTCCAAATCTATCAGAAGCCTCTTTTATCATCTCTTTATTAGAGGCTTTGTTCATATCCAAAAGTACTAGTTCGCCGCCAGCATAAAGGTATTTTTTGACATCTTCAAGTCTCTTGACATTTCCAGCAATGATAAGCGGAATATCTACGACATCAGCTATTTCCTTTATTGTGTCAATATTTGCATCATGTGATGAATCATCTAATGAATTATCAAATAATATAATTGCATCTGCTCCTGTATTACTATAATGTCTGCAGATTTCAACAGCTCCTTCTTTTTCAATATCTATTCTTGTTATTATCTTACATTCCATGTAGGTACCATGCCTTTCATCTATAGTGTTCCTTTTGTTGAGAGAACATCAACAATTCTTGTATCATATAAAGTTGCTTCATCAAGAGCTTTAGAAAATGCTTTAAACATTCCTTCAATAATATGATGAGTATTACTTCCTGAAAGCTGCTTAATATGTAGATTCATTCCAGCAGCAGATGCTACTGCATAGAAAAATTCCTTAACCATCTCTGTTTCAAAATATCCTACTCTTTCCGAAGTAAATTCAGCTTCAAATCCAAGATATGACCTGCCTGACAAATCAATTGCACAAAGAATAAGTGCATCATCCATAGGAAGAATAACAGAACCATAACGCTTTATAGACTTTTTTTGGCCTATACATTCTTTTATTGCTTCACCAAGAACAATTCCAACATCTTCAATTGTATGATGACAATCAACATAAAGATCACCCTTACAGGTAAGCTTCATATCAAATAATCCATGTCTTGTAAAACTATTAAGCATATGGTCAAAGAATCCTATACCTGTATCAATTTCAGCCTTACCCTGACCATCTACATTGAAAGTAAGTGAAATATCCGTTTCCTTTGTAGTTCTTTTCTTCTCTATAATTCTGACTGTACTATTCTCCATGTTAATCCTCCAAGACTTTAATTACTTTTCAAATCTAACCTTAATAGAATTTGCATGTGCTGTCAAGTGTTCTGACTCTGCAAATGCAATAATATCTTCGTGTACTGGTTCTAATGCTTCTCTTGAGTATGAAATGATACTTGACTTTTTAATGAAATCATCAACACTAAGAGGTGAGAAGAATTTGGATGTTCCATTAGTAGGTAATACATGATTTGGCCCTGCAAAATAATCTCCAAGAGGCTCTGAACTGTACTCACCTAAGAATATAGCTCCCGCATTTTTAATCTTTGTCATTACATTAAATGGGTCTTTAGTTACTATCTCTAAATGTTCTGAAGCAATATCATTTGCTGTCTGAATTGCCTCTTCCATTGTATCCGTCACAAGAATATAGCCATAATTTTCTAATGACTTTTCTATTATTGCTTTTCTTGATAATTCTGCTGTAAATACATCCACTTCTTCTGACACTTTTTTAGCTATCTCCATTGAAGTAGTAACAAGAATTGCTGATGCAAGCTCATCATGTTCTGCCTGAGACAATAAATCAGCAGCAACAAACCTTGGATTAGCCGTCTCGTCAGCAAGTACCAGAATTTCACTTGGTCCAGCTATTGAATCAATACTTACATAGCCGTATACTGACTTTTTAGCAAGTGCTACATAAATATTACCAGGACCAACTATTTTATCAACTTTAGGTACTGACTCTGTTCCAAATGCAAGAGCAGCAATTGCCTGCGCTCCACCAACTTTATAGATTTCATCAGCCCCAGCTTCATTTGCTGCAACAAGAGTTGGTGCAAATACCTTACCATCAGCTCCTGGAGGTGTAGTCATTACTATCTTTTCAACCCCAGCAACCTTAGCAGGAAGAATATTCATAAGTACTGAAGATGGATATACAGCTTTACCACCTGGTACATATACGCCAGTTGAGGCTAATGCACTTACCTTTTGTCCTAAGATAGTGCCATCAGGTTTACTGTCAAACCAGCTATACTGCCTTTGTTTTTCATGATAAACCTCAATATTTTTCTTGGCTTTTCTAATAATCTCGACAAGCTCAGAATCAACCTTAGTATAGGCCTCTTCAATCTCTTCCTTTGTAACTTTAATATTATCTGCATTAATATCTGCTTTATCAAATTTCTTAGTATAATCAAATATTGCTGCATCTTTGTTTTTCTTAACATTATCAATAATTTCATTAACAGAAGCTGAATATGAATCATAATTGTTAGGACTTCTTTTTAATAAATCTGTTAAAATATTATTTTTAGTATTCTCGTCTAATTTTATAATTCTCATGGCAAATCCTTTCTAAATATGTATTTATTATAATTGTCTATTACTTGCATATTACTTGCATAATACCTGTGTATTACATAATACTCTGAAGGTCTTTTATGATTTTCATTATTCTTTCATTCTCCATTCTCATACTAACCTGATTAACAACCATTCTAGCTGAGAGAGGACAAACTTCCTCTAATACATCCAGTCCATTTTCACGAAGCGTTGAGCCTGTCTCTACAATATCAACAATAACTTCTGATAATCCAACAATAGGAGCAAGTTCAACTGAACCATTAAGCTTAATAATCTCAACTGTCTGATGCTTTTTGTTATAGAAATAGTCTTTAGCAATATGAGGATATTTACTCGCAACTCTAATCATCTCATGATGCTGTAAAAGCTCTTTTGCTGATTCAGGACCACATACACACATTCTGCATTTACCAATACCAAGGTCCATTACTTCAAAAAGCTTTCTTCCTTCTTCAAGGATTGTATCTCTTCCCACAATACCTATGTCAGCAGCTCCATATTCAACATATGTTGGAACATCACTTGCTTTTGATAGGAAAAACTTAAGCTTTAATTCTTCATTTACAAAAATAAGCTTTCTTGTATCTTTATCTTTCATCTCTTCACATGTAATACCAATTTTTTCAAATATCTCAAGTGACTTACTTGCTAATCTGCCTTTTGCTAACGCAAATGTTAAATATCTCATCTTTTCCTCTCCTATTCGCCTAACATCTCTGATATCTTTGCAATCTGCACATCACCTGTACCTGCATTGATAACCTTAATGGTTTCATCATTTTCAATATAAAGTATTCCACCTATATTACTTCGTCTAGCATATGCAATATATTCGTCAATATCTTTACTTGAGCTTTTTCTGATTAGGGATATAAGGTCTCCTGACTTTCTGCAATATCCAGCAAGCCCTACTGCAAGCTCCTGTAACGAGTTTTTATAAAGAATCATAGTTTTTACATTATTGACCTGAACATTTATCTTCTGTCTTGAAAGCGCAACCATGAGCTGATCAACAATTATACCAAATCCAATAGAAGGTGATTTTTTACCGAACTGCTTTAATAAGTTATCATAACGTCCACCATTTACAATAGCATCTCCAGTTCCGTATGTATATGCATTAAATATAATTCCTGTATAATAATTATAATGGCTAAGCATTCCTAAATCAAATGTAACATACTTTTCTACTCCGTAGTATGACAAAATACTATAAAGCTTTTTAAGTCTGTCAATTGCATCTAAAGCTTTTTTATTAGAAGTCATATCTCCCGCAGCATCTAATATTTCAGCGCCTCCAAACAATTCTGGAAGCTTTGAAAATACATTCTTAAGTTCATCAGACATATCTCTGTTCTTAAGTAATTCTTCTACTCCAAAATTGTTCTTATTAGATATAAGAACTCTTAATTCTTCCTCTGTAGATTCATCTATGCCAGATTCTTCAAGAAGACCTTTGAAGAAATTCACGTGTCCTATTTCAACCTGAAATTCAGTAAGTCCAGTTTTTAGAAGACATTTTATAACCATAGCAACAAGCTCAGCATCAGCATCAGAAGTAGTATCTCCAATTAATTCCGCACCAATCTGCGTAATCTCTTTTAGCTTTCCCTGATATTCATTATTATTAATAAATGTATTGCCAATATAGGATAATCTTATAGGAAATTCCTCGTCCAGGTAGTATTTTGCCGCTGCTCTTGCAATAGAAGGTGTAATATCAGGTCTTAATACAAGAGTATTTCCCTCTCTATCGAAGAATTTGTACATATTCTTAGAAGCTACTGAACCTCTTTCTTTATTAAAGATATCAAAAAATTCAAATGTAGGTGTCTGTATATCATCATAAGCATATGATTTCATAACATCTCTTATTACGTTTTGTATCTCTATTTTCTTTGCGCACTCATCACTGTATATGTCGCGTACTCCAACTGGTGTATGTAGTAAATTATTTTCCATTATATGTCACCTTTCCAATATATGCTTTAGTTTAGTAACGTGCTATCACTCTAACTAGTTATCAAATTAGTATGGATTATAATTGATAAATCCAATGCTGTCAATCTTTATATTTCAAATCTCTACTTAGCGCTTCTAAAAAATGAACAGGAACACCATTAAAAGAGACAATTTTATACGTTTTATCAATATCTTCAAACTTTATACTTTTTCTTCCACCCTGTTCACTAATATCATAAAATTTTTTCATATCGCGAAAAGGTATGTAATACATTTCATTCAAATGCGTATAAAGTATAATGAAAAATGAAATTCCCTGCTGCTTTTCAAATCCCTGCATAAACTCCATCTGATGTTTATGTACATTTTGCAGAGGAAAACTATCAGTATTGCATTCCTTGGCATCAAAACATACTGGAATACCCTGAACTACACCAATATAATCAACCGTACTTTTTTGATCAAAATATGCAAGTGTAATCTGTCTTGAATCTTTATCCATCTTAATTGGCTTAATAGGTGTTGGAATCTTCTGAATTAATCCAAGCCCCAAAGCCTTGTATCTTTCAATCGACATATTGATTAAATCTTCAAGTGTCGATCCTCTAAGTCCTCTAGAATTCCATGTTGACATGTAATGCCTCCATACATTTTATAAAATCATTTGGCAGTTTTGCCTTAAATATCTTACCAGACAGATATTTCATATCTCCTGAAAGTTCAGGAAATATCAATTCATACGAATGAAGCATTTGACTTTTAATACCATATCTTACTGCATATGCTTCATTTAATGATTTATCTCCATATTTCATATCGCCCACAACGGGATGTCCTATTGAAGCAAGATGCGCTCTGATTTGATGCGGTTTTCCTGTAATAAGTTCAACCTTTAGAATAGAAACTTCATCTGATGAAAATAAAGGTTCGTAGTTAGTTTCTATATATTCATCATCTTTGCCTTTTCTTTCCCTAGTTATACTTACTTTGTTAGTTCTTTCATTCTTAATAAGATACCCTTTAATATGAGCTCCGCTTTCTACATATCCTCTTACAAAAGTAATATAATATTTTTCTATCTCTCTGTCTCTAAACATTTGATTAAGAAACTGAAGCCCAGACAATGATGTACCAGCAGCAATTAGTCCCGAAGTATTTCTATCTAGTCTATTGCAAATAGATGGCTTGAAACTTTTAAGTTCTTCTTGTGTATATCTACCTTCTGAAATCAGATAATCAACTATGTATTCATTTATAGAAATATCCGTAATTTCAGCCTTCTGCGACAATATGCCAGATGGTTTATTTACAAATATAACATTCTCATCTTCATATATAACATCTAAAGTTATATTGGGCTTACTTATAGATGATTTTTTAACTATTACTGGACTATTAGAATTAGAGCTGAATTTAAGAATTGTTTCATCTGCCAGAAAAAGCTTAATTAAATCACCTAATTTTATGATTTCAGAACCTTCAGCCTTTTTATTGTTAAGAGTTATATTCTTCTTTCTAAGCATCTTATAGATAAAACTTTTAGGTGCTTTATCAAGGTATTTAGCAAGAAGTTTGTCTAATCTTTGTCCTGCCTGATTGGCGGAAATATTAATCTCTTTCACGCTAGTCTCCATTCCTGTTCTTAGTTCTATACTGAAAATGTCTTAATCCTTTTGCAGATTTTCTCATCCATATTAGCAGTTGCTTCATCTAATGCTTCATTTGTACCAAACTCATTAATCGCTTGTAAAAAATGTTCTTCATTCTTATATAATCTTAATGAAGAAAAATTGCAGGACTGGTCTATTATCTTCTTAAGATAAGCCACTGTTACTTTTTCATCTAGCTTGTCTGTTGATGAAAAGCATATGATTTTTCCTGCTTTTACTAATATAAAATCTAAATGCATTGATTTTTCTTCCGAGGTAACAATCATATCGCATAAGATATTAGTATTCACTGTTTGAGCAACAATTTTGTCATATATATCTTTTTTGCCTGACTTATATGGAGCAACCATAATAAAGCTAATTAGTAACTTTGCAGCCGGAAGTGCTGAAACAGCCGCTATTACAGAAAACAGGCTCTTTTTCGTATCATATAGAATTATTCCTGTGAAAAATATAACAAATACCATGGCCACACTAATAACCGCTATAACACATTTTTTCTTTTTCTGGTTGTCAATATAGCCGAACATTCCTTTATCTATTGCATTTTTCATTAATTTTACACCTTTCTGCTTTACATTCATTCAATGTCGTATTCTTTATAAACTCTTCTTTTATTCTAATGTGAACCTATAAATGCAATGAGAAATCTATGAGGTATTATCTTAGAAACCACATATAGTGCCTTCATTGGAATTCCATAGATTGACATTTCTTTCTTATGAATAGAATCATAGAATGCTTGTTTAACAACATTTTCACATTTTACCATAAACATATTCTTATACCACACTCTACCTTTTTGTGTCTCAGCAATATCAAAGAATTCTGTATCAGCAGGACCTGGACATACAGCAGTAACATAGATATCCCTACTCTTAAGTTCTGAATTTAAAGCTCTTGAAAAGCTTAATACATAAGATTTACTTGCTGCATAAACTGCAAAATCCGGTTGAGGAATAAATGCTGCAACTGAAGCTATATTAATGATTCTAGAATTATAGTCCATATAGTCAAGTGCAACTCTTGTAAGTCTTGTTAATGCTGTGCAGTTTAAACTAACCATATCTGACTGTTCTTTAACATCAGACTTATCTACATGTCCAATTTTGCCAAATCCAGCACAATTAACAAGCATCTTAACATTAGGCTTTTCCTTTAATAATTCCTGCTCAATAATATCAATACCCGATAAATCTGATAAATCTCCAACTATAATCTTAGAATCCTTGCTAAGTTCTTCACTAAGAGTCTCCAGTCTTTGAGCTCTCCTTGCTACAATCCAAATCTCATCTATTGATGTAAGCTTCTGATCTATAATCTTTGCAAACTCTCTTCCCATACCAGAAGAGGCTCCTGTAATAAGTGCTATATTCTTCATATTAATGTCCATTCCTTTCTGTACTAATTTATTTTTACTTTGTTCTTGAATGATTACTATTCCTTTTTGAACCTGTTGTATTTCTACCATGACTATTTCTGTTATTATCACGTTTTGAGTTGTTATTCTTTGTATTCTTTGTATTCTTTGTATTCTTTCCAGAATTTTTAGCATTATGTGATGCATAAGGTTTGTTATGTGACATATTTCTTGGTCTTATAAGACAATGCTTATCAAATCCAATAAGATCCTCTCTTCCTGCAATATGAAGTGCTTCTTTAACAAGCTCATAGTTTTTAGGATTCCTATACTGGATAAGAGCTCTCTGCATTGCCTTCTCATGAGGATTAACAGGTACATATACCTTCTCCATCGTTCTCGGATCAAGTCCTGTATAATACATACAAGTTGAAATAGTTGAAGGTGTCGGATAGAAATCCTGTACCTGCTCTGGCATATACCCCAAATCTCTGAGATATTCTGCCAGCTCAACTGCTTCTTTCATGGTTGAACCAGGATGCGATGACATAAGATAAGGTACAACAAACTGTTTTAATCCTAAGTCATCGTTTAACTTTTTATATTTTTTGATAAAGCCTTCATAAACACAGTTTTCTGGTTTACCCATCATCTTAAGAACACTATCAGATATGTGCTCAGGAGCAACTTTTAATTGCCCGCTTATATGATGCTTAATAAGTTCTCTCATAAAAGTATCATCTTTATCAGCCATCAGATAATCAAATCTAATACCAGATCTGACAAACACCTTTTTAACATTAGGAAGTTCTCTAAGCTTAGTTAAAAGCTTAAGATAATCCTTATGTTCTACCTTAAGATTGGCACATGGTTTGGGGAATAAGCATTGCTTGTTAGGACATACTCCTTTAGTAAGCTGCTTATCACAGGAGGTATGTCTAAAATTCGCCGTCGGACCACCTACATCATGTATATAGCCTTTAAAATCTTTATCCCATATAAATTTCTTAGCTTCATTTATAATAGATTCATGGCTCCTAACCTGAATAATTCTGCCTTGATGAAAAGTCAGTGCGCAAAAGCTACAGCCACCAAAGCATCCTCTATTACTAACTAAACTATATTTAACTTCGGTAATTGCAGGTACTCCACCAGCTGCTTCATATGAAGGGTGATAGTCCCTCATATATGGAAGTGCATAAACCTGATCCATCTCTGAAGATGAAAGTGGCTTAGACGGAGTGTTTTGAACTACATAACAAGTATCTGTATATTTCTCGACAAGTCTTTTTGCCACAAATGGATCTGTATTGCAGTATTGGGTATAAAAACTTTTTGCATACGTTTTTTTATCTGATTTTACTTCACTAAAATCAGGAAGTCTAATATAATCATAAACACTATCAAGATTCTTTGTCTTATAAACTGAGCCTTCAATAAATGTGATATCTTTAACATCAAGTCCACTATCAAGCGCATCTGCGACCTCTACTATTGATCTTTCTCCCATGCCATATAGCACCAAATCAGCCCCTGAATCGAGCAGAATAGACCTTTTAATCTTATTCGACCAATAATCATAATGCCCAAGTCTTCTAAGACTGGCTTCAATTCCACCAATAATAATAGGCTTTGTCTTATATGTCTGTCTTATAAGATTACCATATACAGTAGCTGCATAATCTGGTCTTCTATCTATAGCACCGCCTGGTGTAAATGCGTCCTGCTGTCGTCTTTTTTTAGACACAGAATAATGATTAACCATTGAATCCATATTACCTGACATTACAAGGAATCCAAGCCTTGGTTCGCCGAATACATTAATACTATTCTTATCTTTCCAATCTGGCTGTGAAATAATTCCCACTCTATAACCATGCGATACTAAAACTCTACTAATAATAGCATGTCCAAAAGATGGGTGATCTACATATGCATCTCCTATAACATACACAAAATCGCATTGGTCCCAACCCCATTTTTCCATATCTTCTTTACAAATTGGTAAAAAATCTTTTATCATTTTAATGTCCATGCCTTTCAAATGTGTTTATTACTTCATTAAAATCATTAATAAAGTAATCAGCAAGTTTTCTTTTTCGCTGTTCTATATTTTTTGAATAAAGGTCGTCAACTGCACAAACCTTCATATTAGCCTTCTTCCCTGCAATAATTCCATTCGGTATATCTTCAAAAACCAAACATCTTACAGGCATAACTTTTAACTTGTCCGCAGCGAGAAGATAAATGTCTGGATTAGGCTTTCCACTCGTTACATCACATCCTGTTACAATTGTCTCAAAACAATCATTAATATTTAGTGCCTTTAAAACCAGTTGAGTAAGCTCTCTGGAATTACTTGTTGCAATGCCTGTTTTAATCTTATTTTGGGACAATAATGTAAGTATCTCTTTAGCACCTTTTTTTAATTTCACCTCGTTAGTATACATATCAGTAGCCATCTCATTCCAGTCTGTCTTCATCTTTTCCACACTGTCTTTTATGCCAAATGTATTTTTAAAATAAAATGCTGTCTCAGAAAAACTCATTCCCTCAATGTTTTTTTGCAGTGTATCGGGTACAGTTAATCCAAATCTATTTAAATAAATCTCATCTATTGAATGCCACATCCACATAGAATCTATAAGAGTGCCATCAAGGTCAAAGATTACTGCTTCAATATTAGTTAACATTAGTATTTCCTCTTAATTGTTGAATTTCATTGTCAGTCAAAGGTCTGTACTCACCTGGTTTTAGATTTGTATCTAGTTTTAGAGAACCCATTGATAGTCTTTTTAAAAAGACCACCTTAAGGCCAAGATTTAGGAACATTCTCTTAACCTGATGATACATTCCTTCATGAATTACAAGTTCAATTTCAGAGATATCTCCAGATTGAAGAATCGTGAGTTCTCCTGGTCTAACTACAGTTCCATCCTTAAATGTCATTCCTAGCGCCATTGCTTTTACATGTTCATTCGTTACATTTCCTTCAATCTTAGCGAAGTAACGTTTTGGTACATGTTTAATCGGGCTTAGCAGATTATGTGCCAGCTCTCCGTCATTAGTAATAAGTAAAAGACCTTCTGTATCCTTATCAAGTCTTCCAACCGGAAATAAATCTTTTCTTTTGCTGTCAATAAGCTCTAATACCGTCTTATCTTTATGATCCTTTGTTGCTGATATTACACCAGAAGGCTTGTTTAGCATATAATATTCATGCATAGCATAAGTTACTACCTGATTGTCATACTTAACTACATCAGAATCCAGATCAATTTTAATTCCAGTAGACATAATTCTATTATCGTTAACCATAACAAGTCCTTGTCTAATTTTATCTTTAACATCTGTTCTGCTTCCGATACCCATATCAGCCAGATATTTGTCAAGTCGAATCAATTTACTCAATATCTTATCCCCTGTGCATGATATCCTTCTGCTATTATATCAAGCTCCTTGCTAAATCTTTGTAATTGTTCGAGATCATTTTGTTTATAAATTCTATAAAATTCATCTTGAATTTTAATTATCTCTCTCTTATTTGCAACAGAATACAAATTCTGAATACTATTAAGAATCTCTGCTACTACATTAGCTTTAACCTGAAAAGAGTTCTGTGCATCCATAATCTCTCCACGAATCTGAGACATTTCTTTATCCAGAATAAGAATAGCATCAGCTGCTCCACTAAGTCTTTCTCTAATATATGATGGCATATTCTGACGGTACTTGTACTGTAGCGAATGCTCAATAGTGGCCCAAAAATTCATAGCCATAGTTCTAATTTGAATCTCAACGTGAACCCTCTTAGTACCCTTTAATGTCTGAACATCATAATATACAATCATATGATAACTTCTGTATCCACTGTCTTTTATGTTCTTAACATAATCCTTTTCACTTTTTACTTCCATATCCGTACGATTCTTTATAATCTCAACAACCTTGTCAATATCCTCAACAAATTGGCAGATTATTCTAATTCCTGCCATATCTTCAATCTTATCATTAATATCTTCAATAGCTATCTTCTTTTTCTGACATTTTTCAAGAATACTCGAAATCTTCTTAACTCTGCCATCTACCTGTTCAATAGGCGAATACATATTCGCACTTCTATATTCTTTAATGATATAATTAAACTTGACCATAAGCTCATTAACAGCTAGTTCATACGGATAGAGAATCTCTCTCCATAACTGAATCTCCATAATATACCATGCCTTTCTGAAATGCACTAAACATTTTTATTCTTTTAAGATAATATTCTTAAAAGCCATACTGTGTATTATTATACCACATGAGTACTATAAAATGAAAGAATATTGAAGTTTTTTATCTTCATATAATTTCAAAATCCAATATGGATTAATGCTTATTTCCTCATTATTATCATTTATGTATATTCCAAAATGTAAATGAACATCAAAATTTCCTGTCGTTCCTTCAACGAGACTATACCCTGTATCTCCCATATATCCTATCATTTGTCCAGCCTTAACCTTATCTCCCTGACTAATACCATCCGCATATCCAAATAAATGCGCATAATAAAAATACGCACCATTTTCGCTTCTAACTCCTATTCTATATCCGCCAAGCTCCAACCATCCTATACTCTCAACAGTTCCATCGCACACACTTATTATGGGAAAATATCCTCTTTTATTATTACTTGACATAATATCACAGCCTTCATGAGTTCTCTCACCACCATAAGTACGCTCTCCTCCAAATGAGTCTGAATAATATACATATGCATCACTATTAATTATATCTACTACCGGGAAATAATCTTCATCTTCCAATATCTCCTTATATGCCAAAACAAGCTTATTATAATATGGCATACTATCTTTTTCTATATGCTCCTTAGTTCTCTCAAAGATTTCCTTTGTAAATAAATCAGAATTAGTTTCACTTTCATCTGATAGGTCATATTGATAATATACCATGAATGTAGCAATACAATCATATAAATCCTTAGCGTTATCATTTGCAAAAGCTTCAATATTATAATAACTCATTGTAGATAACTTAAGCTTTCTAAAATTTTCTTCTTTCAAAATATTATCAGACACTTCATATTTTTCAAACGAATAGTACATTCTTATCACTATTGATTGTGATATCAATGCTGCCAGTAATATAAAAATTATATATCTATAATATCGATTACCAAATATTTGTTTTCTATATACCATTGTGCCCCCATAGATTAATTAGAAAAAGATTTCTTATATCATCATATGCGGACATTATTATTTTATTATTATTTAAAATGTCATTCCAATATCCTCGTTATCTATTACAATTCTTCCTCTGCCCTGCTTTTTAGCTGCATACATAGACCAGTCTGCACGATTAAGTAAATCATCTGGATTGCCACAAGTGGTAGGATATGATGTAATACCAATACTTATATCTATCTTAACTTCTTTACCATTATCCACAAAAACAGCTTTTTTAATTGCCTTATGAAGTTCTTTCATGATTCTATCACATTCATCTACGTCCATTCCCTGAAAAAGAAGTACAAATTCTTCACCACCATATCTAAATGTTAATCCGTTATACATTTTCACCACTTCATTTGCTATAGCTGCACACTTTTGTATAATGATATCTCCAAACAGATGCCCATAGGTATCATTAATCTTCTTAAAATAATCAATGTCAAAAAGGGCAATCGAAAGTGGCTTATTCTCATCAACACTTTTATTACATAAATCAGGATATACTTTTGTAAGATATCGTCTGTTATAGATACCTGTAAGTCCGTCTCTTATTGAATTTTCTTCTGCATTAGAATACAAAATAGCATTACTTACGGCAATACAATATTGTTCAATAATATTATTATAAAAATTAACATTATCAGTAAAATAATTCTGTTTGTTTTTACCTATAAGTAAAAAACCAATAACATCCTCTTTGAACTGATAATCATGTACTAGCAAAGACTTAACTTCGGATTTTTTAAGATAATGCAATCTTTTATCAGTTAAATCAACATTATTATTAATGTATACTTCTCCATTGGCAAACGTAAGCCTTTCAATCTTATAATGATTAAAGCTATCTATAATATCTTTTGCTATATCTCCATTTGAACTATCCCTAGCTGAAATTTTAATAACAGCCCCTTTGTTCATTGTAATACCCATAGTACAAACATCTATATCCATATATTCAATAAGGCTTGTAGTTATGTAGTCAAGTAGTTGGTCCAATTCGAGAGAAGCAGAAATATCCTTCATAATCTTGTATTGAATTTCCATCTCTGCATTATTCTTAACTATTCTTGAATTAGCCGCCTCTAATTGTATCTTTTGAATATTCAACTGTTCATTAGCCTTAATAAGCTCATTCTGATAGCGTTTCATACTATCATTGTCCTTTTCAGAATAGAAAAACAGACGTTCCTGCTTGCTTAAATCATCATAATATATCTGAAGAACTTCACCATATGTGCCAAGTGCTGCAATAGCAATCAGTATGCTAATAGCAGTAAATGCAATTATAATAATTATCTCATAATTACTAGTTGCATTTACAACATAATAAAATGATACTGCAAATACGAACGGAGAAACAATCTCAGATGTAAGAGTACTTATGTTTACCTTATCATTGATATTACTAAGTAACACAGCAATTACCATATGAAAAATGTATATTCCAATCAAAAACACCGTTAAAGTCATAACTTTAGTAATGAATACAATAGCAAACATAATTGAAATCAATAAGATGTATTTTATTCCATGTAGAACCTTTTCATGATAATATAACTTAGTAAAAGATACTATATAATCAATCAACAGAAAAAGGAGAACTAATCCTTCAAACACTAAGTTTGTTTTAAAGTCTCTATTATGAGTTAAATATTGATATCCTATAGAACATAAAATAACAACTATAATTAGAAGATTGTATTTTCTAAGTCTGTTTAGTACTTTGATTTTAATCTCTTCTTCAAGCATAAGTATCCCCCTTATTTCCAATAAAGTTCAGTTATATCCCCATCTTTAATTGAATCTGTAAAACTAGCATTTTCGCCATTAAGTGTCATGACTATCTCATTACCAGATGGAGTCTGGGTATCAAATGGATAAAAATCAAGAATATCAACAAATATGTAAGATTTCTTATTCTTCAAACATATAGGTTCTCTATTCACAATTATATATATATCATTTACATCACTTATATCATTTATATCATTTACACCACTTATATTATTATCCTTTTTCATATCAACTTCTATATTGTCATCTTCTGCGATATCATCTTGTATGTAATCATCCTCTATCGATGAATCCTGTAACATATCTTCGCCAATTTCATCACCTAGCTCTTCGTGCTGTAATTCATCTACTTTACTCTGTGAAAAACTAGTTTTGGGTTTTAAGCTAACCTTAAAGTTAGCATAAACCTTAGTTTCAGAATCTGTCTTCTCATTATTGACAAAAACCTCAAAATTCTCATCATCTATATCCAGCATCTCTAATAATTGTTCAATAGTATAATAATCAAGTACCGTAATATCATCATCCTGTTTTACCTCATAATAACTATTCTCAAGATGTCCTGATACATCAAAAAACTTAGGACAGACAACTTTTTTATTATCAACAAAAATACTAAACTCATCATGAAATTCTGGTAATTCTTCAAGTCTTAGTGAGGCATCCTCTCCAATAGTAGATGGAGTAATTATAATATGATCATTTCTTACAATTGCCGAATTAATGTTAGCTTCTTCTCCGTTAATTGTGATAATTGCTGGCTCTCCAAGTTCTCCTTTTGCCATTCTTTTTATACCATTAACAGAATAATCAATCTGATGTCCTCTCCTTGGGAAAAGTTCTTCATTAGGGAAGGCAATCTGAAGTGCTGCATCAACAACTGTTAATCTGCTATTATCATATAATTTTATTCGTTGTCCATTAATATTTACAAAGATAAAATTATTCTTCTGGCTGTAATAATTTAAGCAGATTCCAATAGGAGTAACAAGTAATGGATCTTTTTTAATACCTGGCTGAACAAATTCAACATCTCCAAGTACCTCTTCACCTCTAAGCGCCACTCTTTCATCTGGAATATCCAAATACTCTGAAAGACTTGTTGTAAAATCAAAAGCCTTTCCACCACCACCCACTATAAATACTGCATTAACACTTTTTCCACCATTAAGTTCAACAATTTTATCTGCAATCTCTTTTGTAATCTTTCTAACTGTTGCTTCTATCACTGCTTTGGCTTCTGCTATATCAAGTTTATGGCTTAAAGCCATTATATCTTTAAATGTACATGGCTTATTCCTGCATGCACTTATTTTAATCTTCTCAGCAGTCTTGAAGTCTACTAGATATTTATGTACTAAAGCCTCTGTAATCTCATCTCCCGCATGTGGAATCATACCATATGCAATAATGCTTCCATCTTTTGTTATTGAAATATCAGAAGTTCCTGCGCCCACATCGACAAGCGCAATATTAAGGAGTCTAAACTGTTCCGGAATGGCTATGTTAATAGCCGCAATAGGCTCAAGAGTAAGACTTGCTACTTCTAAATCTGCTACGGATACTGCCGAATACAAACCATCTACTACTTCATTTGGAAGAAATGTAGCAAGCACATCTGCTGCTAAATGCTTACCTTTATGTCCTTCGAGATTATTGATAAAAAAGCCATTCATATAATACTTAATAACTGAATAGCCAACACAAAAATAGTCATTAGACCTCTCTGATTCTCTAATCTCTTCGTATGCCTTTTCAACACCCATAAGATCAAGCGAATAAATATTTTCATTGGTAATAACCATATCCTCTTCAAGGTCCCATTCTACATGAACTGTAACAGTCTTAAGAACTCGTCCAGCTGCTGCGATACAAACATCTTTAAGAGGAGAGCCAAGTTGATTCTCCAATTCTCTTTTAACAAAATCTATAGAATTACCGACTGCCTGAATATCATGAATCTGACCATCAATCATGGCTCTAGTATCATGTTCCTTCACGCAATGTGCAATTACATTAAACTTATCTCTTTCCAGATATCCTACAGAACCCACAATACTTCTAGTTCCTATATCAAGTCCAAATACAAGTTGATCTTTATATTTGTTATTCTCGTTCATCCAAAGCTCCTCCGAACTGTAAAAGTCCAAACATATTTTACTTTATTTATCTAATAATTTTAACATAATATATGCTAAAACTCTAGTATTTTTTCAATCTGTGATATAGTATCTGACAATGCACCAGAATTATCTATTACTGCATCGCAGCTTTTTCTAAATTCTTCTTCTGATAACTGATTATTTATTATGTCAATTACTTTTTGTTCACTATATCCACGGCTTGACATAAGTCTTTTCTTTCTAACTTCTATATCAGCATAACAATATATAATCTTGTCACATATTTCTCTATATCCCGCTTCTAAAAGCAATGCTGCTTCTATGACAATTAATGCATTTTCATCTAATTCTTTAATCTGATTAATTCTTGCTTCAATCTCTTTTCTGACTTCTGGATGAATAATTCCATTAAGAATATCTAATTTGTCTGAATCTGAAAAAACTATTTTCCCTAGAGCTTTTCTGTCTATCTCCAGACTATCCTCTAGAATTTCTTTTCCAAATTCACTAATAATTTTGTCATAAGCGTTATTACCTCTCCTCATCACTTCATGTCCAACTTCATCTGCAACTAATAAATATGCGTTAAATCTGTCTTTCATCAAATTAAGAACTGTGGATTTACCTGTACCAACGCCTCCGGTTATTCCTATTATCATCTCAAAACCTTCTTTTACTATGTGTTTTATTGAAATTGCATATGTCTTCTATATGCTAATGCGCTTCAAACCAATTTTCTCCAACTTCCATTCCAATTTCAAGAGGAACCTTTAATTCAGCGGCATTTTGCATATTATCTTCAAGTATTTTCTTTACTATATCAAGTTCATCTTTATACGTTTCTACCAAAAGTTCATCATGAACCTGAAGTACAATACGTGACTTAAGCTTAGCAACCTTCATTGCATTATTAACATTAACCATTGCAATTTTAATTATATCTGCGGCTGTTCCTTGAATTGGTGAATTCATAGCTACCCTTTCTCCAAAAGAACGCTGCATAAAATTGCTGGATTTTAATTCTGGTATAGGCCTTATTCTTCCAAACATTGTAGTAACAAATCCATCTTTTTTAGCTTGCTCAACTGTATTATCAAGAAAGTTCTTAATATCTGGATATGTTTTAAAATACTCTTCTATATAACCAGAAGCTTCTTTTCTACTAATACTCAAATCCTGACTTAGTCCAAAAGAACTTATCCCATACACAATTCCAAAATTAACTGCTTTTGCATTACTCCTCTGAGTCTTTGTCACTTCATTGAGAGGTGTATGGAACACCTTGGAAGCTGTAATCTGATGTATATCCTGTGCTTCATTATAAGCCTCTATAAGATTCTTATCACCTGAAATATGAGCCAGTACTCTTAATTCTATCTGCGAATAATCGGCATCTACAAATACACAGCCCTCTTTAGGTACAAAAACCTTTCTAATCTCACGTCCAAGCTCCATTCTAATTGGGATATTCTGAAGATTAGGCTCTGTACTGCTAATTCTTCCAGTAGCTGTTATAGTCTGGTTAAATCTGCCATGTATTCTGTTATCTTCTCCTATATAAACAGATAATCCATCAGCATAAGTTGACTTTAACTTAGTAAGCTGCCTATATTCCAGTATCTTACTGATTACAGGATACTCTGGTGCTAGTTTTTCAAGTACATCAGCAGAGGTTGAATACCCTGTTTTTGTCTTCTTTGAACCTGGTATTTCCATCTTTTCAAACAATATAACACCTAGTTGTTTTGGTGAATTAATGTTAAATTCTTCACCAACTTCTTCATATATCTCTTTTTCAATCTTATCAATGCTCACCGCAAGCTTATTTCCATACTCTTTTAATGCTGTTCTATTTACGCCAATACCTACCTGTTCCATCTCAAATAATGCATAAATAAGTGGAAGTTCAACTTCCTGATACAGCTTATACATTCCATTTTCCTTAAGTTTTAGCACCATTGTTTCATATGCTGTAAACGCTGTAAGAGCGCGTAGTGATAAGAACTTTTTAAAAGTTTCCTCATCATTATTATATACCTCATCAGCAGTTCTTTTTGCAAACAATTCCTCTACAGATGGCACTATATTAGATAGATAATCTCTCTGAATATCATCATAATGATACATATCTTTGAGAGGATTAAGCAAATATGCTGCAATTGCTATATCAAAAACTAAATGTTCTCTTATCTTCTCTTCGTCTGACGCAAAATGATAAAGTGTATCCTTTAATTCAAATATTGATACAATTGCGTCTGATTCAAATATTTGAAGTGAAATTCTATACAAATCGTCTGAAGTGATATTATTCTTAGTTGTTGCATAATAAGTGTTTCCTGCTTCAAATGTGATACAGATTGCACGGATTCCAAAATTATCATTACTTTTTTTACTATCTGAAGAATCATTAAGAAAGTCAAAGCTTAACTGTGATTCTTCTTTTTTAGTTTCTTCAAAAGAAAAGGAAATTCCTACAACCTGACTATTAACCGCCATGTTTTCAACTTTTTTAAGCATGTCCTTATCTGTTACATCGATAATTTCACTGGAAACCTCCTGTTTTGATACCTTATGCGAATCAAATCTGGATAATATGTTCTTAAATTCCAGTCTCTTAATAATATCATATGCTTCTGGTGTATAAAAATCTTCAATAAAGGATTCTTCAAGCTTCATTTCAACCGGTGCATTAACATCAATTCTTGCAAGCTTGAGACTAAGTTCTGCTAACTCCTTATTATCTCTAAGCTTTCCAGCTATTCTTGCAGGCTCTACATCATCAATATGCTCATATATGTTCTCAACAGAACTATAGTCTACTATTAGCTTGGTAGCTGTTTTCTCACCAACGCCTGGAACACCTGGAATATTATCAGATGTATCTCCCATAAGTGCTTTAAGGTCAATAAATTCTTGTGGATTAACCTGATATTTGGCAATAACATCTTCATCATAGTAATTCTCTACCTCTGTATATCCACCTTTGGTCTTTGGTATTCTTATCTTAACTATCTTAGTAGCTAACTGTAGCAAGTCTCTGTCTCCTGATAGTACAGTTACATCATAACCTTGCTTCTCACCCATAACAGAAAGAGTTCCCAACACATCATCAGCCTCATATCCAGGTAGTGTCGCTATAGATATATTCATAGCCTTAAGAAGCTCCTTCATAATAGGAACCTGCTCGTGAAGATCATCTGGCATAGGCTTTCTTGTGCCTTTGTACTCATCAAACATCTTATGTCTAAATGTTGGCTCTTTAAGATCAAATGCCACAACTATATGGTCAGCTTTTTCATCTTCTATGGCTCTAAGCATCATATTTACAAATCCATATACTGCATTGGTATGAATTCCTTCAGAATTAGTTAACTCTGGGACTCCATAATATGCTCTGTTTAATATACTGTGTCCGTCTATTAGTAATAATTTTTTATTCATAACTGTCCTTTCATTATACAATATCAATCCATCTTAGAGCACAATATATCATTGAGCCTAAAGTAACTCCATCTGCAAGTACAAAAATTAGCTTCTTAAAGAATTCTACCCTAATATTGCGATATGATTCAGCTTCATAATCATAAATAAGCTTATTAAGCTTGCCTTTAAGGTCATATGCTGATATATCATCATTATCCAGTTCATCCAGTCCTATCTGAACCAGAAATCTTATCTCTAATTCTTCATAACATTCATTACAGCTATGCAAATGCTCTAAGAACTCATCTACATGCTCTATATCCATATTTCCATCAATAAAATCATTAATTTTACTTTGAAAATCTTTACATTCCATGTATATACCATACCTTTCAAAATCTATATCTATAATACACCAAATATAGTATAAGTGGCAACCACTTATTAATAGAGTACTTCCGTTTGAGTAGACCATATCATCATTTCATGTAATATTTTATTTTTTTAGGGATAAAATAAATTGAGGTAATAAGTTAAAAAATCATATTTGTGTCGCCATAAAAAGGCCGCGGAATGGAGATTTATATGAAAAAATTGAAATATGCCGAATTAATCGGAATTGTCTTTACAATAATTGTTGGTTGCTTATTGCATTTTGCTTTTGAGTGGTCTGGTAACAACCAATTTGTCGCTTTATTTAGCGCTGTGAATGAATCTACATGGGAACACTTAAAGCTTTTATTCTTCCTATATCTGATTTATGCAATATTAGAATACATCTATATTGGTAAGGAATATCCTAACTTTGTGACTGCAAAATGTATTGGTGTCATTTGTGGCTTAGTACTTATACCGATTCTTTTTTACGCATATACCTATATACTTGGAACTAATTATTTTATTTTAGATATTTCAATATTTATAATCGCCGTTATCGTTTCCTATATAGTAAGCTACAACATTCTGTTAAACACTGATTTTAAATTAAATATCATATGTGCATTAATACTAATTTTTATTACCATTGCTTTTTTTATATTTACCTTTAACCCACCTATGTGTTTTATATTTCTTGATCCTATAACTAATTCTTACGGAATAATTTGACTCTAGAAAATGAAAATAAATATTCGTGTCCGATTTTACACCTTAATCCTATAAAGCAAAAAAATAAACCGATTCGTAATCGATTTATCTTTTATATGATATTTAGTAATCTTCTTTATAATGCGGAAGATGGGACTTGAACCCACACGAGGTCACCCCCGTCAGATTTTGAGTCTGATTCGTCTGCCATTCCGACACTTCCGCGAATAACCGATGATTAGTTTACCATAAAATGTTTTATAGCGCAAGTATTTTTGTTAATCAACGCCCAGAATTTTTGCTAATTATTACCAAAAATGCGGTTATACTACTAAACTATTAATTTTTATTGCCGATATATTTATTAACATTAATAATGAATGCCAATGGATTGGCATTACGAACACACTTTCAAGGAGGAAAGAACATGAGTACTGATTATTTAGGTAACATTTCTACAACCACAGCTTCAACAATAGTTTCTCAAAACAATTCTGCAACAGCCAAAAGCAAAACCGATTCCACTTCTTCTAATACCAATGTATCTTCAGCTTCAAATGCGTCTAATTCCACTGAATTAAGTGAAAAAGCCCAAAAGTATTATGAACAGCTTAAGAAGAAATTCTCTAATATGGAATTTGTTCTTGTAAGTGCAGCAGACAAGGAAAAGGTTGCTGCCAATGCCGGAAGCTATGCCAATAATAAAGGTATGGTTGTTCTGATTGATACTGATAAGATAGAAAAGATGGCAGAAGATGAAGATTACAGAAAAAAATATGAGGGTATAATTGCTAATGCCGCTACACAGATGGCAGGGCTTTCATCAAGTTTAGGTACTTCATCTGGAAGTGTTAAAGCTTATGGTATGAAATTTGATGATGGTGGAAACGCTTCTTTCTTTGCAGTTATAGACAAATCATATGCTGCGCAAAGAGAACGGATAGCAAAAAAAGCTGAGCAAAAATCAGAAGATGCTAAAGAAGCTAAAAAAGAGGCTGTGAAAGAGGTTACTGCTTCTTCTATTGAAGAACTACTTCAAAAGATAAATGATACACTTTATGACAGCATGAGTGATAATGTTAAGACCGATACCGAAAAGCTGTATGGTCAAAACTTTGATTTTACCGTGTAGTTCTGTCATTTTACCGTGTAATTCTGTCATTTCACTGTGTAATTCTATTATTTCACTGTGTAATGCTATCTCTTTTACTATATATGCAGCCACAATAGTTTTGTCTGTATAACCCATATACAGAGGATAATTCAATCGACCTTTTGTAACCATTTTTCTTTTTAAAATCAGAAAAGAGATATGGTATTTGATATTCCTCCCCCAATCTGCCGCCAATTTCATTAAGTTTGGCGGCATTTTTCATCGGACTAATAGAAAGGGTTGTTGTAAAATAATCTGAGCCATGATTTTTAGCCATTATTACGGCCTCTCTAAGTCTAAGCTCATAACACTTAAAACATCTTTCACCACCTTCTTTTAATAGTTCCATACCTTTTGCAATATCATAAAATTCTGAAGGTTCATATCTCCCCTCAATAAATGTAACTTTATTCTTAAGTGGCATTTTCTGAATTAACCTTTGTTGTTCCAAAACCCTGTAATCATATTCCTCCTTAGGTGAAATATTAGGATTATAATATAGCAAATCAATCTCAAAATATTCACTTAAGTACTCAAGTACATAACTGCTGCATGGCGCACAGCAACTATGAAGTAAGAGTTTGGGACTCTTATTCTCTTCTTTAATCTTTACTAATGTTTTTTCTAATTCTTTTTGATAATTTATGTTCGTATTCATCTATTCTGCCTTCCAGTATTTCAACTATCTTTTCTAAAATGGTTATTCTTGCATAATGCTTATCATCACCAGGAATCACATGCCAGGGTGCATTCTTTGTAGATGTCCTTTGCAGCATTTTCCCAGTCATTTTAACATATTCGTCCCATTTTTCTCTATTACGCCAGTCTTCTTGTGTAATCTTCCATTCCTTTTCTGGATTATTGCTTCTTTCTTCAAATCTTCTGCCCTGCTCATCTTTATCTATATTAAGATAAAATTTAATTAAGAGTACATCTGAATTAATTAATTGTCTTTCAAAAGAATTAATCTCATCATATGCTCTATTGCACTCACTAATATTGCAAAATCCCTCTATTGGCTCTACTAGTACTCTTCCATACCAGCTTCTATCAAATATTGCAATTCTTCCTCTAGGAGGAATCGCCTTATAAAACCTCCAAAGATACAGGTGGTTTTTTTCTATTTCATTGGGAGCGCTTATAGGATAAACCATATAAGTACGATGGTCAAGTGCATTTATAAGTCTCTTTATAGTGCCACCCTTTCCAGATGCATCCTGTCCTTCAAACAGAATAACCGCTGACAATCCGTAAAAATCAATCTTTTTACTTAGCACTCCAAGTTCTTCTTTGACATTTTTAAGTCTGTCTTTATATTCTTCGTAAGAAAGTAATTCCTTAGGCATAGTAAGCATAAGCTCACCTACTGGTTCAACTGTATCCGCATCAGGACTTAACTGTAATCTATTGTAAATGTACGAAAACATCTCCAGCTCATCTTTAACAATATACCACGGAGCCGTATTCTCATTGTGATTAACCAGGTAATCTGGCAGCTTCACAATATCAAAATCATCTTTGCTACTGTATGCATACAGCTTCATAAGCATAATTCCATTGTTAATAACCAGATTCTCAAAATTACTTATATCTGCTGCTAAGTCTTGATAGTTTAACGATTCCTCATATAAGACTTTCAGATTTTCATACCAGTTGTTATCAAATATTGTGATTCTACCCTTTTCTGGAAGATTTATTGCAAATTCATATAAAACCGGCTTTCCTAATGCAGCGCCTTTATCTTCACCTGCATATAACATATAGTCTCTTGGGTCTAAGTCCTTAATTAAAGACTCTATCATATTAACCTTTTTCTCTTCTGTATCAGCCTCTATCAAAATTACTATTGAACTTTGAGAATTTTTATGTTCTCTTAATAATCTTGCAATATCCGCTCGATAATGCTTAATATCTTCACTTTCATTCATACGTCTTCTCCTATATTTTCCCATCAAACAAAATCATTTACCAGCGTGAACACTTAAAAGAACTGCGTTGCAATTCTTCTTAAATGTTCTATGTTGCTGCATAATTTTCTATTAACAATAAAATAGAGATACTATACTCATAAGTTATAGTATCTCTATTTTATTGTTAATAATACTTCTTAGTTCCCCATAGATTTTCTTTCTTAAGTTCCAGATATTCATCATATGCCTTTTCAAGTATCTGCTTTTCATTTGCAAACTTCAAAAGATGATATGCTTCAATGTATTTATAATATCCAGAGTCCAAAAAATATTCCTCACGTTGTGGTTTACTGTAATAGCTATCTGCCATCATTAAGTACCAGTGAACATCCTTTTCTACAATATCCTGTGGAACATTAAAGGTATATTCACTCTTACCAATATACTTGATTATAGATGCTGTTACTCCTGTTTCTTCCCTGACTTCACGAAGAGCAGTTTCTTTATAATCTTCGCCAGGTTCAACAGTTCCTTTTGGCAAAACCCATCCTTCATACTTATTCCTTATATTCTTATATAGAACAAGTACCTTGCCTCTAAATATCACCACACCGCCACAGCTAGTAGCTTCCAACATAGCATTTCCTCCTGTATGGTGTGTCATTAATTAGATATATTATAATCCTTTTTTTACACAATATCAATAGAATATGCATTTTGATTTACATTTGATTTATTTTCGTAAAATTTATTTCATATATGAATCAAGTACCTTTTTAGCTGCATTAACTCCATACATTTCATCTGAGTTAACATTTTCAAAAACAACACAGATAGCTACCTTTTTAGAATCGTTCTGTGCAAAACCTACAAACCATGAATTAACATTACCCTCTTTATCAATCTCCGCTGTTCCAGTCTTACCTGATACTGAATAAGAAGAATTCTTAAGCCTCTTTGCAGTGCCTGAGTTTACAACCTCAGCCATATATTCCTGAAGCATTGAAGCTTCATCTTTGCTTAAAATAGTCTTGTATTCTTTTGGTTCATATTGTTTTACTATTGTTCCCGTATAGCTTTGTACCCTATCTACAAAATAAGGTTTCATAAGTACACCGTCATTAGCAATTGCAGATGCTATAAGAGCCATATGGATAGGCGAAACTACTGTCTTTCCTTGGCCAATCATTGTCTGTGCTTTAGTATTCTGGGTATCAGAAGCCACAAGGCTGAATTTACTTTCTTTATATCTAAGATCAATTGGTAGCGATTGTCCAAATAACATATCATTACAAAGATTAGACATCTTATTAGTATCCAGTGTAAGCCCCGCTGTAACAAAAGCACCATTACATGAATTAGCAAAAGCCTTAATAAGTGATTGTTTTCCATGTTTTGCTCCATGACTACACTGAATAGAATAATCGTCAATTGTAATCTTACCTGTACATGTATAAGAAAAATCCTCCAAATTAGGATTCTCTCTGGAATACTCTAAAAGTGTAAAAAGCTTAAATGTTGATCCTGGAGTATAAAGTCCCTGTGTTGCTCTATTTACAAGTTCACCATTAGTATTCTCTGTATCGCTTAAAATACTATTTATTTTATCAATATCATTAGGATTATAATCTGGTTTAGAAACCATTGCCAAAATCTTACCTGTATCTGGTTCCATAACAATTATAGCACCCTTATCATTGCCCATTGCATTACTTGCTGCTTGTTGAAGTTTAACATCTAAAGTAGTATATATATTATCTCCTATATTCTTCTCTCCTTTAAACTCATTAACTGCCTGTTCAATTGGATTGGCATTAGATGTCAGAAGTTCAAAGTTATATGTCAGTTCAAGACCATATTTACCATGCGAATCAAGACCTACAACATGTGAAAAAAGATTATTATATGGATATACTCTTGTCTCATTGCCTTCATCATCTGTATCTGTTCTGGCAAGAACTTCATCATTATTAGAATAAATAGAACCTCTTATAATCTTATTGGCAAATATCTCTGTACGTTTGTTGTAAGAGTTATTAATCACATCTTTAGCTTTAAGTTCAACAAAATAGGCTAAATAGCACATCAACAGCAAAAATAGTCCAAAAAATATATATGTAGTTTTAAGTATACTTTTATTCTGATTCTTCTTGTTTTCTTTCAATTTTGCTCCTATTCTCTTCCTCTACTCTATTACTAATGCCAATGCTTTGCATTATAGCAAATATAATAATTGTTGCAAGCATTGAACTTCCTCCGTAGCTTATTAGTGGAAGTGTTACACCCGTTGATGGAATAAGTTTAATTGCGCCGCCTATTGTAAGGAAAATCTGGAAACCATAGCAGATAGCAAGTCCAAGTGCTAATAATTTTCCAAATAAATTAGTATGCATAATAGATTTCTCTATAAATATCAAAAATGTATTAATACAAAGAAGTATTAAGCAGATAGCAAACAATGCTCCTAATTCCTCTGATATAGCTGAAAATATGAAATCTTGTTCTACTACTGGAATCTTATATGGCATACCCTGATAAAGTCCCATTCCAAGAAGTCCACCAGTACCTATAGCAAAAAGTGACTGAGTTATCTGATATCCCTGTCCGTCAATAATTGACCACGGATCTCTCCAGGCTGCAACTCTTATTCTAACATGACTAAACAACCTGTATGCAAGGACAGAAGCACCCGATACAATAAGCGTACCTCCAAACAAAAGATACCCTTTGCAGGTAGCAACATAAAGCATAAATAAATATACAACGGTTAATATAAGCGCACTTCCAAGATCCTTTGAAAGTACCATAATAACAACATGCATTCCAGCTAAAATTGCCGAAACTGCCACTTTTTTAATACTAACCTCCTTTTTAAACATCGAAGCTATAAAAAGTACATATAATATCTTAACAAACTCTGTAGGCTGAAATGAAATTGAACCAATTCCTAGTGAAATCTTGGCCCCATATTCAGTCTTTCCAATTAGGAACACTAATGATAGCAATACAATTCCTATAGCAGCATAAAACCATGTATAACGTGATGCATTCTTGAATTTACGCCATAAATATGGTACAGACATTGATATTACTGTTGAAATTACAATAATAATGAACTGTCTAACAGCTCTGGTGTATGATAACCTAGTCATCATAATTAGTCCAACTGAAATAAACATACACATGTTATTCAATAATCCTCTGTCAAGCTTAGGATATAGCATTCTAAATATAGTAATTGTAAGCATCAGGTATAGAAGTTGAAAACCATAGAATAATATAATCTTATCTTGTAAAACCTGAATATATATTACCGAAAATCCCATAGCATGAATAGCAGCAATGAGAAATACCTGTAGTCCATATCGTTTTTTAGGGGGCTGTCCAGCCTTAACTTTCAAAACGCTAAACGACACAATCATATATATAGCCATAAATATTGCAAAAAGATATTTAGTTAGTGACAAAAAGATATTTTCCATAAATACTGTGCCTTTCTATTCTACACCACGTTTAAAATGACCTCTGGTATAGTTTTCCAGTTCCGCGACATCATAGCCATCTATATATGCTCTCGCAAATTCATTAGCTATTCTCGCAGTTTCTTTACCATCTTCTATTGTAAAATTAAGTCTTATTGAACCAAAATCTAAAGACTTAACTTCATTAGCCAGAGATAGCAGTGACAATGGTTTTGAATTATACATTGTATTATAACAGAATTTGCAATTATTGATAACCGTAAAACATTCACCTTTTCTATCTTTAATCTTAGAAAATTCCGGAATATGTGTGCAACCTTTTGTTGTATTTACAATACATTGTGCCGAGACCATAACCTGTATATAACCATAAACCAACATCTCATCGCCTGTACAGCCTCTTCTCTTTAATTCTCTGCTATTCTGCTCAAGAGGTGCCGTAAAATATATTATATTATAAATATCTAACAATTCTCTTGCAATACTATTAAATGTATATAAACTTGCGTCTGCAATGAGTTTTACATCAGACTTGTCTATAAACAAAGCAAGTTCATCTATATTTCTAACCAAAACTCCGTCAAATAAACCTGCATTCTCAATGAGTCCAGCACTTTTATAAGCTTTGGTGTCTCTATATATAGCAGGCATGCCTAGAATCAGCTGCTTACCATGACTGTGAGATTTTTGTATTAATTCATTAGCTTCATTCATATCAAATGCATTAGAATCAAGGTATATTTTGTCTACCTGTGCAACTGTAAGAAGTGAATTAAACTGTTCCATTGTTTCAACATAACAATTAAGTAATAATTTATTATCCATTGTTTAATTCCTCCTACTAATATTTATTATTCTATCTTCAAGCAGCCTAAGGGCATTTCTTCTAAGTTCCTTTATATCACCAACTGTTACAAATAATCCATCATCTATAGTAACCTGAATTGATAAAAATTCATAATCTGTACCACCTGTCTTTGATACCTGTTTTTTGATTTCTTCACTTGAAGTCGGTTTATTCATTGCTATATCTGGAGTTTTTCCCATAAATGTAACTTTAGTACCATTAAGTTCTATATTACACTCTATCGGTATATCTTTTTTAATTGTAATATATATAGTAGGTCTAAGTTTCAAATTATTCTCAATATACAGCTCTGCGGTTTCTTTAATAAGTTTTGCATTTCTAGTTCTGTATAATGGTGAGTCCACTTTGATTCCTTTGTTAAGTGGAAGTTTGGCTGTGCCATTACTTCCCTTTTTTACTGATTCGCTCATAGTTAGTGATAGTGGCTCTCCATTTTTCTGTAAAACCTCAATAACATCACCTTTACTAATGTCTGTAATTGTTTTAAAGTCAATCTTAGACTTTTCAGCCTTTATTACATTTAAAGCTTCTACTCCAAAATGATTCGGTTTTGTAAGAGACATCATGTCTTTACCATTATGTCTTTCATAATATCCGGTTGTAAATCCTCCTCTATTGTAAATGTCCATTAAATCAGCTATATCTTTTTTATCTACAGTATATTTTTCACCGTTTAAAACCTTGTCTGTATATTTTCTATATTTGCTGACTACAAGTGCTGTATATTCTGGTTTCTTCATTCTACCCTCAATCTTAAGAGAGTAAACACCTGCATCTATTATCTGTGGTAAAATATCAATAGTGCACATATCTTTTGGACTTAAAATATACTTATCTTTTATAGCTGTATCATAGGGAAGTCTGCAAGGCTGAGCACATCTGCCTCTGTTTCCACTTCTTCCTCCTATAATGCTGCTTAATAAACATTGACCTGAATAGCAATAACATAATGCTCCGTGAACAAAGCTCTCGATTTCAATATCTACATTATTATGAATCTTCTTAATCTCCTCTAAAGATAGTTCCCTAGCGGTAACAATTCTAGAAGCACCAAGTTTTTTCATAAGTGTAGCTGCACTTACTGATGTAATCGTCATCTGTGTACTTGCATGGATATCCATACCAGGAAAGTTTTCTTTAATAAAGGCAAAAACTCCAAGATCTTGAACAATTACAGCATCCAAACCCTCTTTATAATATGGCTCAATATAATTATATAATCTCTCTTTTATCTCATCATCTTTAAGCAAAGTATTAACAGTAAGATATAGCTTTTTGCCATATAAGTGAGTATGGTCAATAGCTCTTAACATTCCCTCTTCATTGGGATTATCTGCAAATGCCCTGGCTCCAAATTCACTTCCACCAATATATACAGCATCAGCTCCTGCATTAATAGCAGCTGACAGACTTTCTAATGATCCTGCTGGTGCAAGTACTTCAACTTCTGGTTTCATAAAATCTCCTATCGTTTTTACAATCTGTTACATAATTTCTTAATTATTATATAAGCCGAACAAGTGTATTCACTATGTTCGGCTTTAACTATATGTATATAAATCTATCTGTTACTTGCCTCTTTAGAATCTGCAAGCTCTGTTTCTAATTTTATTATCTTTTTCTGTTCTTCATTCAGTTGCTTCTGTAAATTCAGGAGTTCCTTCTCTGTAGCTTCTAACTTAATCTGAGTAGCAATAAGTTCATGCTTTATATCATATAACTGCTTGTCCTTATCATTAATATCACTTTCAAGTGCATCAGCCTGCTTCTTAGCCTTAAAATAATCGTCAGCTATATTAATCTCTATAAGTGTCCTTTGTACATCTAAAGTCTGTCTTCTAAAAGCTTCTTCTTGATTATATTCGGTAATTTTGGAATTAATAAAAGCCGCAACCTTTTGTAAATATTCAGGACTTTCATATCCACTTAATGTGTATATTTTACCATTGATAATGACTTCTGTGTTATTTTTCGTTGACATGCTGCTCGCTCCCTTGAATTGGTATCTATCATTTATCTATGATACAATATTTATTACATAAAAACAATAGCTAATTTGACTAAAGCCCAATATGTTGTCTGGCTAAATCTGTAACAACTCTACCTCTAGGGGTTCTATTAATAAAACCATTCTTAATCAAATATGGTTCATATACATCTTCTAATGTTCCTGCATCTTCTCCAAGCGCAGCCGCAAGCGTATCAAGTCCAACTGGTCCACCTCCGAACTTTTCTATCATTATATTCAGAATGCTTCTATCACCCTGATCTAACCCTAATTTATCTACTTCAAGAAGATTAAGAGCATTATCTGCTACATTCTTACTGATAACACCATCATATTTAACTTGTGCAAAATCTCTTACTCTTTTAAGTAATCTATTAGCAAGTCTTGGTGTGCCTCTTGAACGTCTGGCTATCTCGACAGCACCATCTTCATCAATCTCAATTCCTATAACTTTAGATGACCTTATAATAATCGTCTTTAGTTCATCTTCATTGTAAAACTCAAGTCTATGAACAACCCCAAACCTGTCTCTAAGTGGTGCAGACAAAAGTCCTGCCCTTGTTGTTGCTCCTACCAATGTAAACTTAGGTAAATCAAGTCTAATTGACCTGGCAGATTCACCCTTTCCTATCATAATATCAATTGCATAGTCCTCCATTGCAGAATAGAGAACCTCTTCAACCTGCTTATTAAGTCTATGAATTTCATCTATAAAAAGGACATCATTCTCATTAAGGTTATTAAGAACTGCCGCCATCTCACCTGGTTTTTCTATAGCAGGACCAGATGTAATCTTAATCTTAACCCCCATCTCCTTAGCAATAATACAGGCAAGGGTTGTCTTTCCTAATCCTGGAGGTCCATAAAATAATACATGATCTAATGGTTCCTTCCTGACTTTTGCTGCTTCAATATACACCTTAAGATTAGACTTAGTTCTTTCCTGTCCAATATAATCATCAAGCTTTTGAGGTCTTAAATGGTTCTCTATGTTCATATCTTCTGAGACAATCTCAGTATTTATGATTCTGTCATTCATAACATAATTTCCTTTCATTGATATTCTAAATGTTTTTCTGAAATATTATCTTATATGATGATATTTCACATAATTATTGTAATTATAATTCTATCTTCTAAAAGGTTATCTTCTTAAGCGCTGCTTTAAGGATCTCCTCAACATCTTCACTGTCTGTATCTGCAAGCTTCACTGCTCTTGCTGCCTCGCTTTGTGAGTATCCTAATGAAGTTAATGCGGCTACTGCTTCTGACTGTGGACTCATATCTTTAGCAAAAGCTGAATTGTTATTACTCTTAGGCATCAGTGTATCCTCCAAATTAAGCTTATCTGCAAGCTCAAGTATAACTTTTTGCGCTGTCTTTGTGCCTACTCCCGGTGCCTTGGATATGGATTTGTAGTCACCTGAAATCACAGCAAATCTAAGCTCATCTGGTGTCAAAACTGATAGTACATTTAACGCTCCCTTTGGCCCTATACCATTAACAGTAATAAGAAGCTTAAATACTTTTAAATCATCTTTATTAAGGAATCCAAAAAGCTGCATAGCGTCTTCTCTAACAGCAAGATATGTATATATCTTAACTTCCATACCTGTTGCAGGTAGGCAGCTGATTACAGATTGTGGAACATATATATTGTATCCCATTCCATTACACTCAACTATTATCTTATCTTCTTCTATATCACAAAGCTCACCTTTAATAAATGCTATCATCTATTTCTCCATTCTTTTAATTACTTTTATTCTTTTATTCAATATTATAGAAATTGTACCTATCGCCATACCAGTAATGATTCCAGCTACTATTAAAACTGGTGCATAATACATAACACTGTAGTTATCTACTAAAAACATTGCAATAATAATCTGTGCAATATTATGTGAAACACCTCCTGCAACGCTGACAGTTACTATATTAATATCTTTAATCTTCTTAAATAGTATCATAACAGTTAAACTAAACATGCCTCCGGCGATGCTGAAAGCAAAACTAAATATATTACCAAACATCATATTAATTATAAGAATTCTAAGGATATCTATAACAAATGTCTCTCTTAATGATAAGTTATATAAGCAAATTACAATAACAAAGTTCGCTAATCCAAGCTTTACACCTGGTATTCCTATATTAAATGGAATTAGCACTTCTATATAGCTTACAATTATAGCAAAGGCTGTAAACATTCCATTCATGGTCAGTCTTTGTATACTATTACTCATCGGTTGTCCTTTCTATATTTATGTTCTATCGTAAATTGAATTACAATTATCATATTAATATTATCCTGCTACTATTCTAACAACAAGCTTATGTGGCAAACAGATAATAGAATCTCCAATCTTATCTATACTTTTTGTATTAACGCATATAGCATCTCTACAGTCTGCCTGTACCACCAAAACCTTCCCATTCTCTATCTTTATAATATTATAGCCTTCTTCGCATTGTACTGTATATTCAATATCTTCAGTAATATCAAATGTTTTTAAAACTTCGCCATCTACCGATACCTCTGCATAATACTTATTAGTATTATCCATCTGAAAATAATTAAATATTTTGTATCCAGCAAAATCTATCAGTGCTAAAACAAGAAATCCTGCTATGATTAAAATATCTTTTTTCTTCATATTAACCTTTCCAAAAGCGAACTGATGTTTCCTTTTCCATAATATCACAATTATAAATAATTATCAAACCAATAATTGTAAATAAAAGTTACATATGATATAATTGTGGCATTACGTTACAATTAAGAATAAAAATACTAATTTGTATGCGTGGAGAAACGCAGGATTGGATTTATATGAATTTAAATAAAAACAAAAAAAGTAAAATAGAGATTTGTTTTATTATTTCACTGATAGTTGCAATATGTATAGTTATTTATGCAGGATTTACCTTCAAAGGCAATAATGTTAAGATTGACAATGAAAAATGTACCACATTTAATGACAATTGGTATTACGAAGATGACAATGGTACAAGACAGTATCTATATAATCTTCCTGTTAATACTGACAATCCTGTTGATAAAACTTTAGTTATTCATAATACTCTTCCTAGTCTGGATAGTACTATTAACTGTATGTGTTTTAGATCAAGTAATCAGCAGGTAACCATTCGTGTCGATGGTAAAATAATATATCAATTCGGCAATAATGATTCTAGAACATTTAGCGAAACTCCTGGTAGTGCCTGGCAATATGTAAAGATTAATTCACAGATGTCAGAAAAAGAGATAACCATTGAGCTTACTTCCCCATATAGCAACTGTTCTGGCTTCGTAAGTGCTTTTTACATAGGAACTAAAAGTTCAATTGTATTCAAATTCTTTACCAGCAGACTTGTTAACGCTTTTATTTGCCTAGTTACGATGCTAGTTGGATTTGGACTTATTCTTTCATATTTTATTATACGAAAGTCTCCAAGAAAGAATATTTCGCTTACCCACCTTGGTACATTTGCCATATTAATATCTATCTGGTCACTTTTAGAGACGCAGACCGTGCAATTAGAATATGGCAATGTTGCCGTATTGACGCTAATAACTTTCCTTATATTAGCAATTGCACCTATACCAATGCTTATATACATTAAGAATTCTTATTTTTCCACCAAGCCTAAGGTATTTGATATCTTATGCATATTTGCTCTTGCCAATTTTGTTATTCAGATTATCCTTCAATTTGCAGGGATAATTGACTTTATGGAGATTTTAATCGTATCTCATATATTGATTCTTGTGTCATTTGTAATTATAATTTATGCGTCAATCCATGATTATCATATTACCAAAAATAAGGATTCCCTTCTTCCATTACATGCTTCAATCGTATTGATGATTTTTGTAGGAATTGATATCTTTAGATACTATGTAATTAATTTGATGGATTTTTCTATCTATTTTAGAATTGGATTTTTAATATATATTATTATGATGGCCTCTTTCTCATTGAGAAAAACTTCTATTCTTATTGAAAAAGGCATCAAGGCTGATATGTATGAAAGGCTTGCATATGAAGATATTCTTCTAAAATGTAAAAATAGAACTTATTTTGAGGCTGAACTTGCCAAACAAAGTGTTCATCTCAACTCAAATACTTCACTTGCAGTTATAACCTTTGATATGAACAACCTAAAAAGAACTAATGATATGTTTGGACACCATGCTGGAGATGAAATGCTTATGGTCTGCAATAATATGATCCAAACAGCTTTCGGTCATCTAGGAACCCTTGCTAGAATAGGTGGAGATGAATTTTCTATGCTATTAGTTGATATCCCTGAAGACAGTATTCAAAAGTCTATACAAACATTTGTCAACAATATTGGAAAATATAATCTTGAGAACAACCAAACACTTCAAATTGCATATGGATATGCCTTTTATGTAGACTCTCTTGATAAGAATCTCGAATCAACACTAAGCCGTGCAGACAAGAATATGTATTCAATGAAGAAGAAATTAAAGATAAGTGCAGGAATTTAATGAAGAAAATAATATCCATTTTATTAACTTTAATAATATGTTCTACTTTACTCTCTGGTTGCAATAAATCAGAGAGTATTTCTGATTCTGATACAATATCAAAAACTGATTTCTTTTTTGATACTGTAATTACAATTACCTTGTATGATTCAAATGACGAAAGCATTATTGATAGTTGTTTTGAGCAATGTTCATACTATGAACAATTGTTTAGTAAAACTATATCTGATAGTGAGATTAGCCTATTAAATCGTAATGGTAAACTAATAAATGCAAATGAACATACTTTGTCTATTGTCAAATCCGCAATTCATTTTTCCGAATTAACTAATGGTGTATTTGATATTACTATAGCTCCGATTAGCAGTCTATGGGACTTTCGGTCCGATTCTCCAACCCTTCCAGACACAAATGCTATAAATAATGCCTTAAAGCTCGTAGATTATAAGAACATCAAAATCGGAAATAATGATATTACATTTTTACATGATGGTATGAGTATCGACCTTGGTGGTATTGCAAAAGGTTATATAGCAGACCAGCTTGTTAACTATCTTCAGGAAAAAGGTGTCTCTAGTGCCATAATAAGCTTAGGTGGAAACATTTATGCTATGGGTTGTAAATCTGATAGTTCAGCATACAATATCGGAATCCAGAAACCCTTTGCTTCTCAGAATGAGACTTGTGCAGTTATTAATATTAGCAATAAATCTGTAGTAACTTCTGGTGTTTATGAAAGATATTTTTATTTGAACAATAATCTTTATCATCACATATTAGATACAAGTACTGGATATCCTATAAACAATGGTCTTCTTTCAGTTACTATAATATCCGATTCTTCATTAGATGGCGATGCACTTAGCACAGGCATATTTGCTCTTGGTCTTGACAAAGGTATGTCTTTAATAAATTCTCTTGATAATATAGAAGCTGTTTTTGTTGATTCTAATAATAATATTCATATTTCTCAAGGTTTAAAAAATGAAAATAATATAATTACATTAAATACTTAAAAAGTATAATTAATATTTATAAGGCTCTAATTAATATTTTAAAAAGTATAATTAATGTTTATAAAGCTCTAATTAATATTTACTAAATTGTCGCTTTATGGTATAAATATAGGTATATTGTGGTTTTTTGACCACATAAATTAATTATACTTATTTCAAGGAGGTAGTTAGAAAATGTTAGAAAAGTTATTTAACCTTAAGGCTAATAACACGACGGTCAAAACAGAAATTGTAGCCGGTATTACCACATTTATGACCATGGCCTATATTCTCGCCGTCAACCCTAATCTTTTAGGAAACGAATTTGGTGCCGGAATGGATAAGCAGGCTGTTCTTATTGCAACAGCACTCGCTTCAGCAATTGGTACAATGCTTATGGCATTCTTAGCTAATTATCCATTTGTCCTTGCTCCAGGAATGGGACTTAATGCATACTTTTCATTTACAGTATGTGGCA
>CAZNEZ010000003.1:0-73567 GCA_964572475.1 uncultured Lachnospiraceae bacterium
ATAGCTAAGTTTGCATTTGACGAAAGCATAAGTGGAAATTATACTATACAGCTTGATGCAAAGCTTACAGCAGGCAGCGGTAATAATTGTCAGGAAACACAATTTGCTATAACTGGAAGCGATTTTGCCTATACAGGCAATAATATGAATAATGGACTGGAAACAGGATACATATTAAAGCTTTCAACTACAAACAGTACGGTGTGGAATATCAGTGGAACATCAGGTGATACTGTTACTATACCAAGTGGAACATGGGTAACTGTTAAGGCAGAGGTTAATTCATCAAACGGAACAGCAGCAGTAGAAATATTAAACGGAGCAACAAGTTTATATTCAGGAACAGTAACTATTAGTGGAACAGGTTTGCTGAATGGTATATATGTTAAAGGTGGACGTTATAATTCAGTTACATGTGTGGATAATGTAAAGGTTAAAGTTGATGAAGCAGGCGGTGATACACCAGTACCAGCTGAACCAACTACAGCAACAGCAGAAGTTACCGGAACAGCTTATCCCGACAGCGATAGCAATGTTACTGTTGTATTTACAGCGGACCAGAACTTAAGCGGAAGTCAGACAGTTAAAATAAACGGAAGTACTGTTTCAGCGAATTCTGTGCTTGGTATGGCAAAGGTAAATTCAATTACATATAGTGGTAATAAATGTACGGTAAGCCTTACTATGTCGGCTATAAATAGATGGCATTCTTTGACAGGCTCATATGACGTGGCGTTATATAATGGAGAAACATCATTAGCTGTTAAAAATGTATCTTACTCATTAGAAATGTCATCAGATACAGCTTATAATGCTATTGCAACAGCTGCAAATGAATACAGCAGTGCATATTATAAAGTAGTTGGAACTAAAATGTATGTTATGACTATTATTAAAACTAATACAATTCATTGTGACGGAATAACAGCAGGTGGCACGGAATATTCTTGGTGGAATGGAATTGTATCTGAGTTATATATGACATTGGATGGAACGAAATATAGCCTTGGAAGTCATATATACAATGCTCTCTATTCAAATCCTATTTCATGGGGAACCGGTGTTGACATTAGTTTAATAACTTCAGCGAATGTGGTTCGTGGTTACATGGCATTTGGAACATTTGATAATGATGAAGATACAGATAAGGGTTGTATATTATTAAATGTAGTTGATTTATCAGATATAGGATTAGGTGTTAGTGATATATCAGGAAAAACAGTTACATTTGCAGGCTATCTAGGACCAAATGACGGAACTGGTGTATGCGCAGCCGTTTCTGAAAGTCCTACGTATACATTAGCGGAATAATAATTTGTTTTAATATATTAAAATATACTAAAAGAGGTGAACCCGATGTGCTTTAGGCATATTAGGTTCATCTTTTTTTACTTTATAGGATTAGTATTCGATTTTGTAGAGATTATATTACCTGTTGCGTGTACAAAGTTACTTATGCATTATCTATGAATAAATTGGGATTCTAAGATGATAAAGAGCTTGCCAATCTTTTTGGAGAATATGCTGAGAATGAAGCAGTTCATGATTCAAATTTTTTGGGAATTATTAGAAAATATTAAAAAGTAAAGAGAAATCGGTGGCTGATTTTCCAGCCACCGATTTCTTGACTTTTAATATAAAACTAATGTATAATTTATTTAAATAAAAGCTAACAAATTTGTTAAGAAAATCAATTTAACAAAAAGGAGAGAGAATATTATGGCAGTAGTAAACTATCCAGCAGGAATACTGGACAATATTGGATATGTATTGGTTTATGCTAGATATGAAGGAAAGTGGGTATATTGCTGGCATAAGCACAGAAAACATTTTGAACATCCAGGAGGTCATGTTGAAGAAGGTGAATCGGCTATGGAGGCAGCTAAACGAGAGTTGTATGAAGAGTCTGGAATAACCGATTGCAAGATGATTCCATTGTGGGATTATGCATATGAGTGGGAAAATGGAGAGGGACAGAATAATGGAAGAGTGTATTTTGCAGAAGTTAATTCAATAGGTGAGCTTCCTGAAAGTGAAATGAGCAAAATAGAGTTATTTGATAGTGTCCCAGAGAATTATACATATGACAGAGAAGCAGAAGATAAGCAATTAAAGCTGGTTAAGAAGATTATTGAAGAATATGAATAAAGGTAGGATAGTGTGACAACATTTTATTTTGTTAGACATGGAGAGCCTGATTATGACAGCGTAGGTGAATGGAATAGAATACCATTTGGCAAAGAATTTGCTGGCTTAACAAACAATGGAATAGAGCAGATTAAAAAAGCGGCTCATGAATTATCAGCATTAAAGCCACAGATTATCCTTACGTCTCCATATACTAGAACGATGCAGGGAGCATCAATTATTTCAAAGATATTAAATATAGAGATAATTGTAGAGAAAAATCTTCACGAATGGAATTCGGATTTATCACATTCTATATGTGATGGGGGTAGATTATATCAGCTTTGTAAAGAACATGATGAGATGAAAGGAATTTATCCAGATGGAATTACCATGCAATGGGAAAGTACTGAGTTACTAAAAAAACGAGTTTATGAAGTATTAACCAGATACGAAAAGTATGACAGAGTAGTAGTTTCAGGACATGCAATGATGATGCAGGCTGTTACTGGTGAATCAAGAGCATATGAGTATGGAGAGATAAAAGAGTTAGAATTATGTCTGTAACAAATATAGTAAAGAGAGTTCAGATTACATTGATATTACAGGGAATGGTACTCAATGCTTGGCAGTAACAATCTTCATCGTAAATAATTCTAATCATTGGCTGCATTCCTTTTATGTCATACTGATTAGAAGCATAAGAAATAAGACGTGAATCTTCATTTCCCAATAAAATTATTCCTTTATTCTCTATTTCTTCTTTAATCCATGCATTTATAATGCAGGTAATATCTACATCTGTATAGCTATAGCAATAGTTGTCCTTAAAAACTATTTTTCTACTGTCATCAATTCTAGGTGTAGAAAACGTATAACAGTAAATATTTAAAAAATCTAACAGTGGAAAAATACTATATTCAGAATCTAAATTTTTACTATTAGTAAGAGGTAATTTAAAAAGAATAAGTCTAGCTTGTTTTAGATGCTTTAAATACGAATAGGGCGGTAAGTTAAAATATAAGTATATTAGATAATTATGCATGTAGTCCTGACCTAAGAATAGGGATTCTTTTCGTCTATTATTGTAGTGGTAATCTCTTGATAGATAGAATGACTCATAGCATGTTAAATCTAATATACTCATAGGAATATCCTTTCTAAATCTTATATGAAATGTTAAGTTAATTAGAGTAAACACAAATTGTTTTAACTATTTTATTTAATTAGAATATAGTATAACTAGAAAGAGCTTTCTTGCGGTCTTTTAAAACTTATATCTGGAAAGGAAATATTTCTATGGCAATTAATGTAACTGTAACAAATGCCGAAGCATTAGATAATAGTACACCTAATGCAGTTTTAGACATTTCGTTTACTAATACAAATGCATTTAGCTATGCTGCAAATTCTAATATCTATTATTATGCACTTCTCACAGACTCAACATCTGGAACACCATTAACGCGCGAAGTTACTTTTAGTGTTTCGGAGGTTACACAAGGTACAGTTGCAGCAAATACTACTAAGACATTTACATTTGAAAATACTACAAACTTAGTTCCAACAATTACAGGTACAAGTGGTAGAATTTGCTATGTAGCACAATAGACTATTTTTAGATGCCGCGTATTATTAAATTTACTTGGAAATATTTTTTTACTTTATAGGAAAGTACGAAGTAGCGTGAAACATTTAAGAAGAACTGCAACGCAGTTCTTCCAAGCGCTTGTGCCGACAAGCGCTTTTTTATAGGAAAGTACGCAGTAGCGTGAAACATTTAAGAAGAGCTGCAACGCAGTTCTTCCAAGCGCTTGTGCCGACAAGCGCTTTTTTATCCAAGAAGTCGTTTAATCTGCGGCATCATTTTTTTAGCATATATGTATCCCTCGTTTAGGCATTCATTCATATCGTTAAAGGTTAATAATCCTGCTCCTTTTTTAAGCTTTGGTTTTAATAATAAAAGTTCTCCCTGAGACATACAATTCTTTAAATCATGGCTCATAATAGAAAATGAATGAGAAACTATTTCAGTGATAGAATGATTATGAGGAGTTTCGTAATCCACACCAATATCAACAGCGATAACACGTTTCTGACCAGTTGCAATTAGTAAATTAACTGGAAGATTATTAGATACACCACCATCTATAAGACAATAATGCTCTAATTTTCTAGGACGAAATATCCCAGGGATAGAAGAACTTGCCATCATTATGTCGCATAGTCGTCCATCATGTTTCCAGATGACGTTTTCCATAGGATTTACAAAAGAAGCGTTAGTAAATGCAATGGTATAACCACTTTTAATGTCAACTGCTGGAATTACAAGCTTGTTGGGTAAATCCGATATATGGATTCCATTTGTTAGATTACATAATAATTTCAGCAGTTTTTGTCCTTTTACTAGTCCAGTCAGTGATACCTCTTTTCCTATAAGCATTTGAGGAATGAATCTTAGTAATCCCAAATAATCAGGATCTAACAAAGAAAATCCATGTTTAGATAAATCTTTTACCAATTTGCACATTTCACAGATAGTCATTTTGGAAGAATATAATCCAGCAACAATGCTTCCAGCGCTGGTTCCAGCCATAGAATCAGGAAGAAGATTCTCTTCTGATAGTGCTTTTAGAATTCCAAGATGTGTAGCACCGCGTGTGCCTCCTCCTGATAGGGCTAAGCCATAATTCATTTGATATCTCCTATAATCCGTTATGATAAACTATATGTGTGGATTTTAGGAATATCCACACAGACAGGCTATATAATTCTGATTTATTTTTTGCCAGTTCAACACCTGAAACCAGTCTTTGATATAATCTGCTCTGACATTATAATGTTTTAGGTAATAAGCATGTTCCCAGACATCAATATTAAGTACAGGACATAAATTCATAGGCAGAGGAGTGTTTTGATTTGGAGTAGTTATAATCTTAAGAAGACCATTATTACCTACAACAAGCCATGCGTATCCAGAACCAAATACGGAGAGAGCAGCAGCAGAGAACTCTTTCTGAAAATTCTCATAGCTTCCAAATGTTTTTTCAATATGATCCGCTAATAATCCAACTGGAAGCTTGTTATCCGAGTTTATAAGATTAGAGAAATAAAATTCATGGTTGAAAACTCCACCAGCATTGTTTAAGATGGGAATACGTATTGCAGAAGGTAAAAGGTCAGCTTCCATAATGAGTTGTTGGAGAGAAAGAGTTTGCAGGTTAGGATAGTTAGATAATACATTGTTCAAGTTGTCAATATAGGTTTGGAGATGCTTATCATGATGAAGGTGCATAGTTTTTTCATCAATGTAAGGTTCTGGGGCATTATAATCATAGGGCAGGGGAGGGTTAATGAATTTGTAATGTTCGTTCAAGGATATATCCTCTTTTTGTTTATTGTATGAGGAATAGATAAGATATGTGTAAAAAGTTTGAGGATAATATTAGTGAAATAAGAAGAATGTAAAGCATAAAAATAAAGAATGAAAAGCATAAAAATATTTTATTGACAATAGAATAAGATAAGAGTATAGTGAAATCTGAAAATTAAATAATCCGGTAGGTGAGGCTCCTACAGGGATACGGACTGTTGCCGCGGAGTGATGGAGACATCATGAGAAGGTCTGAACAGGCTACATCGAAAACAAGGTGTAGCATAATACAGTTTCATTGCCCTGTAAAGCTAAAACTCAGACGGTTATAACAGATTATGTTATATGCACATTATTCCTATGTACCCGTTTGAGGTCCATAGGATTTTTTGGTTTATAAGAAATTACATTTTATATAAACCAAAATTAAGTAAAAGTGTTAGTTGACACTATTTTGAAAAGAGGTGAAGAAGATGGACGCGGATAGTAGTAATAGTAGTAACGGCATAAAGCCAAAGGGGCGTAGTGTTCAGAAGATATATATGGCTATCAGCGATTGTCTTCTGTAACATTATAATATAACCTTTTTCTATATGCCTTTACTTCCGATTTTGAGAAATATAAGATTACGGAGGAAAGAATATTGGAAAAAAAAGTAAAAAGAAATATAAGATTACTAAATAGCAAGGCACATAATGAACTGCTTAGAAGAGATAAACTTATGGAGCGCATAATATTTGCCACAAGCCATGATAGTATTCAGATATTAAAAAAGCTTGATAGTTCTAGGGAAGGACTAACGAATGAAAATGTAGGATTAAATAGGGAAAAATATGGTGACAATATTGTAAATAAGGGCAAAAAGGATTCAATATGTAAAAGACTTTGCAATGCATTTATAAATCTATTTACAGCAATATTATTTGTACTTGCTAATGTATCTGCTTTTACAGATATTATTTTAGTAGAGCCTAAGGAAGAAAATTTTACAACAGTAATCATTATTACAATAATGGTTATGCTCTCCGGAATACTGAGATTTGTTCAGGAAACACGTAGTGGCAATGCAGCAGAACGATTAACAGAGATGATTTGTACAACAACATGTGTTATGAGGGATAAGCTGAAGGAGGAAATACCTCTTTCGGATGTTGTTGTGGGAGATATAATATTTCTTTCAGCCGGAGATATGATTCCTGCTGATATTCGTATTATTACTGCCAAGGATTTATTTATCAGTCAGTCAAGTTTGACAGGTGAAAGCGAACCAGTAGAAAAAACAGGCAAAGAAGTATTGGAGACTTGTGAACTGACAGGATATTCTAATCTAACTTTTATGGGAAGCAATGTAATCAGTGGAAGTGCAAAGGGTATAGTACTTGCAACTGGAAATGATACAATGATGGGTGGAATTGCTAAGGAATTGTCTAAAAAACCCATAAAGACCTCTTTTGAAAAAGGAGTTAATTCAGTATCATTAGTATTAATTAGATTTATGCTAATAATGGTTCCTATTGTTCTGTTTATAAATGGTTTTACAAAGGGAGACTGGTTAGGAGCTACACTTTTTGTTATTTCTGTAGCTGTGGGACTTACACCAGAGATGCTGCCAATGATAGTTACGACTTGTCTGGCTAAAGGTGCTGTATCTATGTCAAGAAAAAAAGTCATAATTAAGAACCTGAATGCAATTCAGAATCTTGGCTCAATTGACATTCTATGCACAGATAAAACAGGAACATTGACGCAGGATAAAGTAGTGCTTGAGTATCATCTGGATATAAATGGAAATGAAGATAATCGTGTACTAAGACATGCGTTTTTAAATAGTAATTATCAGACTGGACTTAAGAACTTAATGGATATTGGAATAATTAGTCATGCAGATGAACTTGAAAACCGATACGAATTAGAAGAAAATTATGAAAAAGTAGATGAAATTCCATTTGATTTTGAACGTAGAAGAATGAGTGTTGTGGTAGCAGACAAAACTGGAAAAACTCAAATGGTAACTAAAGGCGCTGTAGAGGAAATGCTTAAAATATCATTATTTGTAGAGCTTGATGGTGAAGTTAAGCCAATAACAGAAGAACTAAGACAGTTAGTATTAAAAAAAGTTGAAGAGCTAAATATAAAAGGAATGCGTGTAATTGCAGTGGCTCAGAAAAATAATCCATCTCCTGTAGGAGCATTTTCAGTTTCAGATGAAATGGATATGGTTTTAATTGGTTATCTGGCATTTCTTGACCCACCTAAAGCTACTACAGCTGAAGCTATTAGAGCATTAAATAACTATGGAGTCGAAGTTAAAATATTGACAGGCGATAATGAAAAGGTTACTCGAAGTATATGCACACAGGTTGGTTTAAAGGTCAACAGAATTTCGTTAGGCTCAGATGTTGAAAAAATGAGCGATGAGGAGTTATCAGATGAAGTAGAAAAAACAACCGTATTTGCTAAACTTTCACCATTTCAAAAAGCTAAAGTTGTATCTGTTTTAAGGGAAAATGGACATTCAGTGGGATATATGGGAGATGGAATTAATGATGCAGCAGCTATGAAAGCTTCTGATGTTGGAATCTCGGTAGACACAGCTGTTGATATAGCCAAGGAATCAGCTTCAGCAATACTACTTGAAAAGGATTTAATGGTATTAGAAAAAGGTATTATAGAAGGAAGAAAAACATATGCCAACATGATAAAGTATATTAAAATGACTGCATCATCTAATTTTGGGAATATGTTTTCAGTACTGATTGCCAGCGCATTTCTTCCATTTTTACCAATGGCATCAATTCACCTTATAATACTAAATTTAATATATGACATTTTGTGTACAGCAATTCCCTGGGATAATGTTGATACTGAATTTATAAAAAGACCAAAGCAGTGGAACTCATCTACAATTAGTAGATTTATGTTTTGGATAGGACCAATAAGTTCAATATTTGATATTGCAACATATTTAGTAATGCTTTTTATTATATGTCCTGCTATGTGCGATGGACTTCAGTTTAATCAGATTACAGATGTGGCAATGTCCGTTAGATTCGTGGCTATATTTCAGGCAGGATGGTTTGTTGAATCTATGTGGAGTCAAACGCTTGTTATTCATATGATAAGAACACAAAAAATACCATTTATACAAAGTAGAGTATCTTTAACCGTGTTGTTATTATCATTTAGTGGAATTTCAGTACTTACATTAATTCCATATACCAGTTTTGGAAAAGCCATAGGATTAGGACCTTTTCCGGTTACATATTTTGCATGGCTTGGAGTAATAATACTAATCTATATGATTTTGGCAACGATTGTAAAAAAGATATATGTTAATAAATACGGGGAGTTGTTATAGATTCTATCTATATCAAGCTATATTTTTTGCGTATTATACAGAAATAAAATCAAATGTTATAGTATTTAATCATATATAAACACTATGAAATGGAGGCAGATATGATTGAACTTATAAATGTTAACAAGACTTTTATTACTAAAAATATAACAGTATATGCTGCAAATGACGTAAATCTTAAGATAGAAGATGGGGAAGTATTTGGAATAATAGGATATAGTGGAGCTGGAAAAAGTACATTGGTTAGATGCATTAACCTTTTGGAAAGGCCAGATTCAGGCAGGGTATTTATTGACGATGTTGAACTTACAAGCCTTAAACCATCAAATCTTAGAAAAGAAAGAAAAAATATCGGAATGATATTTCAGCATTTTAATCTATTCTCAGCAAGAACAGTTTATCAGAATATCGCATATTCTCTTAGACATAGTGGATTAAGCAGAGAGCAGAAAAAAGAAAAAGTTAATGAACTGCTTAAATTAGTGGAGCTGGAAGAGAAAGCTGATAATTATCCTTCTAATCTTAGTGGTGGTCAAAAGCAAAGGGTTGCAATTGCAAGGGCACTTGCAAGTAATCCTAAGGTTTTGCTCTGTGACGAGGCTACAAGTGCATTAGATCCACAAACAACGCATTCAATATTACAATTACTAAAAAAATTGAACAGGGAATTTGGAATTACAATAGTATTGATAACGCATGAAATGCAGGTTATTAAAGAAATATGTGACAGGGTAGCAGTAATGGAGAATGGTAGTGTAGTAGAGACAGGTGATGTATTTAAAGTATTTGCATCTCCAGAAGAACGGATTACAAAAGACTTTATAGATACTACATCTAATCTTTCAAAAATATATCAATTAATTGATGAAAATGCCGAGATAACTAAACTTAATAGCGGACAGTGTATTGTTAAATTCAAATATCTTGTAAGAAGTGCTTCAGAAGCATTAATATCAACGATTTCCAGAGAATATAAAGTGGATGCAAATATTATTTTTGGAAATATTGAGTTAATAGGGGCTGAACCACTGGGTGGCTTAGTAGCGATATTAAGTGGAAAACCAGAGGACATAGAGTCGGCACTTAGCTATTTAAAGGACAAAAATGTAGGGGTGGAGGTGATTTTAGATGCAAGAATTATTAAATAAATTGTTTCCAAACGTGATTGCGAAACTTCCAGATTTTCTTGAAAGCATTAATCAGACTATAGAAATGGTTATAAAATCGGGAGTTATTGCAATTATTATAGGAGGAATCTTAGGTATTGTATTAGTCGTAACTAGAAAAAACGGTATTTTTCAAAATACGATTGTCTTTCAAGTTGCAGATAAAATAATTAATCTGTTTAGAGCCATACCATTTATAATTCTATTGACCTTTGTAATGCCATTATCAAGGAGTATTATGGGTACAGCGATTGGTGTTGAGGGTGCAATTGTTCCGCTTATATTTGGAACAGTTCCATTTTTTGCAAGACAGATAGAAAGCGCATTATCGGAAGTTTCACCTGGACTTATTGAGGCCGCAGAATCAATGGGCAACAGTAAAATAGATATTATTATAAATGTATATATTAGAGAGAGTATTCCGCAGATAGCAAGAGCAATTTCAATTACTCTTATAAGTCTTATTGGACTAACAGCAATGGCTGGGGCTGTAGGTGCAGGAGGACTTGGAGACTTTGCAGTCAGATATGGACATGACAGGAATATGACAGATGTTACTTATGCTACAATAATTGTATTGCTGATAATCGTAAGTATTATTCAAATAATTACTAATATTATTGCTAGAAAAAATACTCATTAATTAAAGAACTGTAAATATTAGAACTGTAAAATTATTAGTTACATTATTCTATTGAACCATTAATATTACTATGATAAAATCATTCTATGATTGATTTCATTGATACGCCTTGCAGGAGAAAAGGCGAGAATCTATTGTTGTTTAGTAAAGATTTGTGCCTGTGCGTTGCTTGACACAAAGTCAGTTATTGGTAAAAGGCAACGCAGAAATGAGGAATAATATGAGTAAAGCAATAATAAAAAATCCTATATTTTTCAGCGATGTTCCTGATGTGGATGTTCTTAGAGTAGAAGATGCTTATTATATGGTTAGTACAACGATGCATGTAATGCCGGGCTGCCCTATTATGAAGTCAACAGACCTGGCCAATTGGAAGATTCAGTCATACATATATGATAGAATTGAAGATAACGAAGCATATGAACTTAAAGACGGTAAGAATGTATATGGAAGAGGTCAGTGGGCAACAAGTCTTAGATATAACAATGGTACATATTATGCATGTTTTGTATGCAATGATATGAATAAGACATATATTTATTATACAGACGATATAGAGAGTGGAAGATGGGACAGACATGTTCTTGATGGAATTTATCATGATCCATCATTACTTTTTGAAGATGGACGACTATTTATCTTCTATAACTGTGGAGATGTAAGGATTACAGAACTTAAGCCAGATGCTTCAGGAGTCCTTGAAGGTGGAATTGACCAACCACTTTTTTCAACCCCTAGGGAGAATATAGGACTTAGGTGTGAAGGATGCCATGCATATAAGATTAACGGATATTACTATCTTATCTTTATAGAATGGCCAACAGATGGCAATGAAAGAAGAAGAGAAATTTGTTATAGATCAAAAGAATTACTAGGACCATACGAGCGCAAAATAGTAATGGATGATGACCTTGGATATCATAATAAAGGTGTGGCACAAGGGGCAATCTTTGATACACCTGATGGACAGTGGTTTTCAATGTTATTTCAAGATCACGATGCTGTTGGTCGTATTCCATGTATACTTCCAGTAACATGGGAGAATGATTGGCCAGTATTTGGCATAGATGGTAAGATACCTGCAGAATTTGAAAGTCCATTTGAGGAATCTGAAAGATACCCAATGGTTATAAGTGATGATTTTAATCACACGGAGAACAAGTTAGCACTTAATTGGCAGTGGAATCATAATCCAGATAATGATAATTGGTCATTTATACAAAGACCTGGGTACCTTAGACTTACAACAGCGCAGCTTGCAAATAGTGTCTTGGATGCTAGAAATACGTTAACTCAGAGAACAGAGGGACCAAAGTCTAGCTATAGTACACATATTGAGACTATGGGAATGAAATCAGGAGATAATGCAGGATTAGTGGCTCTACAGAGTAATTTTGGAACAGTAGGAATCAGAATCAATAATGACAACAGCAGGTCAGTTATTATGATGATGAAAGATAAGGATGGCAATCAGGAAGTTAAAGAAGAAATTAAAATTAATAGTAAAGACATCTATGTTAGAATTGATTTTGATTATGAAGACAGTCGTGATATTGCTGACTTTTATTATTCATTAGATGGTAATGATTGGAAGAAGATAGGTCAGGAGCTTAAGATGCTTTATACCCTTGATCATTTTATGGGCTATAGAATTGGAGTATTCAATTATGCCAGCAAGATGCTGGGAGGTTTTGCAGACTTCGAGTATTTCAAGGTATTATAGTAATACAATACTTATAAGCGTATATGAAAGTGAATGGTGAAGATATGATAAAGTACAAAGAAGCGGTGTTTCACAGACAAAAAGATGGTAGCGTATTAGTGGGTAATTATGCAAGAGGAACATTTAATTTTGTGCCGGCCAAGAAGAGTAAGGAAGAAAAGGAAAAAGCTGATGATATAATGGAAAGCATAGCAATCCTTATCAAATCTTTTAAGATAAAGACTTACAGTGAGAAGTCAGATTTTGGACTATTTAGACGTGCTATAATTAAACAGGCATCTAATAGTGGTCAGATTATGGTAATACTTATAACTGCATCACCTATATTTCCATCTAAAAACAATTTTGTTAAGGCATTATTAAAGCTGCAACCAGAGATTACAACAATAGTACAGAACATAAATGAAAAGCACGGAATTATGGGACTTGGAGATAGAGAACAGGTATTATATGGCAAGGGTTTCATAGAAGATGAGATGAGTACAAGAAACTACAGAATATATCCTAAGTCAGTCCGTATTAGTGAAGATTATCAGATTCCAACAGGACTTAAAGGGGAAGAAGTTGTAGTTGATGCATTTTGTGGAAATGGAATGTTTGGTATCTGCTTAGCTGATAAAGTTAAGGAGGTAATTGGAGTAGATTATAACAGACAGAATATCAGAGAGGCCAATACTAATGCTAAGATAAATGATATTAAAAATATAACATTTTACAGTAATGAAGTAGGCATATTCTTTGAAGGACTTATAAAACAGAGAAAGAATATAGACATTTTATATCTTCATCAGCAGAAGAGGGAATGGGATAAAGAATTTATGGATATTGTAAAAAGGCTTGCGCCAAAGAAGATAGTTTATCTCTAAAAATATAGTAAATTATAAGATTTCGTGATAAACTAAATATAACCAGAAGGTATTGGAGATATGGCACTGGCAACGCTTATTGTACAAGGGAAGAATGGAGAACAATTATGTCAAAAGAACAGGAAAAGTATCTTAGATTACTATCAGAAAAATATCCATCAACACAGTCTGTTTGTAGAGAGATAGTTAATTTGAATGCAATTTTGAATCTTCCTAAAGGAACAGAACATTTTATGAGCGATATTCATGGAGAATATGAGGCTTTTTGTCATATACTTAACAATTGCTCGGGAGTTGTAAAAGAAAAGGTAGATAGATTATTTGGAGATAACTTAAGTGCAATGGAGCGTCAGGAGATTTGTACACTTATATATTATCCAAGAGAAAAGCTTAATCTTATTAAAAGTGAAGAGAATAATGAGGAAGCACATAGCTTAGATGAATGGTATAGAATTATGCTCAATTATCTAATTGAAGTAGCTAAAATATTATCATCTAAGTATACACGTTCTAAAGTTAGAAAGGCATTGCCACATGATTTTGGGTATATTATAGATGAACTTTTACACGCTCAGCCGGATGAGGATGACAACCAGGTTTTATATCACAAGAAGATTATTGATACTATAATTAGAATTGAAAATGCAGAAGAGTTCATAGTTGCATTGTCAAATCTAATTAAGAGGTTAGCTGTAGACCATCTTCACATTGTCGGAGATATTTTTGATAGAGGGGCATGTGCAGATAAAATACTTGATTTATTGAGCAAACATCATTCGTTAGATATAGAGTGGGGTAATCATGATATTTTATGGATGGGTGCAGCAGCAGGAAGTGAAGAATGTGTTGCAACTGTCGTACATAATAATATAAAGTACCATAGCGTGGAGATTTTAGAAAGTGGCTATGGAATAAGTCTTAGAACTCTTACTCTTTTTGCAGAGAAAACATACCATAATCTAGATGCTATGGAAGCAGCACTTAAGGCTATAACAGTAATACTATTTAAACTTGAAGGGAACCTAATTAGCAGACATCCAGAATATGAGATGGAAGATAGAAGATTACTTCATAAGATTAATTATGATAATAAAACAATAGAGATAGATGGACATACATATTCAATGAATGACGTTGATTTTCCAACTGTTAGTAAAGATAATCCATATCAGTTGACGCAAGAAGAGCAGGGCATTATAGATGAACTTAAGAATGCATTTGTGAATAGTAAAAGACTAAACAGCCATGTTGAATTCTTATATTCAAAAGGAGGTATGTATAGAGTATACAATGGGAATTTGTTGTATCATGGATGCGTGCCTTTGGATATGGATGGCAATTTTGATGGCGTTAATATTAGTGGTAATATATACAAGGGAAAGCATTACTTTGATTATGCAGACAAGCTGGCGAGAAAAGTCTATTTTAAAGATAAATCACAGCATGATTTAGATTTTATGTGGTATCTGTGGTGTGGGAAAAAGTCTCCACTATCAGGTAGAAATATTAAAACATTTGAGAGAGCCTTTGTATCAGATAAAGCAGCATGGGAAGAAGAAGTTAACCACTATTATACATATTATCAAAGTGAGATTACCTGCAATATGATACTTAGGGAGTTTGGACTTTATTCTAATATTTCTCATATAATAAATGGACATACCCCAGTTAAGGTTGATAAGGGTGAACAGCCTATAAGAGCAAATGGTAAACTAATAGTTATAGATGGTGGATTCTGTGAGAGCTACCATAAGACTACTGGAATAGCAGGGTATACGCTTATCTACAATTCACATGGAATCAGGATTAAGGCACATCAGCCTTTTGAGAGTGTATACAAAGCACTTAGAGAGAATAAAGATATAGAATCAAGCTCAGAAACAGTAGAGACTGAAACACATAGAATGTTAGTTGAGCATACAGATATTGGGCAAAAGATATCACAGGAGATAGAAGATTTACAGTTATTACTTGATGCATATAGAAATGGAACTCTTGAAGTAAAAGATAATCTGTAGAATGGAGAAGAAGTATATGGCAAAGACAATTAGTGGATTCAAGATGAAACTACATCCTGGACAGGCAGAAGAATATGCCAGAAGACATAATGCATTATGGCTAGAGATGAAAGAAATGATACATGAGTATGGGGGAAGCAATTATTCCATATTTTTAGATGAGGAAACTAATATTTTATTTGGATATATTGAATTAGAAGACACAGAAAAATGGAAAAAAAGTGCAGATACAGATGTTTGCAGAAGATGGTGGGATTATATGGCTGATATTATGGATACATATGAGGATAACAGCCCAGTTTCAATTGATTTGATTCCAGTATTTCATCTTGAGTAGATAGCTACTCCTAGAATAATGTAATGGAGGCAAACATGGAAAAATATTATCTGGCAATTGATATAGGAGCTTCAAGCGGAAGACATATGCTTGGAACTATAATTAATAGGAAAATTGTACTTGAAGAAATATACAGATTTGAAAATGGAATGAAGAAAGTCGATGGCTCATTAGTTTGGGATACGCAGTACTTGTATGAGGAGATAATTGCAGGAATTAGAAAATGCAAGGATATAGGTAAAATACCACAGACTATAGGTATTGATACATGGGCAGTTGACTATGTACTTTTGGATAGTGAAGATAAAGTGATTGGTAAGACATATGGTTATAGAGATAAGCGCAATAATCATATGGATAAAGAAGTATATAAGATAATTTCAGAACAGGATTTGTACTTTAGAACAGGAATACAAAAACAGAAATTTAATACAATTTATCAGTTAATGGCAAATAAAGTATTAGATAAAAACTTAGATAAAGCAAAAACATTTTTAATGCTTCCTGACTATTTTAACTTTTTACTAACTGGAGTCAAAAAGTCTGAATATACCAATGCTACTTCAACTCAGTTGGTTTCTCCAGAAACAAAGATGTGGGACACAGAGTTAATAGAAATGCTGGGATACAATAAAGAAATGTTTTTAGAACTTTCAAATCCTGGAACTGAAGTGGGAGAATTTACAAAAGATGTTCAGAAAGAAGTAGGATTTAACTGTAAGGTCATTCTTCCAGCTACACATGATACGGCATCAGCAGTTGTGGCAATGCCATTATGTGATGGAGAAGGTATATATATTAGCTCAGGAACATGGTCGCTGATGGGTGTTGAGAACAGTAATGCTATATGTTCACAGGAAAGTATGAAAGCAAATCTAACCAATGAAGGAGGATATAATTATAGATTCAGACTTTTAAAGAATATTATGGGAATGTGGATGATTCAATCTGTTAGAAATGAGATGAAAAATAAGATGACATTTCCACAAATATGTATAGAAGCAGAGATTTGTAATACATTTCCTTCAAGAGTAAATGTGAATGATGAATGTTTTTTAGCACCAGATAATATGAGTAATATGGTTTGTGAATATTGTAGAAATACAGGCCAGATTATACCAGCAGATATAGGTGAGATGGCGTCTGTCATATATCAAAGTCTTGCAGAGTGTTATGCTAAAACAGCAAAAGAAATAGAAAAAATAACAGGAAAAGTCTATGATACCATATACATTATAGGTGGAGGTTCAAATGCAGATTATCTCAACAGATTAACTGCAATATCTTCAGGTAAAATAGTAAAGGCAGGACCAAATGAGGCAACTGCAATAGGCAATATAGTTGTTCAAATGATTACGGATAGTGTATTTACTGATATATATGAAGCAAGAAAATGTATAGCAGAATCATTTGACATAAGACAATATTAAAATAAGTTTTAATGATTGTGATTGGAGGCAAAATGAATATCAAAGAAAGATTTGAATCAGCAAAAGATATGTACAGCAAGATAGGAGTTGATGCCAGGTCAGCTATTGATGTGCTTGAGAATATTTCTATTTCTATGCATTGCTGGCAAGGTGATGATGTTACTGGATTTGACCATGATGGGCCGTTAACAGGGGGAATACAGGCTACTGGTAACTATCCAGGCAAAGCCAGAACACCAGAAGAACTAATGTCAGATATTGATATGGTATTTAAGATGGTTCCAGGTAAGCATAACCTGAATCTTCATGCAAACTATGCGATATTTGAAAAGGGAGAATTTGTAGACAGGGATATGATAGAACCCAAACATTTTAGTAAATGGGTTCAATTTGCTAAAGAAAGAGGAATAGGATTAGACTTTAATCCTACTATTTTTTCACACCCTATGTTAAAAGATGGTTTGAGTCTGTCTAGTCCGGATAAAGAGGTTAGAGACTTTTGGATTAGACATTGCAAAGCATGTATAAGAATATCAGAGTATTTTGCTACAGAGTTAGGTAAACCGTGCCTTATGAATATATGGATTCCAGATGGATACAAAGATATACCAGCAGATAGAATGGCTCCACGTGCAAGATTTAAAGATTCGCTGGATCAGATTCTTGCGATAGAGTATGATAGAAAAAAAGTACTTGTCTGTTTGGAATCTAAGGTCTTTGGTATAGGAATGGAGTCATATACAGTAGGCTCTTCAGAATTTACAGTTAACTATGCAGCGAAAGCTGGAATAGTACCCCTTATGGATAATGGACACTATCATCCTACAGAAGTTGTATCAGACAAGATTTCTTCAATGCTATTGTTTTTTGACAAGATAGCACTTCATATAACAAGACCTGTTCGTTGGGACAGCGACCACGTTGTATTATTTGACGATGAAACAAGAGAGATTGCAAAAGAGATAGTTAGAAATAATGCGTTAGACAGAGTGGCAATAGGACTTGATTATTTTGATGCCAGCATTAATAGAGTATCGGCTTGGGTTGTAGGAATGAGAAATATGCAAAAGTCCCTACTATATGCGCTACTTAGTCCCAATAAAAAATTAATGGAACTACAGGAAAAAGGCGATTTTACTGAATTAATGATGTTGCAGGAGGAGATAAAAACATATCCTTTTGGAGATATTTGGAACTATTTCTGTCAAATAAATGATGTACCAGTAATGGAAAAGTGGTATGATGAAGTAAAATCTTATGAAAACAGTGTGCTCTCTAAGAGAAAATGATAACAAAAGTCAATAAAAATGAATGGAGAAAACAGAATGGATAAAGTTAGTTATATAACTAAAGTGGAAGAAGCATCTTTTGTTAAAGGATTCTGCCGTATGTGTCAGGATGGATTTGAACAAGGATGGCATGAACGAAATGGTGGTAATCTTACATATAGAATGAAAGATGATGAAGTGGCTGAAGTTAGAGGATTCCTTAAGACTGATGGTGAATGGATTCAGATTGGAACCACAGTTACTGGACTTTCAGGTGAACATTTTCTCGTAACAGGTTCAGGAAAGTATTTTAGAAATGTAAAAGATGAGCCAGAGAAGAATATAGCTATTATTGAAATTGATAAGACAGGCGAAAAGTATCAGATACAGTGGGGGTTATGCGACGGCGGAAGACCAACAAGCGAGCTGCCAAGTCACCTTATGAATCATGAAGTAAAAAAGGCAGCAACAAATGGTATACATAGAGTTATATATCACTGCCATGCTACAAATGTTATTGCGCTTACATTTGTACTGCCTCTTACAGATGAAGTATTCACACGCGAGCTATGGGAGATGGCTACTGAATGTCCAGTTGTCTTTCCAGAAGGAGTAGGTGTAGTGGGATGGATGGTGCCTGGCGGAAAGGATATTGCAGTTGCAACTTCTGAATTGATGAAGAAGTATAATGTAGCAGTATGGGCACATCATGGAATATTCTGCTCAGAAGCAGATTTTGACCTTACATTTGGACTAGCGCATACTGTAGAAAAGTCAGCAGAGATATTAGTTAAGACATTGTCAATGTCACCCGATAAATTACAAACAATAACACCTAAGGATTTTAGAAATCTGGCAAAGGATTTTAAGGTTAATCTGCCAGAAAAATTCTTATTTGAAAAATAATATTAAGTATAAAATCATTAAGTTAAGATAGTTATAGAAAACTGCGGACATAGAGATATGTTCACAGTTTTTTTATAAACATTACGAATTGTTTACTTGAAATTTAATATATATGGCTTTACACTTATTACATAAGAACACACACTTATTTGAAATATATGAAAGGAAGCCTACTATGAAGTATCAAGTTGTATTTACAAGTGAGACAGGTAATACGGAAAATGTTGCCAAGGTAATATATCAGTCAATACCAGATAGGAGCAAAGAGATTCAGAGACTGAATCAGGGTACTAAGGTTGAAGATGCGGATATATATTACATAGGATTTTGGACTAATAGAGGAACCTGTGGGATTGATATTATTGATTTTATTAGTGAATTACATGGTAAGAATATTGCAATATTTGGAACCTGCGGAATGGGCGGAGACAAAGCTTATTATAGAATGATTGAGAATCAGATAAAAGCATTTATACCAGATGATAACAATTATATTGGTGCATTTATCTGTCAGGGTAAGATGCCAATAGATGTAAGAAAAAAATATGAAGTAATGGCAGAGCGTGGAGATGAAAGAGCGATTAAGATGATAAAAGTATTTGATGAAGCGTTGTTACATCCCAATCAGAATGATTATAAAGATGCAGAAGATTTTGTGCTTAATTCAATTAATAAAGCAGAGATTGACTTATAGCATATTAGAAAAAGGAGAAGATTGCATTGAAAGAAAAACTACAAAGATTTATGATGGGAAGATATGGTGTTGACAGTCTTAATAAATTTATGCTTGTAATGGCACTTGTATTAATGATATTATCTATGTTAACTGGTTCGAGAGGCTCGATATTATATCTGTTGTCTATAGTCCTTCTTATACTTACCTATGTTAGAATGTTATCCAGAAATCATTACAAAAGGGCAAATGAGAATGCTAAATATTTAAACATTACAAGAGGATTTAGAGGTAAATTAAACAAGCAGAAAAGATATGCTAATGAAAGAAAGTTTAATCATATATATACATGCCCTAGTTGCAGACAGAAGATTAGAATTCCTAAAGGAAAAGGAAAGATAATGGTAACTTGTCCAAAGTGTAAAACTCAGTTTATGAAGAAGAGTTAGAGGTGATACCGTGTTCGGATATGTTGGAATCAATAATGAAGAATTGAAAGTAAAAGATTTGAAGAGATACAAAGCGTATTATTGCGGATTATGTGAAGAACTTGGCTCAAAATATGGTGGCAGGGGAAGACTTACATTAAGCTATGATATGACATTTCTTGCTATATTACTTACAGGTGTATATGAAAAAACACCTAAACTTAGTACGCTTAGATGTACTAAGCATATGGGTAAAAAGCATGAATCACTTACAAATGAATTTACAGAATATGCAGCAGATATGAATATTTTGTTATCCTATTATAATTTATTAGATAACTGGGTGGATGAGAAGAAAGTTACCTCAGAAGTTATGGTAAAGGCTTTACAAAAGCATGTTGATAAGATAAGCTCTACTTATGAAAGACAAAGCACAGCTGTTAGAACATACATAGATAAGCTCTCAGCATTTGAAAAAGAAGGTAAAGCAGATATTGATATACCAGCTGGATATACTGGAGAGATGCTTAGCGAGATATTTGTATATAAGGAAGATGAATGGTCTGATACCTTACGGGCTATGGGATTTTATCTGGGTAAATTCATCTATCTTATGGACGCTTATGAGGATATCAAAAAGGATAAAGAAACAGGAAATTATAATCCATTTAAAAATATATGGGCAGATGAAGATTTTGATGATAAGGCATATGATATTTTGACTATGATGGTAGCTGAGTGTGCCAGACAGTTCGAGATGCTTCCAATTATAGAAGAAGTTGAAATATTGAGAAATATATTGTATTCTGGTATATGGTCTAAATATGTAGCAATTAAGAATAAAAGAATGAAAGGTACTGAACAATGATAGCAGATCCTTACAAAGTACTTGGAGTATCACCTGATGCATCAAGCGATGAAATAAAGAAAGCATATAGAAAACTAAGCAGAATATATCACCCTGATGCCAATATTAATAATCCTAATAAGGATCAGGCAGAAGCTAAGTTTAAGGAGATTCAGGAAGCATATAATCAGATAATACATAAAAGCACTTCGCAAGATGCTTATGGTAGCGGTTATGGAGGCTTTGGAAGTAATTACGGAAACAGAGAACAAGAGTCTGTAGAATATCAGGCAATTTATAATTATATTAATGCAAGACATTTTACAGAGGCATTACATGTTCTATCTGGAATCAATAATAGAGAGGCCAAGTGGTATTTTTGCAGTGCTATTGCAAATGCTGGTGTAGGCAATAATGTTGTGGCAATTCAGCATGCAAGGCAGGCAGCAGCTATGGAGCCTAACAATATGGAATATGCTAATCTGGTTCGTCAACTTGAGATGGGCGGTCAATGGTATCAGAATGTAGGAAGTCAGTATGGAACAGCCAGTATGGATTTAGGAAAATGCTGTTGGGAAACACTATGCTTGAATGTATTCTGTAATTGCTGTTGCAGACCATTTTAGCGTATCAATAATTGTCTTAGCATATTAATAGTTCATCTTAGGTCCCTTAAATGTTGGATCATCAACATAGGAGGTGTAAATCTGCCTTATGTCCTGTGTTGATTTGACCTGTTCAAAGAGTGAAAGATCACAGATGCTTCCACAGAAAGACTTCTTATATACATCACCACCGAGATAAATTCGTCTAACAGCACTCATTGGTGGAACATAGTCCTTAAATCCAGCAAGATTTGAATTGATGAAAAGTCTCATTACCTCACTTTTAGCATTGTATGTGATTGCAACGTGTGTCCATTCATTAGTTGGAATTAGTTGGTTGCCAGCATCATACCATCCTCCACGTTCTCGTTCATCTTTTACACGAAGGATTGATACACCTCCCCATGCAAGTGGAACAATACTTAGGAAACCTGATTCAAATGTAACGAAGAAAACACTTGTCCATGTATCAATAGTTTCTGTTTTCATCCAAAAACATACTGTAAAACTTTCATTTGGCATAGCTGAAACAGGAATCTGCATAACATTGCGGGTACGCCTACCACCTGGAAAGTACAATGAATGTGAAGAGTCAGTAACACCTTCTCCAAAATGATAACCATCCCCTATAAATTCAGCATTATATTCTCCACTTTCATCATTAAAGTTGTTATTAAATTTGTATTCAATAACTCTGTCAATTTCAAGTAAGTGATTCTCAGCAAACACTTCAAAATCTTTAATAGGCATAGGTTTTGCAAAATAGTAGCCCTGTGCAAGTTCGCAGCCGCAGCTGGTTAAAAAGTTAATCTGTTCAGTTGTTTCAACACCTTCGGCAACAGTTTCTAATCGCAAATCTTTAGCCATAGAAATAATGCTTCTGATAATTCTTCTACTCTTAGAATCTTCATCAAATCTCTTCAAAAAATCCTGATCAATCTTGATAATATCGACAGGAGTATCTTTTAAAATATTAAGAGTTGAATAGCCAGAACCAAAATCATCTATGGAAATGCAAAATCCAGCATTCTTAAGAGAGGATACAACCTTAACCATTGCATCGCTGTCCTTTAGAAAAACTGATTCTGTAAATTCTATCTCAATCTCTCGCTTATTAATTTCATATTTGTCAGTTATCTTAATTAAATCACTAACAAAATTCTTTTCATAAAGGTGAAGTCTTGACATATTAACAGATATATATGTATGGCAAAAAGTCTCTTTATTATCATACCAACGCTTTTTAAGCTTACAGCTTTGTTCAAAGACATACATATCAAGCTTTAGAATAAAACCATTCTCCTCAAAAAGAGATATGAACTTTGCAGGCATTCTAAGACCGTCGATAGGATGATTCCAACGAACAAGAGCTTCAGCGCCATATAGCCTATTAGTAATCATATTAACTTTTGGTTGATAGTAAACTTCAAACTCTCCATTTGTAAGAGCCAATTCTTTCTCCATAGAAATGGACTTATGATACATTAAATCATGTTCTATATCATGGTACATTACAAACTGGTTTTTACCATTTTTCTTGGCATGATACATGGCAGCATCACACTTGTAAAGAATATCGTCAAGATTACTTTTTGAACTCTGATCAAGAATAATACCGATACTAAGTGAAATAGCACTTTGGATCTCTTTGCTCATATCAATATGACAAATATCAAATAACATATGATTGGCAATATCTATTATCTCATCCTCTGAATATGAGCCATTGAACATTACGGTAAATTCGTCGCCGCCAACTCGGTATACAGAAGCATCTTTGGTGTTATTTCTAATCAGCTTTGTTACTTTGATTAATAGGCTATCGCCAACACTATGACCAAAAAGGTCATTAACAACTTTAAAATTATCAATATCAAGATACATAAAATGCATGTTGGTGTTAGGAGCAAGTGCTGAATAGTCAGAATATAAACCACGTCTATTCTGTAATTCTGTAAGGTAATCAATATCAGCTATCTTTACCAGTGAAGAAGCATTTGCAAATAAATCAGGAATTGAATGCAAGGTTAAGAAAAAAGTATCTATAGTGGCAGGTCTAGAAACTATGTTAAATATTCCACAAGATGCAATATTAGCAATAACTGGAGAATCAGGAGAAACACAAACAAGAGTATGTACCTGGTTAGCATACAAAGAAATCTCATTAATATTTAGCTCATCATCAGGTAAATCAAAGATTACGACCGTAATGTCATGAGAAACAGAAAGCTTTTCTGATTGGATAAACTCTATCTTACTAAAAAAAGTTTCATATTTGTTATTAGATTCTACTAGGTTAATCAGTTCGGTAGAATGACTAACAATTAGTACTTTTACTGTGTCCATATTAAAACCATACCTTTCCAAAACCTACATGATATGAAAAAACATTATATATATATAGTACACGATTAAAAAAAACTTTGCAAGAAAATATAGGACAAATTTCCTATATTTTTTAGCTAAAATCATAATATTGTAGAAAATTGTAGCTAATTATATTAAAATTTAAAAGGATAGATTGCAGAAAAAATATATGCAGAATTGGAGGTCTTTGATTTATGAGTATTATTAATGTTGATAAAAACAAATGTGTAGGATGTAATGCGTGTGTAAAAGTATGTCCTGCCGGAGACGCAAATATTGCAAAGTATGACTCAACAGGTAAGGTGGTTATATCTATTGACGATGAAAAATGTATTAAGTGCGGTGAATGTATCAGGAACTGCTCACATAATGCAAGGAGTTTTGAGGATGATACAGCAAAATTCTTTAGAGATTTAAAAGCAGGTCAGGAGATTGCGATAATAGTAGCACCAGCTATAAGAACATCATTTCCAGATAGATGGGAAAATGTTCTTGGATGGTTACGGGCCAGTGGTGCAAAAGGAATCTATGATGTGGCGCTAGGAGCAGATATCTGTACATGGGCACATGTGAGATATTTACAAAAGAATCCCAATGCCAAGATTATCTCACAACCATGTGCAGCTATTGTTAATTATGCTTTAAGACATAAACATGAGATGATAAAAAGCCTATCACCAGTACAAAGTCCAATGGCGTGCCTTGCTATATATATGAGAAAATATCTAGGATATAGAGGTAAGATAGCTGCAATATCACCTTGCATTGCCAAAATAGATGAGTTTAGGGATACTGAACTTATACAATATAATGTGACTATGGAACATTTAAAAAACCATATAAACAAAAGCGGAGTTGTTCTTAAAAAATATACAGAATTTAGTAACTTTGATGAGGAGATAGGGTTAGAGGGTTCGGTTTATCCTAGACCAGGAGGATTAAAGAAGAATCTACTAATACATTTGCCAGAAGTCAATGTAATTAATTCGGAAGGCCAGAAGGTATATGGAGAATTTGATGATTACATGATTACTAAATCAGAGAATATTCCAACGGTGTTTGATGTACTTAATTGTGAATTTGGTTGTAATGGAGGACCAGCTACAGGAAGTGAATATCATTCGTTTGAAGCAAGCCAGATTATGCATGAAAGGGAAAGACTTACTAGAAAGATAAGGAAAGATAATACTGATAAGCATGGACATGATAAACAGTTTGAGAGATTTGATAAAGAATTGAGTATAGAGCAATTCTTAAGAACATATAGGGCACTTAGTGTTAAATCACAAGAAATATCAGAGGTTGAGATTTCAAAAGCAATGGAGAGCTTAGGAAAATTTAGCGAAACAGATAGACATTTTGATTGTCATTCCTGTGGTTATAAGACATGCAGAGAGATGGCGACAGCTCTTGCAAAGGGAATTAATATTAAAGATAACTGTAGACAATACGTTCTTAATAGCGTTAAATCTGAAAGAGAAAAGGTATCTAATATCAATAAAAATGTGTTATCAATTAATCAGCAGCTTATGGCTATTTTTGAGACTCTTAAGGAACATATTGAAAATGTAAAAGAACAGACAATAATAATAGAAGAAAATGGACAAAAAAGCGCAGATGATATGAATAATGTAGCTGGATATATGACAGAGCTTAATACTGCTAATGATGGAGTTATTAAAGCTATTACAAATGTTGAAGAAGGTGTTGGAAAGTATTCAGTTATGACTAATGCAGTTGAAAAAATCGCTGCTAAAATCACATTATTATCACTAAATGCATCTATTGAAGCAGCAAGAGCAGGTGAGGCAGGACGAGGATTCTCAGTTGTAGCTACAAATATCAGAGACTTATCCGATAGCTCAAAAGGTGCTGTTGGAGATGCTAAAAATATTAAAAATGAGTTAGAAGAAAATATGATTGAGATTTCAGAGGCATTATCTAATTTTTCAGTAACTATTGAAGAACTTGTTGATAGTATAAATGAGACGGCTGAAGTAGTAATAGGAACCAACGATAACAACAAAGTTATTGCTGAAGCTATGGAAGAAATAAGTAAAATGGCTATAAGAGTTCAGAAAATGATAAAAGAAACTGACGATATTTTATGTGCTGAATAACATTTATTTCCTATTTATTAAAAAAAGACTTGAAATATTCTCTAAAAGTATGTATTTTATAATATGAATATGTATGAAAGAACGCAGTAGCGTTAAAATGCAATAAAAAGGCCGGAGAGGCTGGAAGGAATTTAGAGATGAAGAAAATTGTAAAATTTGGCGGAAGTTCATTAGCAAGTGCTGAACAGTTTAAAAAAGTAGGAGATATTATCCGTTCTGATGCAGACAGAAGATATGTTGTACCATCAGCTCCAGGAAAAAGAAATTCAAAAGATACTAAGGTTACAGATATGCTATATGCATGTTATGCTGCAGCAGAAGAAAATAAGGAATTTAAAGAACTACTTACTAAAATTAAGGCTAGATATGAGGAGATAATTACAGGGTTGAATCTAGAGTTATCTTTGGATAATGAATTTAAGACCATTGAGAGCAATTTTAAAAATAAAGAAGGCAGTGATTATGCTGCATCAAGAGGCGAATATCTGAATGGTATTGTTATGGCTAATTACTTAGGATATGAGTTCATTGATGCTGCTACAGTAATATTCTTTTGTGAAGATGGCAGTTTTGATACAGAAAAAACAGATAAAATTCTTGCAGAGAGATTATCAAAGGTTGAAAGAGCTGTTATTCCAGGATTCTATGGAGCAATGCCAGATGGTAAAGTTAAGACTTTTTCAAGAGGTGGCTCTGATATAACAGGCTCAATTGTAGCTAAGGCAATTAAGGCTGACCTATATGAGAATTGGACTGATGTTTCAGGTTTTCTTGTAGCTGACCCTAGAATTATTAAAGATCCAGAGGTAATTACTACAATTACATACAAAGAGCTTAGAGAGCTTTCTTATATGGGAGCGACAGTTCTTCATGAAGATGCAATCTTTCCAGTTAGAAAAGAGGGTATTCCAATTAATATTAAGAATACTAATGCACCAGAAGATAAAGGAACACTTATTGTTGAAAGTACTTGTCAACAGCCTAAGTATACAATTACTGGTATTGCTGGTAAAAAAGGATTTGTAGCTATTAATATTGAAAAAGACCAGATGAATTCAGAGATTGGTTTTGGACGTAAAGTACTTGAAGTATTTGAGGATAACGGAATCTCATTTGAGCATGTTCCATCAGGAATTGATACACTTACAGTATTTGTTCATCAGGATGAATTTATGGCAAAAGAGCAGGAAGTAATCTCTGGAATTCACAGACTTACACATCCTGATTCAATTGACTTAGAATCAGATCTTGCACTTATAGCTGTTGTTGGTCGTGGAATGAAGGCTACAAGAGGTACAGCAGGAAGAATATTTGCTGCACTTGCTCATGCTAATGTCAATGTTAAGATGATTGATCAGGGCTCAAGCGAGCTTAACATTATAATTGGTGTTAAAAACGATGATTTCAAGACAGCAATCAAAGCAATATATGATATATTTGTACTAATTCAGTTATAAAATGCAATAAAGTATAACATTTTAGAAAGTGGTGTAGAATGATTAAGGAAAGAACAGCTAAGTTAAGAGATTTCATGGATAGACATAATATTTCTGTGTATGTAATTCCAACTTCAGATGCCCATGATTCAGAATATATCTGTGATTACTATAAGTGCCGCAGATATATGAGCGGATTTACAGGATCGGCAGGAACAATGGTGGTCACTAAGACTGAAGCTGTTCTTTTTACTGATGGAAGATATTTTCTACAGGCAGAAAAACAGTTAGAAGGCTCAGATATTAGGCTTATGAAAATGGGTGAGCCAGGAGTGCCTGATGAACAGGAATATATTATTGATAATCTTTTAGATAATACTAATATTGGTGTAGATGGAAGAACAATAAGTGCTTCATACGGATTAAGTCTAAAGAAAGCTTCAGCCAATAAGGGAGGCCGTCTTATATATAGGGAAGACCTTGTCGGTGAGATATGGAAAGATAGACCAAGTCAGGAGTTTACAAGTCCATTTGTACTTGAAGATAAATATGCCGGAGTTAAAGTAACAGACAAATTAAGGGTTGTTAGAGAACATTTAAAAGATAAAAGAGCAGATGCATTTTTATTAACAAGCCTAGATGATATAGCATGGTTATTCAATATAAGAGGTAATGATATTGAATATAATCCAGTAGTTACGGCATTTTCTATAGTTACAGATAAAGAAGCAATTCTTTTTGCAAGGAAACAAGTATTTGGAGAGAGTATAATATCTAAGCTACAATCCGATGAAGTTAGTATTATGGAATATGAGGATATATACGAATATGTAAAACATTTCCCAGCAACTATGAGTATTATACTTGACAGAAGTAGAGTTAATTATCTTGTATATAGAAATATTGAACATGATGCATATATAATAGATGAAAGTAATTACACAACAATGCTTAAGGCCGTTAAGAATGAAGTTGAGATAAATAATCTCTATAAGGCACATTTACTTGATGGAATTGCAGTAACCAGATTTATGCACTGGCTTAAAGAAAATGTTGGAAAAATAAAAATTACTGAAATTAGTGCGGCGAATAGACTAGAAGAATTCAGAAAAGAAGCCTCTACTTATATTGAACCAAGTTTTGAGACAATTAGTGCATTTAATCAAAATGGAGCAATTGTTCATTATGCACCTACCGTTGAATCAGATACTGAAGTTAATATGAATGGTCTGTTACTAGTGGATTCTGGAGCACAATATTATGAAGGAACTACAGATATTACAAGAACATTTGTGGTAGGTGATATTACTGAACAGATGAAGAAGCATTTTACATTATTAGCAAAATCAATGCTTAATCTTGCACATGCATCTTTTTTATATGGATGTTCAGGGCAGACACTTGATGTACTTGCAAGAGAACCATTATGGCGATATGGACTTGACTATAAGCATGGTACAGGTCATGGTGTAGGATATCTTCTTAATGTACACGAAGGTCCTAATAATTTTAGATGGAAAATTCGAGAGGAAAATGATATGATTCCTTTAGAGCCTGGAATGATTACTACTGATGAACCGGGATTATATATTGAAGGTCAGTATGGGATAAGAACTGAGAATGAGCTGTTGTGTGTTAAAAAAGATGCTAATGAATATGGTACTTTTCTGGGATTTGATATTTTAACCTGTGTACCTATTGATATTGATGGAATTGATTTAGCGTATCTTAACAGCCATGATATAGACAGACTTAATTCCTATCATGAGAATGTATATAATAAATTGGCACCATTTCTAGATGAATCGGATAAATCATGGCTGAAAAATTACACAAAGAAGTTAAAATGCCTATATTAATATTTTTTTATTCATGTTATACTATAGTGCGAACCGGTGGTTTGGCTCTAACTTATTGGAAAAGGGATGATTACTGATGAAGAAGTTACTTTTTATCTATAATGCTCATTCAGGAAAGGCACAGATTAAGATACACCTGTCGGACATAATAGATTTATTTATTAAAGCAGGATATGAAGTGGATATACATCCAACTCAAAAGCCTTTAGATGCAAAAGAACAGATTCTAAAAAAGGCTGAAAGTTACGATATGATTGTATGCAGTGGAGGAGATGGCACACTGAACGAGACCGTATCAGGTGTGATGGAACTGGAGGAGAAGCCAGTTATCGGATATATCCCTGCTGGTTCTACCAATGATTTTGCTTCAAGTATAAAATTACCAAAGAGAATGATTGATGCTGCTGAGGTTATTGTAAGTGGCAATCCAATTAGTGTTGATATAGGATCGTTTAATTCAAAGAATTTTGTATATGTAGCTGGGTTCGGTGCATTCACAGAAGTGTCCTATATGACCTCGCAGAATTTAAAGAATGTGTTGGGACACCAGGCATACATAGTTGAGGCTGTCAAATCTATAACCAAGCTCAAATCTTATAATATGAGAATTGAACATGATGGTGAGGTTATAGAAGATAAGTTCCTCTATGGAATGGTTAGCAACTCTAAGTCTGTTGGCGGATTTAAAGGAATTGCAGGAAAAGGTGTTAAAATGGATGATGGTGTCTTTGAGGTTACTCTGATTACGCCACCTAAGAATCCAATTGAATTACAGATGATAGTAACAACGCTTCTTGGGGTTACTAAAGGAAGATGTAACAATATTTATAGTTTTACAAGTGCTGATATTAAATTCATATCAGAGATAAATGTGCCATGGGTACTTGATGGCGAATATGGTGGCTCACCTAAGATTGTTAATATTACTGACAATCATAAGGCCATTTCGGTAATGTCGGGAACAAAGAAAAAGATGAAGTCTAATAATAATAAATAATAAAACTCATATTTCTCGACAAAAACCGATTATTTTTAACAAAAATGAATAATTTTTGGGTAGCTGGTTTACACTGGCTATTTTTTTGTGTATAATGTTGCAACGTACAAGGAATAATTTTAGTGTGTTAATGGAATAGCAAAGGAGCAAGCAATGGATAAAAACATTTTTGAAGAAAAAATGGAAAAGTTAGTTGAGCTTGGTAAGAGTAAAAAAGGCGTTCTTGAAATTGGAGATATTAACGATTTCTTTAAAGGAATGGAAATATCAGTTGAACAGATGGAAGCCGTTTATCAGTATCTAGAAGCAAAGCATATAGATGTGCTTAGAATAATGGACGATAATTTTGCAGCAGATGAGGAACTTATTCTTGAACCTGTTGATGAAGAATTTGAAGAGGAAGAAGAAAATATCGATCTTGATGCCGTAGATCTTCTTGAAGGTATAGGAACTGAGGATCCTGTTAGAATGTATCTAAAAGAGATTGGAACAGTACCACTTCTTTCAGCAGAGGCTGAATTAAGACTTGCTAAGAAGAAAGCTGATGGAGATCCAATAGCTAAAGAGAGACTTATAGAAGCTAACTTAAGACTGGTTGTTAGTATTGCTAAGAGATATACAGGTAGAGGAATGAGCTTTCTAGACCTTGTTCAGGAAGGTAATCTTGGACTTATAAAGGGTGTTGAGAAGTTTGATTATGAAAAAGGATATAAGCTTAGTACTTATGCAACTTGGTGGATTAGACAGTCTGTAACAAGGGCACTTGCAGATCAGGCTAGAACGATTCGTGTTCCTGTTCATATGGTAGAAACAATCAATAGAATGTCTAAGATGCAGAGAAAGCTTACACTTGAGCTTGGATATGAACCATCAACAAGTGAACTTGCACAAGCACTTGAGATGACAGAAGAAAAAGTATTAGAGATTATGCAGATTGCCAGAGAACCGGCATCGCTAGAAACACCTATAGGAGAAGAAGATGATTCTAATCTGGGTGATTTTGTAGCAGATAATAATACAGTTACTCCAGAGCAGAATATTGAGTCAGTAATGCTCAGAGAGCATATTGATATTCTTCTAGAAGACCTTAAAGAGAGAGAAAAACAGGTAATTGTCCTTAGATTTGGTCTTGAGGATGGACATCCTAGAACACTTGAAGAGGTTGGTAAAGAATTTAATGTAACAAGAGAAAGAATAAGACAGATAGAGGCAAAAGCACTTCGCAAGCTTCGCAATCCTGTTAGAAGTAAAAAGATTAAAGATTTCTTGATGTAGTGATAAGTGCTTGCTTAGGCAAGCGCTTTTTAGATATATAGGAAATCATGTAAAAAAGATATTATATGTGATATACTTTCTGTATTGCTAATATATGTTGATATGTTTGGAGGTAGAAAATGTATACAATAGAATTTAATAATAATGTTTTGCTGTTGAATCAAGATTTTGTATTAGATAAAACGAGTGTTAATAAAAGAACTGGCAATATAATTAAAACTGGTGATAATGAGTACCATATAGATATTCCAGCCGGTACATATAATATAAGAGTTAGTGCTGGTGATCTTAATGATGATGGAGATGTCAATTTACATTGTGAATTAAATGGAGAGAAGCAGATACCTCTGTGGATAAATGATAGAAGTATAGGAAGTATTGAATATAGAGCAGTTATAGAAGATGAAGGGCTACAGATGAATTTTTCTGGTAAGTATGTCTGCCTTCAGAAGATTGAGATAGCTTTGGTTATTAAAAATGTTCCAACTATAGTTAGTACAGATATTAATGTTACTAAGGAGTCTAAAAGTGTTAATCTACATTTTAAAGAAGCTGGCACATATCAGTTATATAGAGAATTAATCCTAGAAAGACCATGCATGCTCAATAAAGACTATTCCGTTAAGCTAGAAGAAGCATTTACAGGAGACAGATATGTAGACACAGATGTGGAATTATGTGCTTCGTACAGGTATTCAGCGGTATGTGTGGATGAGCTGCTTTTTGAGGGTGAAAGAAGCAGTTTAGTTCAGGTTGATATTATAGACAGTAAGAGGAAATGTCCAGTTCTAGATAACTGCTATGTGAATAAAGTTCAGGATACTTCTGTAGAACTTAAGTTTAGTGGAGACGAAGAGACACTTTATTATAGAATTTATAGAAAATCTGAATTTAGCAATTTTATTCTATTATCTGAAACCAAAGAGAATACATTTATAGATAATAAGGTTATAACTGATAGAGCATATACATATGGAATTATAGCTGTTGGTTTAGGTGGAGTCAGCGACATGAGTATTATTGTCAGTGATATTGCTGCACCGAGGAGAAAGAGGCAGATGGAGAGGCTTAATCGAGGGCTTATTGCGATTAAAACTGATTCAGGCATATTCTTAAGCTGGAGACTTTGTGCGTACGAATATGAGGAAAATAGGGCCTTTAATATATATGCTGATGGTATCAGACTGAATGATAAGCCTTTGACAGGTCCTACTAATTATATTGATAGAAACGGAACAGTTAATACAGAGTATTCCATAAAAAGTATTGTAAATGGTATGGAATTGGATGATGAATATAAGGCTAAGCCATGGAATAATGGATATATGGATATTCCATTGAATAAGCCAGAGCCATATACAACTCCAGATGGACATACATATGAATATACTGCAAATGATGCAAGTATAGCCGATTTAGATGGTGATGGTGAGTATGAGATAGTTCTTAAATGGGATTGTAATGGTAAGGATAATTCGCACAAAGGCTATTCAGGCATTGTATTCTTAGATGCATACAAGCTTGATGGAACAATGCTTTGGAGAATTAATATGGGTAAGAATATAAGATGTGGCGCGCATTATACACAGTTTTTGGTATATGATTTTGATGGTGACAGCAGAGCAGAAGTTATTATGAAGACAGCCGATGGAACTAAGGATGGAACAGGCAGAGTTATTGGAGATGCTACAGTAGATTACCGTAACAAAGATGGATTTATTATTGAGGGACCTGAATATCTTACATTATTTGATGGATTAACAGGAGCTGCTATAGACACAGTAGATTATGACCCTCCTCGCGGAAATGTTGCTGACTGGGGAGATTCATGGGGTAACAGGGTAGACAGATTCTTGGCAACACCAGCATATCTGGACGGAATCCATCCAAGCGCGATTATGTGTCGAGGATACTACGACAATGGAAGACCTACAGTTCTTGTGGCATACGATGTAATAGATAAAAAACTGATAAAGAGATGGAAGTTTTTAGCAGATAAAAATCAAAATACAGAATATACTAATCAAGGCTTTCATAATCTTGCAGTTGGTGATGTAGACGGCGATGGCTGCGATGAGATTGTATATGGGGCCTGCGTAATTGATCATGATGGTACAGGCTTATATTCAACAGGACTAGAACATGGTGATGCAATGCATTTGGGTAAATTCTCACCAGATACCGTTGGATTAGATTATTATGGAATTCATGAACATGCGGATTGTCCATATGGTATAGAGGCAAGAGACCCTGGTACTGGAAGTATTAGATTTGGAAAATTTACTGGAATGGATACAGGAAGAGGCCTTACAGCAAAAATTGATCCAAGATACCGAGGTAATCAGATATGGGCATTTGAAGGTGCAGGATTATATAATTATGATGGTACCTTTATATCGGATAAATCACCAAGCGCTATCAATTTTGCAATATGGTGGGATGGAGATCTTATTAGAGAGCTGTTAGACCATGAGTGGCATGGATATGAGACTAATATAGGTATTCCTAAGATATATAAGTGGGATTATATCAATGAGAAATTAAACATTGTTCTTAATACAGAAGGTGTATTGTCTAACAATGGTTCAAAAGGTAATCCTTGTATACAGGCAAGTATATTTGGAGACTGGCGTGAAGAAGCGGTTTTCAGATCAACAGACAGCACATTTTTAAGAATTTATACAACTACGGATTATACAGAACATAGAATATATACATTTATGCATGACCCAATATACAGGTTAGGTATAGCATGGCAGAATACAGCATACAATCAGCCACCTCATACGAGCTTCTATATAGGTGATGATATGGGAGAGATTCCTATTCCAGAATGTTACTATATTTAGAATTTAGAATTTAGAATGGAGGCAAAATGAAACAAAATAATATTGAAGCAATAAACGAAGATATAAATCAGGATTCAAATGATAAAAATCCGCTTGGTACAGAGAAAATAGGTATACTTCTTAGAAGATTTGCAATACCATCAATTATAGCGATGGTAGTTAATTCTATCTATAATATTGTAGACCAGATTTTTATTCAGCGAAGCGCTGATGGTTCACTTGGTAATCAGGCAACAACGGTTGCTTTCCCACTTATAACGCTGACACTGGCTATAGCATTACTTATTGGCAATGGTGGTACTGCAATGGCATCTATCAAGCTTGGTGAGAAAAAAGATGATGAAGCAGAAAAAATATTAGGAAATTCATTTACAGCAGTTGTTATAATATCACTTATATTTTGTCTGGCATGCGCATTTGCATTTGAACCTGTACTTAAGATACTTGGAGCTACAAGTACAGTTATGCCATTTGCCAAAAGATATATATCTATAATACTTATTGGAACAGTTTTCATGGGAATAGGCAGTGGACTTAGCGGATTCGTCAGAGCTGACGGTGCACCAATGGTAAGTATGATAAGTCTTATAGTTGGCTGTCTTCTTAATGTTATTCTGGATCCTATATTTATATTTGGATGTAATATGGGAGTTACAGGTGCAGCACTTGGAACAATCATATCACAGATTGTTACAGCAGTTATAGTAATGTGGTATCTTATATTTAAAGGCAAATCAATGAGAATAAAGGCTAAGAATTTAATAATTGACTTTGGTCTTACATTCAGATTTTGCGCGCTTGGATTATCCAGCTTTGTAACCCAGTTTGCAAATGCACTGGTACAGATTTGTATGAATCAGTCACTTGTTTATTATGGCAATAAAACAGCTGTTGGTGGTGATACTGCGATGACAGCGATGGGAATTATACTTAAGACTAATATGCTTATAATTGGAGTGTGCGTGGGTATTGGTACAGGGGCACAGCCGATTCTTGGATATAACAAAGGGGCAGAGCATTATCACAGAGTAAAAGAGACATATATTAAGAGTGTTAAGGCAGCTTCCATTGTATCAATCGTTGGCTGGGCGATAATACTATTCTTCCCTAGCGCGATAATGTCAATATATGGTAACAACGACCCAGCTATGACAGATTTTGCATGTTATGCCATTAGGATATTTTTAGGTGGTGTGTTATGTGCAGGGTTTAACATTGTATCGAGTAATTATTTTCAGGCTATTGGTAAAGCAGGTGCAGCCTTTGTTATGTCAATGTCAAGACAGATTATTGCACTGATACCGCTTATGTTGATATTACCACTATTTATAGGATTAGATGGAATATTATTTGCAGGATTATTTGCAGATGGAGTTGCGCTAATTATTGGAATTATCTTTGTAACAAGGGATATGAAAGAACTTAATAAGAGATTAAAAATAGAAAATACTGTTATAGAATAATCAGACAACTATAGGTAGATATACTAAAATGATAAATTATCTGACAATTTGTTAAAAAGTTTTTATTTACAAATTAAGAATCATGTAGTATAGTATAAAAAAACCCAAAGGCGGGACATATAGCGAAAGCTATGTGTCCCTTTTTGTGTCTATAAGAATCTTTTTAGATACAGCTTAGAAAAGGAAGGATTATTATGAAACAGACAAAAGGATTGTATGATGCCAGATTTGAACATGATAACTGTGGAATTGGTGCAGTTGTTAATATCAAAGGTATTAAAACACATAAAACAGTTGAAGACGCTTTAAGAATAGTAGAAAATCTTGAACATAGAGCAGGAAAAGATGCAGAAGGAAAGACTGGAGATGGAGTCGGTATACTTTTACAGATATCACATAAGTTTTTTCAGAAAGCGCTAAAGACTCTTGGTATAGATCTTGTACATGAAAGAGATTACGGAATTGGTATGTTTTTCTTTCCACAAGATGAGCTTAAAAGAAATCAGGCCAAAAAGATGTTTGAGATTATAGTAGAAAAAGAAGGGCTTGAATTCATGGGCTGGAGAACAGTTCCAACCCAGTCTGAGGTACTTGGTACAAAGGCAATCGAATGTATGCCATATATTATGCAGGGATTTGTTAAGAGACCAGATGATGTGAAAAGAGGTCTTGATTTTGACAGAAGGCTCTATGTAATAAGAAGAGTATTTGAACAATCTAACGATAATACTTATGTTGTATCTCTTTCCAGTAGAACTATAGTATATAAAGGAATGTTCTTAGTAGGGCAGCTTAGACAGTTCTTCTTAGATCTTCAGAATCAGGATTACGAATCAGCAATAGCTATGGTACATTCGAGATTTAGTACCAATACTAATCCTAGCTGGCAGCGTGCACATCCAAACAGATTAATGGTTCATAATGGTGAGATTAATACAATTCGTGGAAATGCAGACAACATGCTTGCCAGAGAAGAAACAATGGCTTCTGAATATTTAAAAGGTGATATGCATAAAGTAATTCCTGTTGTTAATACAGAGGGTTCTGATTCAGCAATGCTTGACAATACACTAGAATTCTTAGTAATGAGTGGAATGGAGCTTCCCCTTGCTGTTATGATTACAATACCTGAACCATGGAGTAACAACAAGACTATGAATCAGAAGAAACGAGATTTTTACCAATACTATGCGACTATGATGGAGCCTTGGGATGGACCGGCATCAATTCTTTTTTCAGATGGCGATATTATGGGTGCAGTTCTTGATAGAAATGGACTTAGACCTTCACGTTATTATATTACAAAAGATGATAATCTTATTCTTTCATCAGAAGTTGGAGTACTTGAGATTGCGCCATCAATGATTGTAAAAAAGGAAAGATTAAGACCAGGAAAAATGCTTTTAGTTGATACTGTAAAAGGTGAGCTGATTGATGATGATAAAATTAAAGAGCGTTATGCAGGAAAGCAGCCATATGGCGAATGGTTAAATAATAATCTTGTAAATCTTAAAGATTTGAAGATTCCTAATAAAAAGGTAGAAGAATATTCAGTGGAAGATAAAAAAAGGCTTCAAAAGGCATTTGGATATACCTATGAAGAGTTAAAGACATCTATACTTCCAATGGCGCAAAATGGAGCAGAACCAATTTCTGCTATGGGAACTGACAGCCCACTGGCAGTTCTATCAAACAGGCATCAGCCATTGTTTAATTACTTTAAACAGTTATTTGCACAGGTTACTAATCCACCTATAGACGCAATCCGTGAAAAGGTTGTAACATCAACAACGGTTTATATTGGTGAAGATGGTAACATACTTGAAGAAAAACCAGAGAATTGTCAGGTATTAAAGGTCAATAATCCAATTCTTACAAGTACCGACCTTCTTAAGATTAAGAATATGAATGTACCAGGATTCAGAGTTGAAGAAATTCCTATAATATATTATAAAAATACATCACTTGAAAGAGCTATTGAACATTTATTTGTAGAGGCGGACAGAGCGCATAGAGATGGTGCTAATATCCTTATCCTTTCAGATAGAGGAGTAGATGAGAACCATGTTGCTATTCCATCGCTGCTTGCAGTATCAGCATTACATCAGCATTTAGTAATTACTAAAAAGAGAACTTCACTTGCGATTATCCTTGAAAGCGGCGAGCCAAGAGAAGTACATCATTTTGCTACATTATTAGGATATGGTGCGTGCGCAATAAATCCATATCTGGCACAGGATACAATTAAGCAGTTAATTGATTCAGATATGCTTGATAAAGATTACTATGCAGCAGTAAATGATTATAATAATGCGGTATTACAAGGAATAGTTAAGATTGCATCTAAGATGGGAATTTCAACTATACAGTCATACCAAGGTTCGCAGATATTTGAAGCAATTGGTATCTCAGAAGATGTTATTTCTAAATATTTTACAAATACTGTCAGCAGAATCGGAGGTATATCGCTTAAAGATATAGAAAAAGAAGTAAATGACCTTCATTCTACAGCATTTGACCCATTAGAATTAGGTGTTGACCTTACTATTGAAAGTATGGGAACACACAAATTCAGAAGTGGGAAAGAAGAACATTTATATAATCCTAAGACAATTCACCTTCTTCAGGAATCCACAAGAACAGGTGATTATAAGCTATTTAAAGAATATACAAAGGCAATCAATGAAGAAATTGAACCAGTTAATCTAAGAGGACTTATGGATTTTAACTTCCCAGAGAAAGGAATTTCCATTGATGAAGTTGAAAGTGTAGATTCTATTGTAAAGAGATTCAAGACAGGAGCTATGTCATACGGCTCTATTTCGCAGGAAGCACATGAAACACTGGCTATAGCTATGAATACTATTCATGGTAAGTCAAATAGTGGTGAAGGTGGCGAAAGCCTTGAAAGGCTTGAAACAGGTGCAGACGGACTTAATAAATGTTCAGCTATTAAGCAGGTTGCATCAGGACGTTTTGGAGTAACTTCAAGATATCTTGTTAGTGCAAATGAGATTCAAATAAAGATGGCGCAGGGTGCTAAACCTGGAGAAGGTGGACATTTACCTGGTAAAAAGGTATATCCATGGGTTGCAAAGACAAGACATTCAACACCAGGGGTAAGTCTTATTTCACCACCACCACATCATGATATTTATTCAATTGAGGATCTTGCACAGCTTATATATGACTGTAAAAATGCCAATACAGATGCAAGGATTTCAGTTAAGCTTGTATCAGAAGCAGGTGTTGGTACGGTTGCGGCTGGTGTTGCCAAAGCAGGTGCACAGGTAATTCTTATATCTGGATATGATGGTGGTACAGGAGCTGCACCTAGAAACTCAATATATAATGCAGGACTTCCATGGGAGCTTGGACTTGCAGAAGCACATCAGACACTTATAATGAATGGTCTTAGAAATAAGGTTGTTGTTGAAACTGATGGTAAGTTAATGAGTGGCAGAGATGTATTAGTAGCAGCTTTATTAGGAGCAGAAGAATATGGATTTGCTACGGCACCACTTATTACGATGGGCTGTGTAATGATGAGAGTATGTAATCTGGATACATGTCCAGTCGGTGTTGCTACTCAGAATCCTGAACTTAGAAAAAGATTCATGGGCAAGCCAGAATATGTTATTAACTTTATGAAATTCATTGCAGAAGAATTAAGAGAATATATGGCTGAACTTGGAATTCGTACAGTTGATGAGCTAGTTGGCAGAAGTGATTTCTTAAAGACTAAAGAAAATCTTAGTGAAAGAGCAGCAAAGATTGACCTTTCAAAGATTCTTTGTACGGAATATAGCAAAGAAAAGATAGTATACAATAAGAAAAATGTATATGATTTTCAACTTGATAAGACACTGGATGAAAAAGTACTGGTTAAAAAACTGAAGGCAGATATTCTTGCTAAAAAGAAGAAGAGTATTGAACTCGATGTTTCTAATACAGACAGGTCATTTGGTACAATATTTGGTTCGGAAATTACAAAAGCCCATAGTGAAGGACTTGAACCTGACACATTTACCATTAAATGTAAGGGTGCAGGCGGACAGAGCTTTGGAGCATTTATTCCAAAAGGATTAACGCTTGAACTTACAGGCGATAGTAATGATTATTTTGGAAAAGGATTGTCAGGAGGTAAACTTATAGTTTATCCACCTGCTGGAACTATCTTTAAAAAAGATGAAAACATTATTATTGGAAACGTTGCATTATACGGAGCAACAAGTGGTGAAGCTTATATTAATGGCGTTGCAGGAGAGCGTTTCTGTGTAAGAAATTCAGGAGCTACAGCAGTTGCTGAAGGAGTTGGAGATCATGGCTGTGAGTATATGACAGGTGGTAGAGTTGTCATCATCGGTAAGGTAGGAAAGAATTTTGCAGCAGGTATGAGTGGCGGCGTAGCATATGTACTTGATGAAGAGAGAGACCTATATACCAAGCTAAATAAGCAGCTTGTTTCAGCGTATGAAGTAACATCAAAATATGATGTATTAGACTTAAAGGAAATGATTCAGAATCATGTAGCATATACAAATTCTGAAAAAGGTAAAGAAATACTTGATAACTTTGGAGATTATCTTCCTAACTTTAAGAAGATTATTCCACATGACTATGAAAAAATGCTTATGGCAATAGTTCAGATGGAAGAAAAAGGACTTAGCAGCGAGCAGGCACAGATTGAAGCATTTTATGCTATGACAAAGAATTAGGAGGAAAATGGAATGGGTAAACCAACAGGATTTTTAGAATATGAGCGTGAGCAAAGCACGTCAGTTTCACCTAAGAACAGAATTAAAAACTTTAACGAATTCCATACACCTTTGACTAAGGAACATCAGCAGCTTCAGGGAGCAAGATGTATGGATTGTGGAGTTCCTTTCTGCCAGTCAGGAATGACAATAGGGGGTGTGACCTCAGGATGTCCACTTAACAATCTTATTCCCGAATGGAATGATTTAATCTACAATGGCAACTGGGAACAGGCATACAACAGACTTATGAAGACAAATAATTTTCCTGAATTTACAGCCAGAGTATGTCCAGCATTGTGCGAGGCAGCCTGTACATGTGGTCTTCATGACAAGCCTGTATCTGTTAAGGAAAATGAGTATGGAATTATCGAAAATGCTTATAAAGAAGGATATGCAGACGCAAATCCTCCGAAAGTAAGAACAGATAAAAAAATAGCGGTAATCGGTTCAGGACCGGCAGGTCTTGCAGCGGCAGACCAGTTGAACAGACGAGGTCATAATGTAACTGTATTTGAAAGGTCAGACAGAGTTGGCGGACTTCTTATGTATGGTATTCCTAATATGAAACTTGGAAAAGAAGTCATAGATAGAAAGATTAATATTATGAAAGAAGAGGGTATTACTTTTATCACTGCTGCTAATGTTGGAAAAGATATTAAGGCAGCTGATCTTCTTAAAGACTATGATAAGGTTATTCTTGCCTGTGGAGCTTCAAAACCTCGTGATATTAAGGTACCTGGAAGAGAGGCAAAGGGAATATATTTTGCAGTAGATTTTCTTAAATCGACCACTAAGAGTTTGCTTGATACTGAACTGAAGGAGGGTATATTTATCACAGCCAAGAATAAAAAAGTTATAGTTATCGGCGGTGGTGATACAGGCAATGACTGTGTTGGAACATCAATGAGACATGGCGCCAAATCAGTTCTTCAGCTTGAGATGATGCCAAAGCTTCCAGAGTCAAGAAGTGAGACAAATCCATGGCCACAGTGGCCAAGAGTCTTAAAAACTGATTATGGTCAGGAGGAAGCTATATCAGTATTTGGCACTGATCCTAGAGCATATCAGACAACGGTTAAAGAGTTTATTGCTGATAAAGCAGGTAATCTTATTAAGGTAAAGCTTGTTAAGCTTGAGCAAATCTTTGACAAAAAGACTGGCAGAATGCAGATGAAAGAGGTTGAAGGAAGTGAATATTCTGTTGAAGCCGACCTGGTTCTTATAGCAGCCGGATTTCTTGGAAGTGAAGAATATGTTACAAAAGCATTTTCAGTAGATATAGATGCTAGAACTAACGTGGCTACAGTCCATGGTAAATATGCAACAAATGTTCCAAATGTATTTACAGCAGGAGATATGCACAGAGGACAGTCCTTAGTAGTATGGGCTATCCGTGAGGGACGTGAGGTTGCAAGAGAAGTTGACTATAGTTTAATGGGTTACAGCAATATATAGATGTGAAAGTCTGTATGTCATATAAATATGTATCATTCGTATACATATTACAGTATTTGGAAGAACAGAAACACTGATTCCCCAAATTGCTCACACGATTTTCAGAATGGATGGGCTTCTACGTACTGTAGTTGGATATTATTGATAGGATGGTACGTCTTTATATGGCATACAGATTTTTAGGTTAAGGTAATTGTAAAATAAACGTGAATTGTTTAATTCTTATTGTTATATATCTACAAAAGTGGTACAATCAGACATGCAAAAGTAAGTTGGAGGTAGCAATGGATAAAGAAAAAGATGAAGAATTAAAGTCTGATGGTTTCGAGATATTTGATGGATATAATGATGAAGATCTGATGTCTAGTGAGATAGTTGATATAGATGATGATTCAAGTAATGATAACAATATAGAGAATACAGATATTACTTCTGATAATTATAATAATGAGATTTCAGATGATATATACGAAGATATTGATAATGATAAAAGTGATATAAAAGATAAAGAAAAAGATGAAGAATTTAACCTTAAAGCGGAGATATGGAGCTGGGTTAAGATGCTTATTATTGCAGCACTTATTGCATTCGTTATAGACCGATTCATAATAGTTAATGCTACTGTACCTACAGGCTCTATGGAGAATACAATCATGACAGGAAGCAGAATGGTTGGATTTAGATTTTCTTATTTATTTGATGATCCTGAAAGAGGAGATATTGTAATATTTAAGTATCCTCTTGATGAGAGTCAGAATTATGTTAAGAGAATTATAGGATTACCTGGTGAAACTGTTAAGATTAACAATGGACAGATATATATATATGATTCAGAAGGAGGACTTATAGAAGGACCACTTCAGGAAGATTATCTTAAGGAAGTATGGATTAATGGTACAGGACCTTATGAATTTAACATACCTGAAGGTAAGTATTTAATGCTTGGAGATAATAGAAACTACTCATCTGATGCAAGAGTATGGCCGTCTTTAAAGGAATATGAAGAAGGCGATGAGTATGTAAGTAAAGACAAGATTTTGGGTAAAGCTTTATTTACTTATTGGCCACTTAGCAATATTGGAATATTAGAATAATATAATAGAATATTAACAGATATATAAAAAGTGCTTGAATTGTACAGATACCAGTAAAGTTTAACTTATTGGAGCCGTATCAATGAAAGCACTTTTTATATGGAATAGGAAACTACATAATATAGTAAATCAATTAAAAGAAAAACTGCTTTGCAGTTCAAAAAATTCACGATGGTGAGAGATTTATCTATACCATATAATAATCTATCTGTGAAGAATGAATAAATCCATGATGTGAATACATTGCATAAGCAGCTGTATTTTGTGAACTTACTTCAAGAAGGATTCTGTGACATCCACTGTTAATAAGTTCATCAAGGACAAGCAATAAAGTTTCTGTGCCATATCCTTTGCCACGTTCTTTGGCTAATACTTCAAATTCATATATGGTAGCTGCACCACGAATATGTTCTACTTTGCAACTTCCAACTTGCAGTTCACCGTGAAAACTAGAGAAGTATTCTGTCTGATTAATGGTATCAGACATGATAGTAAGAGAATGCTTAGGATTAGGCTCAAGAGACATATTATATTCCATCATAAATTCAGAATTCAAAAAAGAACCACCGACTGAATGAATAGCAGAAACACCAGATAGGCTTGCAGGATCATTAACTATTAAGATTTTTTTGATTCCGTAACTGTTAATCTTCTTAACAGCCAAGTTGTATAGTTCTTTAAAATATCCGTTATTTCTATATTCGGGAAGAGTATTAGCATATATCTCACATTCTCCCTCATCAGGGATAAATATGGAAAGAAAGCTAATAAGTGTGCTGCTTTCATACATTAAAAAGAAGCATGGAAAATTAGTATATACATTCATCTCAGGTTCTAAAAAAGCTATACCATCAGAGTTGTCGGCTTCTCTACAAATATCAATTAAACTACGGGCATCGTGATATTGATTAGAAGATAATATATTAGTATTTATGATGTTCATCTTAAAACTCCTTTTTCTATAATAAGAAATTACGCAACAACAATAGGAAATTACGCAACAACGTGAAACATTAATATAATAAAACTATTATATACCTCACATTTTTAAAAATCAATTAAAGTTAACAAAAAGGTTGAAACATCGGCATTCAATGATATAATTATAGACATCAAACTTAAGAAAGAATAGTATAATGGATAATTTTATTTTTAGCCTGAATGCGACAATGCCGATATTTCTGGTAATGATAGTAGGATATATATTAAAGAGAATTAATTTATTAAATGATAGTTTTGTTACGGTCGCTAACAAATTCAATTTTACAGTAACATTGCCAGCATTACTATTTACGGACATATTAAATGCTGATATAAGAACAGTATTTGATTTGAAATATGTTCTGTATTGTATGATAGCAACAACAGTCTGCTTTTTTGCGGTTTGGGGAGGCGCAAAGCTTTTTGTTAAAGATAAGAGCATAATCGGAGCATTTACACAGGCATCTTTTAGAGGAAGTGCGGCCGTATTAGGAATTGCATTTATTCAGAATATTAGTGGTAATGTTGGAATGGCACCACTTATGATTATTGGAGCAGTCCCACTTTACAATATCTATTCAGTAATAGTTTTAACATTTGAAGGTGATGATAATAAAGAATCAAATATAAAAAAGGCATTTATTAATATACTGAAGAATCCTATTATTATAAGTATATTTGCGGGTTTGGTATGTTCACTCTCAGGAATAGATTTTCCAAAGATAATAGATACAACACTTGGCAATTTTTCTAAAATGGCATCACCTTTGGCTCTTATCTGCATTGGAGCAGGATTTGAAGGTAGAAAGGCTATAGCTAAGATTAAGCCTAGTATAGCGGCTGCATTCATTAAACTTGTAGCTCAGCCTCTAATACTTCTTCCAGTAGCAGTGGCACTTGGATTTACAGGCGATAAATTAATTGCTATACTGATAATGCTTGGTGCGCCAACTACTCCAAGCTGTTATATAATGGCAAAGAATATGCATAATGATGGAGTAATAACTATAAGTATAGTTGTACTTACAACATTGTTATCAGCATTTTCAATAACGGGAAATTTATTTATACTTAAGTCATTGGGACTGATATAGAGGACAGGAAAAGGAGAATATTAGGATATGATAGAATGTAACAAAGCATTAATACTGGTTATTGATCTTCAGGAAAAATTAGTACCAGCTATGAACAGAAGTAATGATATTATTGATAATTGTATTAGATTTTTAAGCTCATCTGAATGTTTAAATGTTGAGTGCGTTATTACAGAGCAGTATAAGAAAGGACTTGGAGCAACAATTAAAGCGATAAGTGATATATTACCTGAAGCAAAGATATTTGATAAGATGACATTTAGTGCTTATTCAGATAATAGTGTAAAAGAATATATTGATGAATCTGGTAAAGACTCAATTGTTATCTGCGGTGTTGAAAGTCATATTTGCGTATTGCAGACAGCTATGGAACTCAAAGAAAATGGATATAATGTTTATATAGTAGAAGATTGTGTAGATTCAAGACACAAATCAGATAAGAAAAATGCAATTAACAGGGCAAGAATAGAGGGTATCAAAATCACTAGTTATGAGGCTATACTTTTTGAACTACTAAAAACAGCAGAAAATGAAAAGTTTAAGGATATTTCAAGAATAATAAAGTAGGAGGCAGAAGAATGAGCGAAGCAAAGATATTAAAGTCAAGAGAGGAAATATCAGAAAAGTATAAGTGGGCTATTTCTGATTTATATCCTACAGATGAGGAATGGGAAACAGAACTAAAAAAAACAGATGAGATGGTTGAAAAATATGCAGATTATGAGGGAAAACTTAGCGAGTCACCAGATAAACTACTGGAATTTTTAGAATTTGATGATGAAATATCAAAGCTTTCAGAGAGAATTTATGTATATGCCAATCAAAAACTTCATGAGAACCTTGGAAATACAACATATCAGTCATTTGCAGCAAAGGCTCAGAATCTTATGATAAAGATTTCAGGAGCTGGCGCATTTGTTGAGCCAGAGTTACTAAGTATGGATGAAAGTAAGCTGTTAGAATTTGTAGAAGACAATGACAGAATTAGAATATATAAGAAAATAATCAAGGACCTTATAGAGAAAAAATCTCATATTCGTTCGAGAGAGGTGGAAGAAATTCTTGCAGGAACTGAAGAAATCAGTACTGCGCCATCTGATATATTTGCGTTATTCAATAATGCAGATATTAAGTTTCCTGTTATTACAGATGAGAATGGTGATAAAGTTGAGCTAACACATGGTAATTTTGTAAAAATGCTTGAAAGCGAGAATAGAGATGTAAGAAGAGACGCATTTATGGCAGTTTATCACACATATGCGCAGTATAAGAATACTTTAAGTTCGGTTTATAGTGCTAATCTAAAACAAGCTTCTTTCTATGCAAAGGTTAGAAATTACGATTCTACAAGGCAGATGGCTCTTAGTAGTAATCATATTCCAGAAGAGGTATATGATAATCTTATTGAAACTGTTCATAAAAGAATGCCTTTAATGTATAAATATGTTGAGTTAAGAAGAAAAGCTTTAAATGTTGACACACTTCATATGTATGATTTATATGCACCTATGGCAAGTGATGTTAAGCCAGTTATTTCATTTGAGGAAGCTAAGAAGATGGTTAGAGAAGGGCTGGAGCCAATGGGCGAAGAGTATCTGTCGATTTTGGATGAGGGCTTTAATAATGGCTGGATAGATATATATGAGAATAAAGGTAAGAGAAGTGGTGCATATTCATGGGGAGCTTATGGAACACATCCTTATGTACTATTAAATTATCAGGATAATCTGAATAATGTATTTACGCTTGCTCATGAAATGGGTCATGCAATTCACTCTTATTATTCAGACAAAACTCAACCATATCCATATGCTGGATACAAGATATTTGTAGCAGAGGTTGCATCTACATGCAATGAGTCATTACTAATACATCATCTTATAAGCAAGACAGAAGATAAAAAGATGAAAGCCTATCTGATTAACTATTTCTTAGAACAATTTAAAGGAACTTTATATCGCCAGACAATGTTTGCTGAATTTGAAAAGATTACACACCAGCTGGTAAAAGATGGAGAACCACTTACTGATGAAAATCTGTGCCAGATATATTATAATCTTAATAAATTATACTTTGGAGATAATATAGATATAGATAAGGAAATAGAGATGGAATGGGCAAGAATCCCACATTTCTACACTCCGTTTTATGTATATCAATATGCAACAGGATTTTCGGCAGCTATAGCATTGTCAAAAAGAATTATGAAATTAGGAGAAGAAGGTGTAAAGGATTATATGCAATTTCTTACAGGAGGCAGCAGTAAGAATCCTATAGATTTGCTTAAAATGGCAGGCGTCGATATGTCTACGGCAAAACCAATAGAAATGGCACTAGATGTTTTTGAAGAACTACTAAAGGAAATGGAAGAACTATTATGAGAATATTGAAATCTACTCCGTTGTCAGATGGCTTTTATATGCCAGCAGAATATGATGAACACTATGGCTGTATAATGATTTGGCCCGAAAGGGCAGACTCATGGCAGTATGGCGCATATAGTGCAAGACACGCATTTATAGAAGTAGCATGTGCAATAGCTAAGTCAGAGAAAGTTATTATGTGTGCCAGTGCGTCTCAGTATGAGAATGCAAGGAATTCGCTTCCATCTAATATTCGAGTTGTTGAGATGTCTAATGATGATGCATGGGCAAGAGATGTTATGCCTACATTTGTAAAGAATGAAAAAGGTGAACTTAGAGGAATTAACTGGTACTTTAATGCCTGGGGAGGAATGGTCGATGGGCTTTATTTTCCCTGGGATAAAGATAATCTAATGGCAGTTAAAATGTGTGATTTGCTTGAAAAAGATGTCTATGACGCTAGTGATTTTGTTTTGGAAGGTGGTTCAATCCATACTGATGGAGATGGAACAGCTATGGTTACAGAAGCATGTCTTTTAAGTGAAGGCCGTAATCCTGATATGAGCAGGGAAGAGATAGAAAAAAAACTTAAAGATTATCTAAATGTTCAAAAAGTGATATGGCTTAAACGTGGAATTTATAATGATGAAACAAATGAACATGTTGATAATATATGTGCTTTTGTAAGACCCGGCGAGGTTGTACTAGCTTGGACAGATGATGAGAAGGACCCGCAATATGAACTGTCTAAGAGCTGTTATGATATCCTAAGTAACGAGACTGATAGTAAGGGGAGAAAGATAACAGTTCATAAACTTCCACTTCCGAAGCCTATTCACATGACTGAAGATGAATGTAACGGACTTGATGAATTTAATGGTGAACCAACAAGAACACCAGGTGAAAGACTTGCTGGTTCTTATGTTAATTTCTACATTTCCAATAAGAATATAATAATGCCAGCGTTTGATGACCCTATGGATGATATCGCTAAGAAGATACTCGAAGATATATTTAAGACCTCAGGAAGAAGTGTTATTCAGATTAAGGCAAGAGATATTCTTATTGGTGGTGGCAATATTCATTGTATAACACAGCAAATTCCTTATTTTGACAAATAATACAGACTGTAAAGGAGAACCAGATGAAGACAAAGATTTCAATAATTCAAATGTCATGTGAAGGGGAACTACCTAATAATATGGCAATAGAAGAGAATATTCAAAAAGCATCAACGCTTGTAAAAAAAGCTGCAATAGATGGTGGAAATATTATTTTACTTCCAGAACTTTTTGAGACACCGTACTTTTGCCAGGAAAGAAATTATGAGTATTATAATATTGCAACTACAACTGAGATGAATCCAGCCGTAAATGAGATGAAAAAGCTTGCTAAAGAGTTACATATTGTTATTCCTGTCAGCTTTTATGAAAGGGCAGGAAATACCACATACAATACAGTAGCTGTAGTTAATACTGATGGAAATGTAATGGGAACTTATAGAAAAACACATATTCCAGATGATCATTTTTATCAGGAAAAATTCTACTTTACACCTGGAGATACTGGATTTAAAGTCTGGGATACCGAGTTTGGTAATGTAGGAGTTGGAATATGCTGGGACCAATGGTTTCCAGAAACAGCTAGAAGTATGGCACTTCTTGGTGCAGATATGCTTCTATATCCAACAGCAATTGGTTCAGAACCTATACTTGAATGTGACAGTATGCCACATTGGCAGAGGTGTATGCAGGGACACGCAGCGGCAAATATTATGCCAGTTGCGGCTGCAAATAGAGTTGGAACTGAAATAGTAACACCAAGTGAGGATAATTCAAATCAGAATTCATCATTAACATTTTATGGTTCATCATTTATTACAGATGAAACGGGAGCGTTGATTAAATGTGCGGATAGAACGAGCGAGATGATTCTTACAAATGAGTTTGAAATTGATGAAATCAGGCAGATGAGACAAAGTTGGGGCGTTTTTAGAGATAGGCGACCAGAAACATATGTATTGATATAGAAGCTTTGTGTTGATTTGATGAAAAGTATGTGAATCAGCTTTAGTATATTAGTTAGTATGTCGAAATATAAATGTAACAAAAATACATTTTTTGATAGGAGAAGTACATGGATATTAACGAAATCACAGCACTGCTTGGTACGACATTTTACACAACAAACCCAGTAAATGCTACTAAAGCAGTACAAAGTACAACAGAAGATGAAACATCTGGAACATCAGCCGTTAATACAGACAACTATGTAAGCACTATCTTGAATAGCATGGATGCTATTCCGTCTGGAACCTATACTATAACAGGTGCTCAGGCAAATGTATATGGAGATACAATTGTAATAACGGACAGTAATGATATGGCAGGCAGTACAGAAACTACTGGCGAAGAAACACAGGGAGTACAGTCATCAGGAGGCTCAGGTGGTGGAGAGGAAGATGAAGATACTACGACACAGGAGATAGTTACAGGGCCTGATGGAAGTCTATACCTAAAGACAACAACTAAGACTGAAGGTGGAGAGATGGTTACTATGACAAAACTTTCGGGAGGCTTTAAAAAACCTGATCAGGATATTAATGAACTTCTAGATTTTATTAAAAATGAAGAACAAGGCAATGCAGAGACCACTAACAATGAGCAAAATACTGCTGCGGATTCAGTAAGTGAAGTATCTGAATCTATTTAATAAAAATTAACAAATAATTCATATAAAGTAATAATATGGGTGATATCATGGGTAAGATTCTAATTAGAATCTTACCCATTTTGAGTATAAGCTGATGGGAAAATACAAAAATAGAAAGATTTAAAGCAAGGTGACGATAATGAACAAGATGCAGATTATGTTCAAAGATACTATGGGAATTATGGATTTTGTTAATAAAGTTGGAAAATATCCTTATAATATGGATATGAAAAGAGGAAGATTTAATATTGATGCAAAATCATTGATTGGTGTTATGAATATGGGACTTGATAATAAAATTGAGTTAGTAATATATGATGATAGTTGCGATGATTTAAAAGAAGAAATTCAGCAGTACATTGCTTAATGAATAAGAATGATAAAGGGTTTGTATATATAACTAAATAAAATCATGAGGATAGAATGAGACATACTGAATGCTATGTCTCATTTCTTTTTAAATTGAAAAAATGAAGGAAATTAGAGCTACAGTTTGATTGTAAATAAATGTAATATTTGATATAATGTAGTACATAACTATTACGGAAAGAAGAAAATATATGGATTATGTTTTTGAATATAATTACTGTGCTATTTTAGTGTATCTAATTATTCTGTTTACGCACTTTTTAAATAAGAATACACATAGATTACATAATAGAGTATTTGGAGCACTTATCATTGTAGGATTAGTTGGAACAATTATTAATATTTTAAATGCATATGGAAATATGCACACAGATACATGTGCTGAACCAATCCTAAACTTTTTAAATTATGCGTATTTTTTATGCTTAAATATAAGTCCATTTCTATATGCTATATATACTAATGCACTTACAGAGAATAAGATTGTTAGAGAAGGAAGATTCAGAAGAATTATATTGTTTTTACCGATATTGATTTCAATATTGATTATTATTACAAACAAATGGACTAATTTCGTATTTGGATATAATGATAAAATGGAATACTATAGAGGAAATCTACAGTTTATTCTTTATATTGTAGCTATATTCTATGGTATATATGGAGTTGTTAAGGTTGTCAGGGGAATAAGCACTTTGTCAATTAGAATTAAGGTTAGCGTGACATTGTTTTTTGTTATGGGACTTGTTACTGCACTTATTCAATTGATTGATTCTAGAGTTCTGATTCAGTATTTTGGATTGTCTATTTGTACAATGCTTATTTATCTTACTATTCAAAAGACGGATGAGTCTGTTGATGAAAATGTTGGAGTATTTAATAAGCACAGCTTTGACAATATATTTACTATTAACTGTAAAATGAATAATGAAATGCATCTTTTACTTATTAATATAGAAGAATTAAAATTAATGAGTCAGACTATTGGTGGAGAGAGAACCAATGAAATACTTAGAAGTATAGGAGAGTTTCTTGAAATATTATCAGAGAAAAATGTATATTTTTTAGACCATTATACGTTTTGTATTATGTATATGGATAAGAATAATATTAGAATAGATAGTAATATACAAAGTATTATAGAGAGATTTAATAGCACATGGGAGGAGAATGGAAACAAGATTCATCTCGAATGCAGACTTATGAGCATTGCAACTCCGCATGATGTATCTAATATTGATGCATTTTATTTTTGTAATAATACTTTTAGAAAATTTGAAAAAAGAAACTCTAATGTAATTTTAATTAATGACATTGATTTGGAAAAAGCTGATAGAAGAGTAAAGATTGCAAGCTGTATTAATTCAGCTATAGAGAATGATTATTTTACAATGTATTATCAGCCTATATACTCATATGATAAGAATAAAATTAATTGTGCTGAGGCATTGATAAGATTAATTGATCCAGAAATCGGATTTATATCGCCAGATGAGTTTATTCCTATTGCAGAAAAAAATGGAAGTATACTTAAGATTGGTGAGATAGTATTTAATAAGGTATTTAAATTTATAAGAGACACAGATATAGCAGATTTGGGCTTAGAATATATAGATATCAATTTATCGGTAGTACAATGTATGCAGGAGGATTTGGTTGAAAAAGTACTAAGTCTTATTGATAAATATAATATTAAAAAAGAGCAGATTAATCTTGAGATAACTGAGACGGCATTAGCGACATCTCCTAAGATATTACTTAAGAATATGAAAGAACTTACTGATAAAGGAATAAGCTTTTCATTAGATGATTTTGGGACAGGATATTCTAATATATCGTCGCTGACAGAATTACCACTACATATTATAAAATTTGACAGAACTCTTGTGAATATGGCTTCAGATAAGAAAAAAGGAAGAATGGTAATTAATAGTTCTGCTGCAATGGTTAAACAAATGGGAATGGAGATAGTAGCTGAAGGTGTAGAAGATAAAGAACAGCTGGATATGATAATAGAGATGGGAATTAATTATATTCAAGGATATTATTTTTCTAAGCCATTGCCACAGGAAAAATTTATTGAATATTGTCATACGGTTACATTTTCTCCCGACTCGAAATAAAATCATAATAAAAAAGCGCTTGTCGGCACAAGCGCTTGGAAGAATGCGAGGCATTCTTCTTAAATGTTTCACGCTACTGCGTAATTTCCTATTATATAAAAAAGCGCTTGTCGGCACAAGCGCTTGGAAGAATGCGAAGCATTCTTCATAAATGTACATTGTAGCGCGAGACAGGAAGTCGAACAATACCTTGCAAGCAAGGTATAACAAGTTGCAAGTCATGTTATTAAATTGCCTATATATTTGCTGCAACTTGATGGCTTCTCTCTACAGTTTTGCGCTTAAAAAAATAGAATACCACGTTAGTGGTATTCTATTTTTTTAAGCGCGAGACGGGAATCGAACCCGCGACCCCCTCCTTGGCAAGGAGGTGCTCCACCGCTGAGCCACTCGCGCACAGCTTTTTTGCTGAACACAGATGATATCTTACTATAACTATTCTACTTTGTCAATGATTTTTGGGTAAAAAGATTAATTTTACAAAAAAAGTTAATATTAAAGAGGGGGTTATGCGTAGCAAAAAAGGAATGGGGGGAGAATTAATAGGTGTAAAGGGAACAGCTCTTACATTTGGAGAGAATATCCCATATAGCACAACATACAAGATGCCAGAAGGATATAAATTAGGAAGTGTAACAGGACAGTTTACAATTACTTCAGATGCTAATTCAAATGTAATTAAAGTTGTATATGTAAAGGATACATTTGGATATACAGTCAACTATTATCAGGATTCCTTAGATGGAGCTAAGATTGGTACAGATGGCGGTACAGCAGAATTCGGAAAAGATGTAACATCACTTGTTAACAGTAACCTTTATAAGCCAGAAGGCTATAAGAACGGCGTTGTTAGTGGTCAGACAGTAATAACAGCAATAACAACAGACAATGTAATTAATGTTCTTTATACAAAGGATTCATTTGACTACACAATTAAGTATTACAAGGATTCAGTATCAGAAGATAACTTTATAAATGAAACAAAAGTTAATGATGCAGTATTTAATTCAAATATAACAGTAGATAAATTTGCTTTCTTAAGCGAAGTACCTGGATATGAAGGACCTGGAACAGTAGATGGAAATCTTAAAGTTCAGGCAGACAATAATCAGGTTATTACAGTTGTATATGGTAAAGCAGATATAACTTATAAGATTAATTACTATCTTGATGAAGTATCAGATTCAACACTTCAGTATACAACATCAGACCTTAAGGCAGAATTTGGAAGCCAGGTTGAGATTCCTCTTACAGGGCATTCAGTAACAGGATATAAGTCAGAAGGTAAAGTAGTAAGTAATAATGTTTCAGCAGACAATAAGTTTACAATTACAGCAGATGCAGCTAATAATGTAATAAATGTTGTATATGAAAAGGATACATTTAGCTATACAATCAATTATTATAAGGATTCAGTATCAGCAGAGAATTATTTAGATGGTACAGATGGTACAGGAACATTTGGTAGTACAATTACAGTAGATGATACTGAGTTTGCACCAGAAGGATATAAGGTTCCTGGAACAGTTACAGGTTCACTAGTAGTTCTTGCAGACAACAATCAGGTAATAAATGTTGTATATACAAAGGATATATTTGGATATACAGTAAACTATTATCAGGATTCCTTAGATGGAGCTAGTCTTGGAACTGACATTGGCAGTGCAGCATTTGGAGCTGATGTTAAAGATCAAGTTGCAGTAGATTTATTCAGACCAACAGGCTACAATGCAGGAGTTGTAAGTGGTAATACAATAATTACAGCTAATGCAGAAGCAAATGTAATAAATGTAGTATATACAAAAGGACAGTTTGCTTATCAGATTCAGTATTTTAAGGATACAACAGATGAAGCTAACATGATTGATAAAGTCGATGGTAATGGAATCTTTGGTGATAAAATAACAGTAGATGATACTGCATTTGCACCAGAGGGATATATAGTTCCAGGAACAATAGTAAGTGGAGAAACAACAGTTCAGAATGATAATTCACAGGTAATTAAGGTTCTTTATACAAAGGCTGATATTAATTATACAATTAATTATTATCAGGATGAAGTATCAGAAGATGGATTTATCACTAGAGATGCAGGTTCAGTTGAATTTGACTCAGATATTGCAGTTGATACTGACAAATATATTCCAATCGGATATAAGGCAGGAACAGTTGTGAATGGTGAACTTGTAGATGGAAATCTTCATATATCAGCTAATGCAGAAGAGAATGTAATTGATGTACTATATGAGAAAGCAACATTTGGATATGTAGTTAATTACTATATTGATAATGAGTTAGTTGATAGTGCTGAGCTTGAAGCATTATTTGGAACAGTTATTTCAACATATCCAGAGACTACTGTTGACCTTACAGGATGTGAATTTGACTCGGCTACAACACCAATTACAATTGGAACCGAAGAAAATGTTATTAATGTATATTATGTAACAACAGAAGTAATTCCAGATGAAGATGTTCCACTAAATAGGCCAGAGATTATCATTCCAGAATCAATGGAAGATATCGTTGATGAAGAAGACCCAACAGATGCACCAAAGACAGGTGATAACGACAATGCAATTTTATATGCAGGACTTATGTTAACATCAGCAGCGGTAGCAGGAATGACCAAGGCAAAGAAGAAAAAAGAAGAAGACGAAGCATAAACTTGAAAGTTTTCTGACATAATTAGATAGTAGAAGATGAGCTATTGAAGCCAAAATGGTGGAGATAGCTCATTTTTATATGATAGGATTAGGGTGTCAGAAGGTACTCTTTATAACTGATACTAGCATATTGCACAAATAGCGGCATGATTTTATGACTTTGGGAGATATTTAGCAGTTCTTAGCATTCTTCTTGAATTTATTTGAATATCTGATAAAATAGTGTGACTGAATAAATAAAAATTTTGCAATAAAATATTAGAAATGGAGAATTATGAGAAAATTAGCTAGATATCTTAAATATTTTAAAATAGAAGTCACCATTGGTCCGTTATTTAAGTTCCTTGAAGCAGTGTTTGAACTTATTGTTCCATTAGTAATGGCTAAGATTATAGATATTGGAATTGCAGGTAATGATAAGTCATATGTGTTAAAGTCAGGTGCATTAATGGTATTACTTGGAGTTTTGGGACTTTGCTTTGCTTTAATATGTCAATATCTTGCGTCTAAGGCATCGCAGGGAGTCGGAACAATGATTAGAGATGATATGTTTAGTCACATCAATGCCCTTTCACATGCAGAAATAGATAAGATAGGAACAACATCATTAATTACAAGGATGACCAATGATGTTAATCAGATTCAGGTTGCAGTTGCAATGCTAATAAGATTAGTAGTAAGAGCCCCATTTTTAGTAATAGGAGCAACTGTAATGGCCATAATGATAGATGTTAAGCTATCTATGATATTCCTTGTAATGGCAGTGCTTGTAGCGTTAGTGCTATATTTTATTATGAGCCGTTCAATTCCATTTTATAGAGTAATACAGAAAAAACTCGATAAAGTTTCATTTATTACAAGAGAAAATCTAATTGGCTCAAGAGTTGTAAGAGCATTTACAAAACAAGAAAAGGAAAAAGAAAAATTTAATAATGCTAGTGATGATCTGGCAGATACCGCTATAAAAGTAGGCAAACTTTCAGCGATACTCAATCCCCTTAATCTCGTAATCCTTAATTTTGCAATAGTAGCAATAATATGGTTTGGAGGATTTCAAGTAGATAATGGAGAGCTGACACAGGGAAAAGTAATAGCACTTGTTAATTATATGACACAGATTTCCATAGCACTTGTGGTAGTGGCTAATCTTGTAGTTGTATTTACAAAAGGAGCAGCAAGTGCAGCCAGAATAAATGAAGTATTTGATTTGACATCAAGTGTTAATAATAATGATAAAAATATGAATGACGTAGCTGCAAAGGGAGAAGCAAAGATTGAATTTAGAGATGTAAGCTTCTCTTATCCGAATTCTCCAGAACTATCGCTAATGAATATTAATTTTAGAATAAATGCAGGTGAAACAATAGGAATAATAGGAGGTACAGGCTCTGGTAAAACAACACTTTTACAGCTTATGCCAAGATTCTATGATGCAACATCAGGTAATGTGTTAGTAGATGGAATCGATGTCAGAGACATAGATAAAGATGCGTTAAGACACAAATTTGGAATAGTACCACAAAAGGCAGTCTTATTCACCGGTACGATAAAGGAAAACCTCCAATGGGGCAAAGAAGACATTACAGATGATGAAGCATTTAGGGCAATAGAGATGGCTCAGGCATCAGAATTTGTAAATGAACTTCCTAAAAAGCTAGATTCTAAGATGATTCAAGGAGGAAAGAGCCTTTCAGGAGGTCAAAGACAGAGAATGTCAATTGCAAGAGCAATTGCAAGGAATCCAGAGATATTAGTTCTTGACGATAGCTTTAGCGCTCTTGATTACGCAACAGATGCAAAATTAAGAGCAAGTATAGCGAAACTAAAGAAAAATTCTGAGGATAATGTAGATAACGGTCTTATAAAACCTATGACTGTAGTAATTGTGTCACAGAGATGCAATACAGTTAAAAATGCAGATAATATAATAGTTATGGACGATGGAAAAGTTGCAGGTATAGGAAAACATGATGAATTATTTGAATCTTGTGAGCTTTACCGTGAAATATATTTATCACAGTTAAAGAAGGAGGAAGAATAATGAGTAATAAAGGAATTTTCAATAATAAAGGAATTCTAAAAAGACTATTATCATATATGAAGCCTTATTCAAGTTTGCTGGTTACGGCTATGGTTTGTGCAGTTGTAGGTGTATCCATGACATTACTTGCTCCAGTTATAATAGGAAATGCTATTGATTATATAATTGACAAAGGAAATGTTGATTTTAATAGTGTTGCAAAACAGATGATTCTTCTTGCCGTAACCATAATGATAGGTGCATTTGCTCAATGGTTTATGACATATTGTACCAATAAAGTAACTTATAGAACCGTAAAGGACCTTAGAGAGGAAGCATTTGCAAAGCTTAATAGTGTTCCCCTTAAATATACAGATACAAGGGCTCACGGCGATATTATTAATAGTATAATTAATGATATAGACACAGTATCAGATGGACTTTTACAGGGTTTTGCATCACTTTTAACAGGCGTAATAACAATAGTTGGTACACTTGGCTTTATGGTGGCGATAAATCCTGTTATTGCAATAGTTGTAGTGGCATTAACCCCATTGTCATTCTTTGTTGCAACATTTATTTCAAAGAGAATATTTTCTAAATTCAGAGAACAGTCAGCAATTAGAGGAGAGCTTACAGGATATATTGAAGAAATGATAGGAAATCAGAAGCTCGTAACTACTTATTCAGGTGAAGAAAAAATATGCGAAGAATTCAGTGAGATAAATCAAAGATTAAATAAAGTGGGAGTATTAGCTCAGTTTTACTCGGCTCTTACCAATCCATGCACAAGATTTGTTAACGGACTTGTATATGCAGCAGTAGGTGTTATTGGTGCCATAAATGTCATTAATCTTAGATTATCAGTAGGACAGTTATCATGTTTTTTATCATATGCTAATCAGTATACCAAGCCATTTAATGAAATATCGGGTGTAGTAGCGGAACTACAGTCAGCATTTGCGTCAGCTAAACGAGTATTTGATATAATAGATGAAGAAGATGAGGTATCAGACGAGGAAGCAATACCATTTGATGAGGAAGCAAAAAATATTAACATAGATAATATAAGCTTTTCATATGTTCCTGAAAAACCTCTTATAGATGGATTTAGCCTTGATGTAAACAAAGGACAAAAGATAGCTATCGTTGGACCAACTGGCTGTGGTAAAACAACATTTATTAATCTATTAATGAGGTTTTATGATGTTAATTCAGGCAGTATTATGATAAATGGAACGGACATAAAGGATATAAAGAGAGCCGACCTAAGAAAACAGTTTGGAATGGTGCTACAGGATACATGGCTATTTTCAGGGACAGTAAGAGATAATATTGCATATGGAAAAGAAGATGCAACAGATGAAGAAATTATAGAAGCTTCAAAAGCAGCGTATGCACATAGTTTTATAAAAAGACTAAAAGATGGATATAATACAGTGATATCAGAAGAGGGAGGAAATATTTCAACTGGTCAAAAACAGTTACTTTGCATAGCCAGAATAATGCTTACTAAACCTCCGATACTTATACTTGATGAGGCTACAAGTAATATTGACACCCGTACAGAAGTAAAGATTCAAAAGGCATTTGATAAAATGATGGAAGGAAGAACAAGTTTTGTTGTTGCACATAGATTATCGACTATCAGAGAAGCAGATGTAATATTAGTAATGGATAAGGGACATATTATTGAGCATGGAAATCATGATGAGCTATTAAAAATAAATGGTTTTTATGCAAGATTATATAGAAGTCAGTTTGCAGTTGTAGAATAAAGTTTATTTTGCTATAATTAAATAAATTAGTATGATTTGAAAGGAAAAGCCGATGAATATTCTTATTAAGAATGGAAGAGTAATTAATCCTGCAACACATTTTGATGATATAGCAGATGTATATGTGGTTGATGGCAAGGTAGAACTTATTGATACAGATATTACAAAGGACGCAGATACAGTTATAGAGGCAGGAGGCTGCTTTGTTATGCCTGGATTTATAGACTTACATGTTCATTTAAGGGAACCAGGATTTGAATATAAAGAGACAATAAAAACTGGTGCAATGGCGGCAGCAAGGGGCGGGTATACAAGCATATGTCCAATGCCTAATACTAAGCCTGCAACAGATTCGCCTGAGATGATAAAGCTTATAACAGATAAAGCTGCTAAGGAAGCTGTGGTTAATGTACTGCCTGTAGGTGCTGTTACTATAGGACAGGCTGGTAATGAAGTTACTGATATAGTGGGAATGAAGGCAGCAGGAGCGTATGCAATTAGTGAAGATGGTAAATCAGTAATGAACTCTGAACTTTACAAGGAAGCTATGGTACAGGCCGCAAGTGCTAATGTACCAGTATTTGCACATTGCGAGGATAAAAATCTTGTGAATGGCGGTGTAATTAATGCCGGTAAAAAGTCAGAGGAATTTGGTGTTAATGGAATAAGCAATGCCGTAGAAGATATTATTACAGCAAGAGATATTCTTCTTGCAAAGGAGACAGGAGTTAAACTTCATTTATGCCATTGTTCTACTAAGGATAGCGTGAAGATGATTAAGCTTGCTAAAGAAGATGGAGTTCGAGTTACAGGAGAAGTTTGCCCACATCATTTTGCATTGTCAGAAGCAGATATGAATGTAGCAGATTCTAATTATAAGATGAATCCACCACTTAGAAAAGAAGAAGATGTACTCGCTCTTAAGAGAGGACTTATGAATAATATTATGGATGTTATATCTACAGATCATGCACCTCATAGTGAAGAAGAAAAGAAAAAGAGCATAGAAGAAGCACCATTTGGTATAGTTGGATTAGAGACAGCAGCATCACTTACTTATACAGTATTAGTAGAAGGTGGATATCTTACACCGATGCAGATGGCTGAGAAGATGAGCTATAATCCAGCAAAAGTACTTGAGATAGATAAAGGTAATATTCAGAAGGGTAAGATAGCTGATATAGTCGTATTTGATCCTAATGAAGAATATGTTATAAATGTAGACGAATTTGCATCTAAAGGAAAAAATACTCCATTTGGCGGAATGAAAGTCAAAGGAAGAGTTAAATATACAATGGTTTCAGGTAATATAGTATTTACCGACAAATAAGAAATGGAGATTAATATGATTAACAAATTAGTAAAAAAGATTCAGAAACTTAATGCACCTATAGTAGTAGGATTAGATCCAATGCTTAAATATGTTCCAAAACATATTCAAAAGAAAGCATATGCTGAATATGGAGAAACTTTAGATGGTGCAGCAGAAGCTATATGGCAGTTTAATAAAGGAATATTAGATGCAACAGGAGATATTATTCCAGCAGTTAAACCACAGATAGCTATGTATGAGCAGTTTGGCGTTCCAGGAATTATAGCATTTAAGAAAACAGTTGATTATGCTAAGTCAAAAGATATAGTAGTAATCGGTGATGTTAAAAGAGGAGATATTGGCTCAACATCTGAAGCATATGCAATTGGTCATCTTGGAAAAGTTCAGGTTGGAAGTAATAAATTTGCAGGATTTGATGAAGACTTTGCTACAGTTAATCCATATTTGGGTTCAGATGGTATCAAACCATTTATTGATGTGTGCAAAGAAGAGAATAAGGGTATATTTATCCTTGTAAAAACATCCAATAAGTCAAGCGGTGAGTTTCAGGATCAGCTGGTAAATGGAAGACCATTATCTGAACTTGTTGGAGAACAGGTTGCTAAATGGGGCGAAGAGCATATGGGAGAGTCATACAGTTATGTAGGAGCTGTTGTTGGTGCTACATATCCAGAGATGGGCAAGGTATTAAGAAAGGTTATGCCTAAAGCTTATATTCTGGTACCAGGTTATGGCGCACAGGGAGGAAAAGCAAGTGATTTGAAACCATATTTCAATGAAGATGGACTTGGAGCAATAGTTAACTCATCAAGAGGTATTATTGCAGCGTATACTAACGAAAAGTACAGTAATTTTGGAGAAGAAAACTATGCCGATGCTTCAAGACAGGCAGTAGTTGATATGATAGAAGATATAGCAAGCATATTCTAATACTTAAGGCAAAGGAGAACACATGGCTAATCATTTTAAAGAGACAGTAACTGTAATATCTCAGGAGCAGATAGGCACTGGAATATTCAGCATGTGGATTAAGACAGATAACATAGCAAAAGAGGCAGTTCCAGGACAGTTTATATCACTATACTGTAATGAGGGCTCAAGAATACTTCCAAGACCTATAAGTATCTGTGAGATACAAGGTGATACACTAAGAATAGTGTATAGAGTTGTGGGCAAAGGAACAGATGAGTTTAGCACATATATCAAAGACGATACTATTGAGGTTATGGGCCCTCTAGGCAATGGATTTCCATTAGACAGGGCAGCTGGTAAGAATATTTTGCTGGTAGCAGGTGGAATAGGAATCCCTCCAATGGTTGAGTTAGCTAAACAATTATCAAAGACAGAGAATGTAAATATTGCAGCAGGATATAGAGATGAATTATTTCTGACTGAAGAATTAGAAAAAAATGGTAAATTATATATAGCTTCAGAAGATGGAATACATGGAACAAAAGGGAATGTCATTGATGCTATGAATGCAGAAAGATTAAATCCAGATGTAATCTTTGCATGTGGACCAACACCTATGCTTAAGGCATTAAAAGCTTATGCAGCCGACAATTCTATCGAGGCGTGGCTTTCGCTTGAAGAAAAAATGGCATGTGGAATAGGTGCATGTCTTGCATGTGTATGTAAAAGTAAAGAAAAGGACCATCACACTAATGTTCATAATAAGAGAATCTGTAAAGATGGACCTGTTTTTCTGGCAGAGGAGGTTGAATTCTAATGAATACTAAGATTAATATAGCAGGAGTTGAATTTAAGAACCCAGTAATGGTAGCCTCTGGTACCTTTGGCTCTGGTGAAGAATATAGCGAATTTGTAGACCTTAGTAAGCTTGGAGCAGTAGTTACCAAAGGGGTAGCCAATATTCCATGGCCAGGTAATCCTACACCCAGAATAGCCGAAACATATGGTGGAATGCTTAATGCAATTGGTCTTCAGAACCCTGGAATTGATCTTTTTGCAAGCAGAGATATTCCATTTCTTAAAAAATATGATACTAAGATTATTGTAAATGTATGTGGAAAGTCTACAGAAGATTATTGCGAAGTAGTTGAAAGACTTGGTGATGAAGCTGTAGATATGCTTGAAATCAACATTTCCTGCCCTAACGTAAAGGAGGGCGGAATAGCCTTTGGACAGGATCCCAAAGCAGTTGAAGCAATTACTAAAGAGGTTAAGAAGAGAGCTAAGCAGCCAATCATTATGAAGCTAAGTCCTAATGTTACAGATATTACAGTTATGGCTAAGGCGGCTGAAGCAGGTGGAGCAGATGCTCTTTCACTTATTAATACACTTACAGGAATGAAGATAGATATAGACAGACAGAGATTTGCACTTGCGAATAAGACAGGTGGATTATCAGGTCCGGCTATTAAGCCAGTCGCTGTAAGAATGGTTTATCAAGTTGCAGGTGCAGTATCACTTCCTATTATTGGAATGGGTGGTATAATGAATGCAGATGATGCTATAGAATTTATTTTAGCAGGAGCTACAGGAATATCAGTTGGAACAGGCAACTTTACTAATCCTACATTGACAGCAGAGATAGTAAAAGGTATAGAATCATATATGATAAAACACAAAGTAAATGATATTAATGACCTTATTGGTCTTGTGAAATAACTAACGAAGCAGATAACTGCGGAAAGGCATTAAAATGGAACAGTACAAAAAAGAATTTATAGAATTTATGGTAGATTGTGGAGTGTTAAGATTTGGTGAGTTTACATTAAAAAGTGGTAGAAAATCTCCATTTTTTATGAATGCAGGTGGATATGTTACTGGAAAACAGTTAAAGAAGCTTGGAGAGTATTACGCCAAAGCAATTCACGATAATTACGGAGATGATTTTGACGTATTATTTGGACCAGCATACAAAGGAATTCCACTGAGTGTAGCTACAACAATGGCTTATAGCGATTTGTATGGTAAAGAAATCAGATATTGTTCTAATCGTAAAGAAGCAAAGGACCATGGAGATACAGGAATACTTCTTGGAAGTCCAATCAAAGACGGAGACAGAGTTATTATAATCGAAGATGTCACAACTTCGGGTAAGTCTATAGAAGAGACATTTCCTATTGTTAAAGCTCAAGGTGATGTTACAATTAAAGGATTAATTGTTTCCCTCAATAGAATGGAAAAGGGAAAAGGCGATAAATGCGCACTTGATGAGATTAAAGATTTGTACGGATTTGAGACGGCTGCAATTGTTTCAATGGAAGAAGTTATTGAACATTTGTACAATAAGGAATACAATGGCAAAGTAGTAATTGACGAAACAATGAAAACAGCAATTGACGAGTATTATAGCCAATATGGCGCAAAATAAACACAGAATGGAGACAATTATGGGAGAAAAACTTTACAAAGTTATGGGACATTCAGGCGGTGTTTCAATAGCGTTAGGAGTAGTTTCAATTGTAGCAGGATTAACTATAGGTATTTTATCTATAGTATTAGGTGGAAAGTTACTCAAAAACAAGTCGGACATTATGTTCTAGTTAGGATGGAATAGTGGCAGATAAGAAAATGAAACGGCTAATTTGGTTTAGCCGTTTGTTGTTTATAATTTATATGGTATGTATGCTTTATTTCCTTTTATTTGCTGAAGGCTTTGGAAGAAATCTTGAAGGCAGAGAATATCGTTATAATCTTACGGTTTTTAAAGAGATAACAAGATTCTGGAATTGGGCTATGATGTCAAACACTGGAATGAAAGCTATGATTCTTAATGTATTTGGTAATGTTTTATTCTTTATGCCATTTGGATTTTTTCTTCCGATAATATCTTGTAGGATTAATAATGTAATAGTAGTTACAATTATTTCATTTGCATATAGTATCATAATTGAAACTATTCAGTTGGTTAGCAAGGTAGGAAGCTTTGATGTTGATGATATAATTCTTAATACAATTGGAGGATTACTTGGCTTCGTATTTTATTATATTTGTAAGAGACTTAAAAAGAGAAAAGTTAAACATTTAGCACATACGCAGAATTAACATATTAGAAAGAGTGAAGCAATGAAATGGAAAATATTTGGAAACTATAAGTTTACAGACAAAAAGCATTCAAAAGGTGGAATAGTATCTACTATAGGGGCTTTAGCTGCACTGACACTTCTGATAATGAGTATATACAATTCATTTCAGAATAGGGGTAATGGAGGTTTGATAGTAGGAGCATTAGCGGCGATATCATTCGTTATTGCAGCGGTTTCTTTCATTGTTGGATTAAAAAGTTTTAATGAAGAAGATAGATTCTATATGTTTTCATACATAGGTTATATATCAAGTGCTGCAATATGGATTAGTATTTTTGGAATAACACTGATTGGACTTTAAAATGTATTAAGAAAGGTGTACTGTAATGGAAGACAGATTAAAAAAGCAGATAGATTTTATACTTGAAGTGGACAAGCTAAAGAATATTACCAGACAGACATATATATCGGATGCGTCGAGAAAAGAGAATGATACAGAACATTCATGGCATCTGGCACTTATGTGTATGCTTTTAGCTGAATATTCCAATACTGAAATAGACAGGTTAAGAGTAATGTCAATGGTATTGATTCATGATATTATTGAATTAGATGCAGGTGATACCTATGCATATGATGAGGCTGGAAATGCTACAAAAAGAGAACGCGAAGTAAAAGCAGCAGAAAGGATTTTCAACATTTTACCAGAAGATCAGGCAAATTATATGAGAGGATTATGGGATGAATTTGAGGAGTCTTCTACACCAGAAGCAAAGTTTGCATTAGCATTAGATAAGGTACAGCCTATTTTACTTAATGACATTTCAGGAGGATTGGCATGGAGAGAACATGAAGTTAAAAAATCTCAGGTAGTCAATCGTAATGTACATACACCAGAAGGCTCTAAAGTTCTTTGGGATTATTGTAAAGAACTGTTAGATAAGAATGTTAAGAATGGAAATCTTAGAAATGAGGACTGATGAATATGGATTACAGAGAAAAGTTTAAAGAGCAGAATGAAACAGTACTTGAGAGATTTGACCTCGCTATGGAGAGAATAAACTCTATATTAGTTGAGGAGACGGTTAAGGCACCATATTTGGAATATTTTAGGACAGTTGCTGATTTTATCTTAATGATAGAGGATATTAATGAGATGAACATCAACAATGAGCTTTCAGAGAAGTCGGAAGAATGGCTTAAGACCATGAATAAAAGTCTGTATAATGACATACTTGAAGAAAACTACATTGAAAGCTATGCGAATCCTGTATTTGCAGTAGTAACTCTGGGAGAAGAATATGGAAGAATGTTATCTTTTTTATATACGGATATAAGAAATATGATTGTTTACGCATTTGAAAGCAGGATGCTAGAGATAACTATTTATGCAGAACTTTTTATTGAGATTTATAATATATTTGAAGAAAACGAGAACCCTGGTCCAGAAGAAATTAGAGAATCATTATACTGGTTTATAAGCGATTATTCAGATGTTACTCTTGCTTATAGAATAAGAGAAGCTGTAGATTATGACCTTGATTTTGCTACGAATATTATTATGAAGAGTAATCTTAGCAATCTTAGATATTTATATATGTATGGTGAATATATATCTGAAAATGAAGTTAAGATGGCATCTTTTTTAAATTCATTATCTGAAGAAGAGATATCCGATATTGCCAAAACCTACACAGAAGGTTATAGAATGGGATTTGAGAATAGTGGTAAAGATTTGTCAATTAAGACAAGTGTTAATATCAGATACCCTATTGGATTTGAAAGAGTTGTTCGTGAAGCTATAAAACAGTTTGAAAAAATGGGATTAAAACCAGTAATATACAGAGGAACGGTTAATTCCATTAACAAGAATCCAAAAGGTTTAATCGGATACTACTCAACTTCACCTAACAAGCAGTTCGATTATGACCATAGATATGATAATGGAATATATCTTGATAAAAAACTTAACGAGAGAAAGCTTGAAGTACTTAAAGTTACTTATGAGGAGTATAAGGAGCTTGCAGCAGGAATGGCAGGTCCAGCGTGTATAGAAGTATTTGGTGAAAAAGCATTTTCACCAGTCAGCAAACTTGAAACTGTTAAGCTTGATGATAAGCAGCAGAAGCTTTTTACAACATATGCAAATGCATCAGCATCAATTGTTAATCAGTATATCAAAGGCGAGGAAAGAAGCTTTACCATTATTGCATATCCGCTTCCTGAGATAGCAGAAGATATGATTATATCTGATGCGTATGAGACTATTTTCAGAGAAACAATTAAGATTAATAATCTAAATCAGCAGATATATGAACAGGTTCATCAAAGAATAATTGATACACTTGATAAAGCTGAATATGTTATGGTTAAAGGTAAAGATAACAACTGTACCGATATGAAAGTTAAACTTCATCATTTAGATAATCCAGATAAGCAGACTAATTTTGAAAATTGTCTTGCGGATGTGAATATTCCAGTTGGAGAAGTATTTACTTCACCAGTACTTAACGGTACGAATGGAGTTTTAAATGTAAGTGAAGTTTTTATAGAGGAACTTAAATTTATAAATCTTAAGATTACATTTAAAGATGGCATAATATCAGATTATACATGTGACAATTTCCTAAATGAAGAGGACAATAAGAGATATATAAAAGAGAATCTTATGCAGAATCATGACACACTACCTATTGGAGAATTTGCAATAGGAACCAATACAACGGCATATGTGATGGCAAACAAATATAATATTGTCAGAAAACTACCGATATTAATAGTTGAGAAGATGGGACCACATTTTGCAATTGGTGATACCTGCTACAGCTTTGAAGAGGACAATATTGTATATAATTCTGATGGTAAGGAAATTATTGCTAAGGAGAATGAATTTTCTTCATTAAGAAAAACAGATATTGATAAGGCATACTTTAATTGTCATACAGACATAACTATTCCATATGAAGAAATAGCGGAAATAACAGCTGTTTCTAGTGATGGAGAAGAATATATGATTATTCAGAATGGAAGGTTTATTCTTGAGGGAACTGAGGAATTAAATAAACCATTTAAAAATTAAACAGTTAAAGCTATTGACTATATTTTTCATAACAAGTAAAATACAAGAGAAATACGATTTTAAAAGGAGAGATTACCATGGCTAAAGTAGGTATATTGATGGGAAGCGATTCAGATCTTGACGTTATGAGTCAGGCTGGAGCGATTCTTGAAGAGTTAGGAATTGATTATGAGATGACTATAATTTCAGCACATAGAATGCCAGATGTATTCTATAATTATGCAAATAGTGCAGAAGAAAAGGGAATTAAGGTTATTATCGCAGGAGCAGGTGGAGCAGCACATTTACCAGGTATGGCAGCAGCTATATTCCAACTTCCTGTTGTTGGTGTTCCAATCTATACCAAATCTTTAGGCGGTGTGGACTCACTTTATTCTATAGTACAGATGCCTTCAGGTATTCCAGTAGCTACTGTTGCAATTAATGGTGGTACTAATGCTGGACTTATGGCTGCTAAGATTCTTGCTGTATCAGATTCAGAATTACTTGCAAAACTTAAAAAGTATAAAGAGGGACTTAAAGATAAAGTGGTTGCAAAGGCTGAAAAGCTTGAGGCAGTTGGATACAAAGAATACATGAAAGATATGAAATAAGAAAGAGGTAAAATGATGGATTACAAGAACGCTGGAGTTGATATTGAAGCTGGCTACAAATCAGTAGAATTAATGAAAAAACATGTTCAGGAGACTATGAGATCAGAGGTACTTACTAATATTGGTGGTTTCTCAGGAGCTTTCTCAATGGAAAAGTTCAAAGACATGGAAAAACCAACCTTAGTTTCAGGTACAGATGGTGTAGGAACAAAGCTTAAACTTGCATTTTTAATGAATAAACATGACACAATCGGTATTGACTGTGTTGCTATGTGTGTTAATGATATTGCATGTGCAGGTGGTGAACCATTATTCTTCCTTGATTATATAGCTTGTGGAAAAAATGAACCAGAAAAGATAGCTACAATAGTTTCTGGTGTTGCTGATGGATGCAAGCAGTCAAATGCAGCATTGATTGGTGGAGAGACAGCAGAGATGCCTGGATTCTATCCTGTAGATGAATATGACCTTGCTGGATTTGCGGTTGGTGTTGTAGATGAAAAAGACCTTATTACAGGTAAAGACATAAAAGCTGGTGATATACTTATTGGTATTGAATCATCAGGTATTCATAGTAATGGTTTTTCATTAGTCAGAAAAGTATTCAAGATGACTGAGGAAGCTGTTAATACATACTATGATTCACTTGGCAAGACATTAGGAGAGGCATTATTAGCTCCTACTAAGATCTATGTTAAGACTCTTCGTAATGTTAAAGAAGCTGGAGTTACAATTAAAGGCTGTAGCCATATTACAGGTGGTGGATTCTACGAGAATATTCCTAGAATGCTTCATGATGGTGTTAGAGCCGTTGTTAAAAAAGACAGTTATACAGTTCCACCAATCTTTAATATGCTTGCTACAGATGGAGATATTGATGAAGAGATGATGTATAATACATTTAACATGGGTATAGGCATGGTACTTGCTATTGATTCAGCTGATGTTGATAAGGCTGTAGCTGCTATAGAGGCTGCTGGTGAAAAAGCGCATATTATTGGTAAGGTTGAATCAGGCGAAAAAGGAGTTACTCTATGCTAAGAATTGGAGTTCTTGTTTCCGGTGGCGGAACAAATCTTCAAGCGATTATAGATGGTATTAAAGAAGAATCTATTACAAATGCTTCAATAGAGGTTGTTATTAGTAACAACAAGAATGCTTATGCACTTGAAAGAGCTAAGAATAGCGGAATTGATGCTGTTTGCATTTCTCCTAAGAATTATGAGAAGAGAGAAGAATTTAATACTGCTCTGATAGAAAAACTTGATGAATATAAGCTGGATCTTGTGGTTTTAGCTGGATGTCTTGTAGTACTTCCAGCTGAACTTATAAGAAAATACAGTAATAGAATAATAAATATTCATCCCTCACTTATTCCTTCGTTCTGTGGTAAGGGTTATTACGGACTTAAAGTTCATGAAGAAGCTCTTAGACGTGGGGTTAAAGTAACAGGTGCAACAGTTCATTTTGTAGATGAAGGAACAGATACTGGACCGATTATCTTTCAGAAAGCTGTTGATATCGAAGACGATGATACCGCTGAGGTACTTCAGAGAAGGGTGATGGAACAGGCTGAATGGGTTATTATGCCTAAAGCTATTAATTACATTGCTAATAACAGACTTAAGATAATTGATGGTAAAGTAAAGGTAAAATAATAGAATACGATAGTATACTATTGCAATTTAATAAAACTAATTCACAGATAGGAGCAAAACTGATGAAAGTACTTATAGTTGGCGGAGGCGGAAGAGAACACGCAATAGCATGGAAAATCGCAAAAAGCAGTAAAGTAGATAAAATCTATTGTGCACCTGGTAATGCAGGAATCAGTGAATTCGCTGAGTGTGTTAATATCGGCGCAATGGAATTTGATAAGCTTGTAGCATTTGCTAAAGAAAAATCAATAGATTTAACAGTTATTGGTATGGATGATCCGCTTGTTGGCGGTATTGTTGATGCATTTGAGGCAGAAGGTTTACGAGTATTCGGACCAAGAAAGAATGCAGCTATACTTGAAGGCTCGAAGGCATTTTCTAAAGACCTTATGAAGAAATATAATATTCCAACTGCTGGCTATGAGAATTTTAATACTCCAGAAGATGCACTTCTTTATTTGGAAACAAGTGAATATCCAATAGTTCTTAAAGCTGATGGACTTGCACTTGGCAAAGGTGTTCTTATATGCAATACAAAGGAAGAAGCCAGAGCTGGGGTTAAGACTCTTATGTTAGACAAGCAGTTTGGAACAGCAGGAAATACAATTGTTATTGAAGAATTTATGGTAGGACGTGAAGTATCAGTCTTATCATTTGTAGATGGTGATACAATTAAGATTATGACTTCTGCACAGGATCATAAAAGAGCAAAAGATGGAGACCAGGGGCTTAACACAGGTGGTATGGGAACATTTTCACCTAGTCCATTCTATACTCCAGAAGTAGATGAATTCTGTAAAAAGTATGTATATCAGGCATCAGTTGACGCAATGAAGTCTGAAGGACGAACATTTAAAGGTATAATTTTCTTTGGACTTATGCTTACTAAAAATGGTCCTAAGGTTCTTGAATACAATGCAAGATTTGGAGACCCTGAAACACAGGTAGTTCTTCCTAGAATGAAGAATGATATTGTTGATGTATTTGAAGCTTGTATTGATGGAACATTAAAAGATATTGAACTTGAATTTGAAGATAATGCAGCAGTATGTGTAGTTCTTGCTTCAGATGGCTATCCAGAGCATTATGAAAAAGGGCTCAAGATTAAAGGATTAGATAACTTTAAAGATAAGAATGATTACTTTGTATTCCATGCAGGAACAAAATTCGATGGTGAAGATATTGTAACAAATGGTGGACGTGTGCTCGGTGTAGTAGCAACTGGAGATAATCTTAAGAGTGCTCGTGCCAATGCATATGAAGCTACAAAACTCATTGATTTTGATAACAAATACATGAGAAATGATATTGGAAAAGCAATAGATGAAGCATAAAGTATAAATCCGGATGTATTCAACTGGTTTTCGCGAATATTAGCCATATGTTGGTTTTACTGCATATGGCGGAATCGCGATTATCTGAATAATAGGATATAACTCGGTGGCAATAAACATTTCATGAAGAATTAGGGTGGCAAAATGAACAAAATTCAAAGTTTGAAAATTCATAAGACCAAAATAATCTGCTATATGCTTATAGCTGTGGTTGTTTTTGGTCTTTTTGCAGATAAAGCGATAATCAGTGCATACACAAATAAGACAGGTACTGTTACAGAGAATTATGTAAATGTCAGAACTGGTGCAGGAACATCTTATTCAAAAGTATATTCTGGTTCTACAGCAGTACAGAGAAACAAAGGTGATAAAGTAACAATTATTGGTGAGTCATATGCGAGTGATGGCAAGAAGTGGTACAATGTACAGTTTACATATACGACGGGTGCTGTTATAACAGGATATATGCATAGTGATTACATAACAATAGACGAAGATATAACATATGATAAAGATGCAGATTTTGAAAAGTATATGACTAAGCAAGGATTTCCAGATAGTTATAAAGATGGACTTAGGGCTTTGCATGCAAAATATCCTGAATGGGTATTTGTTGCAGATAAGTTAGACTATACTTTTGAAGAAGTTGTTAATGCAGAAAATGTACTTGGAAGAAGTTTAATAAATTCTGGAGCAATTAGTTCTTATAAATCAACTGAAAAAGGTGCTTATGACTGGACAACCAGCACTTGGGCAACGTTCGATGGAACTGCGTGGAATGCAGCATCTAAGGAGATTATTGCACATTATATGGATCCTCGTAATTTCCTTACAGATAAAGGAATATTTCAGTTTGAACTTCTTTCATATCAAAAGAATACTCAGACGATAGATGGCGTTAATAGTATAATAAAGAATACGTTTATGAAAGATGTTAAGCTGGAGAATGAAAAGACATACGCAGAGAATATGCTAGTAGCAGCGCAGGAATCAGGAGTCAGCCCATTTCATATAGCAGCTAGAATTATTAGTGAGCAGGGAACAAAAGGTGGAAGCTCTTTGATATCAGGTACAGTAAGCGGATATACTGGACTATATAATTATTTTAATCAGGGTGCATATACGGCTAATGGTAATTCTGCTGTAATCAATGGACTTATATATGCGGCTAGGACTGATACATTTTCATTAAGAGCTTGGACAACAAGGTATAATTCTATTATTGGCGGAGCTAAGACATTAGGAAAGAATTATATTAATAAGGGTCAGAATACTCCATACTATGAAAAGTTTGATTTTGTTGGTAAACCATACACACATCAGTATATGACAGCAATATATGCAGCTAATAGCGATGCAAGCAGTGGATCAAAAGCATATACGGATGAGATGAAAGCAAGTCTTGCAATTACATTTAAGATACCAGTATTTAATAATATGCCTGAACAGGCATCACCTATTCCTACAGCTACAGGAAGTCCTAATAATAAGCTTAACTCACTGAGTATCTCAGGACAGGAGCTCACACCATCATTTAACCTTGATGTTACTTCATATGATCTAATTGTAGATAATAATGTTAAGAGTTTAACAGTTTCAGCTTCTGCGTATGATAGTAAAGCTCAGATATCAGGAATAGGAACACAGAATCTGAATGTTGGTTCTAACAAGATTACTATAAAGGTAACTGCTGAAAATGGTTCTGTAAGGGATTACACAATAACTGTGGTTAGAAAAGAAGAAGATAAGACAACAGATGTAGTAGATGAAACTCTATCAGTTAACACATCATATAAGATAGAAGATGGTAGAATCAGTGGATTCTCATTGGGCGTAAAAGTAGCTTCTGCAATTAGTAAGATATCAGTTACTAATGGTTCGGCTAAGATTCTTAATGCAGATGGTACAGAAAATACTGGTGCTGTAGCTACAGGTAATAAAGTAGTTATATATAATAATTCGGGAGCAGCCGTAAAAGAATACAATGTAGTAGTATACGGTGATGTAAATGGTGATGGTACAGTTG
>CAZNEZ010000003.1:73667-98917 GCA_964572475.1 uncultured Lachnospiraceae bacterium
TTAATGGTCCAGTTACAGCTTCAGATAATAACAACCTAAAAAGTCTTACATTAAGCTCAATTGATATTGATGGTAAATCTGTAGCCCAATCACTTACACCAGCATTTTCTACTGATGTAACGGAATATAGACTAAGCGTTCCTGGAAACATTGAAAGATTAGTGCTTAAAGCAGTTAGTGAGGATACTAATGCAACAGTATCAGTATCAGGTACAAAACTTGCAATTGGTGATAATAAGACAACTATTACAGTTAAAGCGGAGAATGGTACCACTAAGAAATACATTATTTATACTACAAGAGCAGATGATGGTTCAGATAAGACTACGGAACCTGAGACAACAACGGCTGAGCCAGAACTTGATGATATTAAGGTAACGATTGCAGGTGCTGATTATTATATTGCTAGAAAATGGACACAAGTTACTCTTCCAGAGGGATTTGAACAGATTACTTTTACCTATAATGGAGAAGAGATTGCCGCTGGTAAAGGCTTGTCAAAGAATCTTATATTAGTATATCTTATGGATGCGAACAAAAGTGGAATAGGCTTATTTGAATATGATGAAGTATCAGATACATTTTTCAGAATGGTCAATATTCAGACTGCTAATAAATTATATACTTTAATTCCGTTTGATAGTGATGTTACCATTCCTGATGGATACAGCATAACTAAACTTAATATAGATGGAACAGAAGTAGATTCCTATATCTATGGAGAAGAAAGTGATTATTACCTAGTATATGCAATGAATTGGGATGGACAGAAGAATTTATACAGCTATGATTCGGTTGAAAAAACAATGCAGAGAATATCTAAGAATACTAATGGATTGTCTGGTGTAATACCTAAGTCTGATTCAGAGCTTCAAAAGGAACTTGATACACTTCAAAAGAAATATGATAATAACAATAAAATTAAACTCATAATAATAGTAATGCTTAGCATTGTATGTATAGTGTTAGTTATTATAGTAGCAAGTATGATAGCAAAATTAAAAGGTAATGGAAATGATAATAATCCTAATGAACCTGATGATGGCGCAGACGATTCAGATGAAATTTCAGTAACTAATGATCAAGTAACTAATATAAATGAAGAAAATAATATTAGTGAAGAAGATAGTATTAGTGAAAAATCTAGTATTATTGAAGGAGATAATATTAGTGAAGATGATAATATTAGTGAAAAAGCTAGTATTAGTGAAGAAAATAATAAATCACCATATCAACCAGAATTTTCTATTGAGGAGCTTGGTAATCTAATAGATCAGGGAATAGGAGACGAAGATGATTTTGAATTCCTTGATATAAATGACGATGACGAGGAATAATAACTTGACATATTTTCTATTGCTGATATACTTATAGTAACTTTGTTATACTTGATGTATAACAAAGATATAGAAAGAGTGGTGGCAATATGATTATATCAATAGATTTTAATAGTGATGAAGCAATATATATGCAAGTTCGTAATCAGATTATAATTGCTATTGCAACTGATAGTTTGAAAGAAGGGGAGACTTTACCTTCAGTAAGACAACTTGCCGATAATATTGGTATTAATATGCATACCGTCAATAAAGCCTATTCTGTACTTAAACAGGAAGGCTTTTTGAAGCTAGATAGAAGAAGAGGCGCTATTATAGCACTTGATATTGACAAGATTCAGGCTATAGATGAGATGACAGAAGATATGCGTGTAGTTTTGGCAAAAGGTATTTGTAAGAATGTATCGTTAGAAGAAGCACATGAGATAATAGACAGAATATATTTTGAATTTGCCAATGGCTATATTCAAGACTAATGGAGGTAGAATATGCAGGAAAGATATACGAAGCTTGCACAAAGGGTAATTAAGCGCGCAAAAGATATTTCAAGACAACTTGGTCATAATTATGTAGGTTCAGAACATTTGCTCGTTGGTCTTTCAGATGTAGAGAATGGTGTAGCTTCCGTAATACTTAGTAAACACAATATTGAAAAAGATAAACTTGTGGAGATGATATGTCAGTATATTATGCCACAGAATAAGGATACAACTGTAGCAGAAGCAGGAGGAATTACTCCTAAAGCCAGAGATATACTTAATAACAGCATAAAAGAGGCTGATAGATTTAAATCAAAGGAGGTTGGAACTGAGCACATTCTTATTGCCCTTATTAAGGAAACAGAGTGTGCAGCATCGAGACTTTTAGCGACAGCCGAAGTTAATCCACAGAAGATATATGCAGATATTCTTACAGCGATGGGTGAAAAGGTGTCACAATACAAGAAGGACTTTGATTTTAACCAGTCTAGAGCTGTTTCACAGACAGGAACATTAGAACAATATAGTCGCGACCTCACAAAGATGGTTGAAGATGAAATAATTGATCCTGTTATTGGAAGAAATTCTGAGATAGAAAGAATAATACAGATATTAAGTCGTAGGACTAAGAATAATCCATGCCTTGTTGGTGAGCCAGGTGTAGGAAAAACAGCAATTGTAGAAGCATTGGCTCAAAGAATCCATGATGGAAATGTGCCTGAAACACTAATGAATAAGAGATTATGTTCTCTTGATATGTCAGGAATGGTGGCAGGATCAAAATATAGAGGCGAATTTGAAGAAAGAATTAAGAAGATTATTAATGAAGTTTCATCAGCAGGGAATATTCTTTTATTCATAGACGAGATTCATACAATAATAGGAGCTGGAGGTGCAGAAGGAGCAATAGATGCATCTAACATTTTAAAGCCTGCATTAGCAAGAGGCGAAATCCAGATAATAGGAGCTACAACACTTGATGAATATAGAAAGCATTTTGAAAAAGATGCTGCATTGGAGAGAAGATTTCAACCAGTAACAATAGAAGAACCTACAGAGATGGAAACTATTGATATTCTAAAAGGTTTAAGAAGTAAATATGAAGAGCATCATAAAGTTACTATCACAGATGAAGCTCTTAATTCAGCGGTTACTTTATCTAGAAGATATATTACTGACAGATTTCTACCAGATAAGGCTATAGATTTGATGGATGAAGCATGCTCAAGAATCAGAATGTTTTCATTATCAACTCCTAATGATTTAAAGAAGCTTCAAGAAGAGCTTTCAAGTATAATTAATGAAAAAGAAGAAGCAATAATCAACCAGGAACTTGATAAAGTGGCTCAGATTACAAAACAAGAGTCCGATATTAAGGAAAGTATTGAGAAGTCTACTAAGAAGTGGAATAGATCAAAGAATAGTCATAGATACATTGTAACTGAAAATGAGATAGCAGAGGTTGTAGCTAATTGGACTAAAATTCCAGTTAAGAAGTTGGCAGAAGAAGAAACTACAAGACTTAAGAAGTTAGAGAAGATACTTCATGAGAGGGTTATAGGACAGGATGAGGCTGTGATTGCTGTATCTAAGGCAATTAGGCGCGGTAGAGTAGGTTTAAAAGATCCAAAGAGACCTATTGGCTCATTCCTTTTCCTTGGACCAACTGGAGTAGGTAAAACTGAGTTAAGTAAAGCCCTTGCTGAGGCTGTATTTGGAACAGAAGACTCTATTATCAGAGTTGATATGTCAGAATATATGGAGAAACATAGTGTTTCTAAGATGGTAGGCTCACCTCCAGGATATGTTGGATATGATGAGGGAGGCCAGCTAAGCGAGAAAGTTAGAAGGAATCCATATTCTGTAATCTTATTTGATGAGATAGAAAAAGCACATCCTGATGTGTTTAATATACTTTTACAGGTACTTGATGATGGTAGAATTACAGACTCAAGGGGAAGAAAGATTAATTTTAAGAATACGGTAATAATTATGACTTCAAATGCTGGAGCCGAAAGAATTATTGAACCTAAGAAACTTGGATTCGCAAGTCAGGAAAATGATAAGCAAAACTATGAGATGATGAAGTCTGGTGTTATGGAAGAGGTTAAGAGAATATTTAAACCTGAGTTTATTAATAGAATTGATGATATCATTGTATTCCACTCGCTTACTAAAGAAGATATTAGGAATATAGTTAATGTTATGCTTAAGGGGATGTCAAAGAGAATTAAGAATCAACTTAATATTACACTTGATGTTACGCCAGCAGCTAAAAGCTTTATTGCAGATAAAGGTTATGATAGAAAATATGGTGCAAGACCGTTAAGACGTTCTTTACAGAATTTGATTGAAGATGCGTTAGCTGAAGAGATTCTGGATGGAAAAGTAAAATCAGGAGATAAAGTCCAAGTATCGGTATCAGACAAAAAGTTAAAATTTAATGTAAAGTGTGAATAACAATTCACATTTTACAGGTAGATATTTTTGTTAAATTGATATATAATTGTCGTAAGAAATACATTAGATTCAACTTAAAATACTAGAATATAGGAGGACAGAATGATGTCAGCAGTTAAAGAGCTAATACGTACAGAATCAGATGGATCAATAAGCTTTGGGGACTACACACTAGATACGAAGACAAAGCTATCAGATTTTCCATTCGAGGGAGACCTGTACAAAGTAAAAACTTTTAATGAGATTACAAAACTAGAAAAAAACGGAATGTTTGTATATGAATCAGTTCCGGGAACAACAGTTTCTAAGTTAAAGGTTACAGACATGGGAATGAATTTCATAGTCGAAGGATTGGATGATTCACAGATAACTGTTGAACTTGAGAATGACACGGAATACACAATTTACATTGATGATACTAATGTTGGTAAGATGAAAACTAATCTTAGCGGAAAGTTAATGCTTAGTGTAGAACTTAATAAAGGTCAGTCATCAAAAGTTAAGATTCATAAAGACTAATTTTATTATATATAGTATAGCAATACTAGAGTGGGCTGCTACACACTATCGAAGGATGGCTGTAGCAGCTTTTTTAGATAATAGGAAAATACGCAGTAGCGTAAAACATTCAAGAAGAATGCGAAGCATTCTTCCAAGTGCTTGCGCAGGCAAGCACTTTTTTAGATAATAGGAAAATACGCAGTAGCGTAAAACATTCAAGAAGAATGCGAAGCATTCTTCCAAGTGCTTGCGCAGGCAAGCACTTTTTTAGATAATAGGAAAATACGCAGTAGCGTGAGGATAAAACAATGGCAAAAACTAAGGGAACTGTGTTCTTTTGTAAAGAATGTGGATATGAGACATCTAGATGGCTTGGACAATGTCCGGGATGTAAAGAATGGAATACATTTGTGGAAGAACCAGTAATTAAGAAGAATGGTGCAAGTGTAAGGACGGCTGTCATTAGTGCAGAACCAACAAAACTTTCTGATATTTCTATACAGGATGAGGATAGGACAAAGACGGGATTTGATGAACTTGACAGAGTGCTTGGAGGTGGAATTGTTCAAGGCTCTCTTATGCTGGTTGGTGGAGATCCAGGAATTGGAAAGTCAACGCTTCTATTGCAGGTGTGTAGAAATCTTGCAGAAGCAGGAAAGAAAGTTTTATACATATCTGGGGAAGAATCATTAAAACAAATAAGGCTTAGAGCTGATAGAATAGGGCGTTTTAATGATAACCTTCTACTATTGTGTGAAACAAGTCTCAATACTATTGAAGAGACTGTTAAAAAAATTCAGCCAGATGTAGCAGTTATTGATTCAATACAAACAATTTATAGTGAAGATGTAGGTTCGGCTCCAGGAAGTGTAAGTCAGGTTCGTGAATCGACTAACTCTCTTATGCAGTTGGCAAAAGGAATGAATATATCAATATTTATTGTAGGACATGTTACTAAAGAAGGAGTTGTTGCAGGCCCAAGAGTACTTGAACATATGGTTGATACAGTGCTTTATTTTGAGGGAGACAGACATGCATCATATAGAATTCTCAGAGGTGTTAAGAATAGATTTGGCTCAACTAATGAGATTGGTGTATTTGAAATGCAGGAAGTTGGACTGATAGAAGTAGAAAATCCATCAGAAATGATGCTTAATGGTAGGGCAGAAAAGAGTCCTGGTTCAGTTGTAGCATGTTCAATGGAGGGTACAAGACCTATTCTTGTTGAGATTCAGGCACTTGTATGCAGAACTAATTTTGGAATGCCAAGGAGAACAGCAGCAGGAACTGATTATAACAGAGTTAATCTTTTAATGGCTGTACTTGAAAAACGAGCAGGTCTGCAGCTTTCTGAATGCGATGCCTATATTAATATTGCCGGAGGTATTAAGATTAATGAACCGGCACTCGATTTGGCGCTTATTCTAGCTATTGCCTCTAGCTATAAAGACAGAGAAATCGATACTGATACCATTGCATTTGGAGAAGTTGGATTATCTGGGGAAGTGAGAGCGATAAGTGCTGCTGAACAAAGGGTAAAAGAAGCTGTGAAACTGGGATTTACAACTTGCATTTTACCAAAGATATCATTAGAAAGTATTAAAGCGCCTAAAGGAATTAAGCTGATTGGAGTAAGTAATATTCGAGAAGCTATGCAGATACTTAATTAATAATAGTATATAATAGATGTTGTAATAGAGCTCATTTAGATATATAATAAACATAACACTACAGTAAAAGGAATGGAGAAATGTTATGGAAAATGTATTAGCTACAGAGGTAATTAAGATAGTTGAGGATCTTGATGCTTCACAGTTAAAACTCGAAAAGAATGCTTTTGATGTAATCAATTCATCAGATACATCACTCAATCTTGTAAAAGATGGAATTAATGAAATTGAAGGACTTATTGGTAAGATTAGTGATCTTAACGCTTCAGTAGAAGCCTCAAGAAAGAGTATTGATCAGATGAAAGAAGTCTCAACAGTTATTGCCAGTTTTGCAAAGGTTATATCAGGTATCGCTAATAAGACTAATATGTTATCACTTAATGCTTCTATCGAGGCAGCTAGGGCAGGCGAACAAGGAAGAGGATTTGCAGTTGTTGCTAAACAGGTTCAGGATCTTGCAACTAAGTCTAAGTCATCATCATCAGAGATTACAACAAGTATTGAGGAAGTACAGCAATATGTAGGTGGAATGATTGAAGTTATGGATGAGATATATAAGAATGCCGAAGAACAGAATAAGATGGCTGGAGAAGTAAGCAACTTACTTAATAAGATTCTTGATGCAGCTTATGTTGCTAATGATGTATCAAGGAATATGGAGAATGAAATTGCTTATCAGAGGGATATAACAGATCAGGCAAGGACAACTCTTGACAGATATCAATAGATTTAAAAGTTATTATAACTGGTAGAATAACTTACATATAATGTCATAGTGCATAAATAAAATCAGGAAAGACAAGCTTTCCTGATTTTTCTATAGGATCCTTTATGAAAGGTCTCATATGTTGAACAAAATTTATCAACTATGCAAATAATTACACTTTCTCTATGCGTAGGTGGAAAAATAGTAAGCGGAAACATATGCTTAGCGATAATATCACGTTCTATAGGTGATAAATCATATATTGCTTCAGCGTTTTGTAATGCTCTCTTTGGATGATGAAATCCGTGTAATCTATGGGAATCATCCTTTTCGTGCCAATCATATAAAAAGTAATCATGAAGTAGTCCACCGACAATCAAATCTCTTTTATGAAAAGGTATTCTTAAAAATAGTGCAAGTCTATAACTATAATAGGCAACAGCAACACTGTGTATTAATACAGAAGTGTCTCCATGTTGAATATATTCATTGGTAGTGTTTAACTTAGATGTCTCTAGAATATCAGTAAGACATACTATAAATTCATTATTAATCTCTTCTAATCTAATTCTATTCAAGTGCTAATCTCCAATCATATTGAACAACAGCGTCATCTTTATTATATACATTTGAAATATAAAATGCAACTAGAAGTCTTATGCTTTTTGAAGATTACTTTATAACTTAAATTATTGATTTTAATAATAGAGTAATAACAAAAAAAGCACCAATTGGTGCTTTTTTGCTAATCAAGAACTTCAAAGAGCAGGGGAAGAGGGATTCGAACCCCCGTGAACAGTTTTGGAGACTGTCATCCTGCCGCTGGATGATTCCCCTCTGCAAGGGTATTATATAAGGCATTTTTGCCTGCCTTATATTTATACCATATGAGCAAAATCTTGTCAATTAAAAAATGTCTTTCATTCACACTTTTTGTCAGAATCTATGTGAAAAATTCCAACTTCGTCGTAATGCTCAATCTTATAGTTAATAGTTTGCAGACTACAGTTAAGCTTGGCAATCTGATCAATAATGTATTCGCGATGCTTAATAAGCAGTTCTTTTCTATCTTCGCAGGTGTCCGAACCAGATAGGCAAAGATTCATAAATTCTTTAATATTTTTAATCGGCATACCACTGTTTTTGAGGCAGCAGATGAGATTTATCCAACAGATATCAGTATCAGAGTAGTGTCGGATACCACTATTAGTTCTCTTGAGATTGGGTATAAGACCTTCATTCTCGTAATATCTAAGAGTATATGCTGTTAAACCAGTAAGTTTTGCAACATCCTTTATTGTGTATTCCATAATTATCTCCATTCTATGGCTAAAAAGCTGATTCATACATTGATATAAGAGGTTTCAAAAAGATATATGAGCATCAGTATAACAAAATATGAAGTAAAAGTCAAAAACCATTGACTTACAGCGAACTCTAAGGATTATAATTAGTTATACTTAAAGAAAATAAGTTTATAGAGATAACATTTAGGATAATATTAATCAAATATTAAGAGAGCCAATAGGCGGAAAGGAAGCAATATGGAAAATAGAAATGTAGGAAAATGGGGGCTCAAAGTCAGTGAGATAGCATTAGGAAGCTGGATGACTGACCTTAGGGATACAAAAGCACTTGATACTGCTAGAAAATGCATAGAAACAGCTTATGATAATGGAATTAATTTCTTTGACTGTGCAGATGCATATAGTGGAGGTGCTGCTGAAAAATTCCTAGGGGATTCACTTAAACAATATAGGAGGAGTTCATATACGGTATCAAGCAAGGTGTTCTTTCCAATGGGACCTGGACCAAATGAGTGGGGACTTTCGAGAAAACATATTATTGAGCAGTTGGATAATACACTTAAAAACATGAAATTAGATTATGTAGATATGTATTTCTGTCATAGATTTGATCCAACTACACCAATTGAAGAAACTATGCAGACATTAAGTGACATGGTTGAAAAGGGTAAAATCCTATATTATGGTGTTAGCGAATGGAGTCCAGTTCAGATACAAGAGGCATTAGGAATTATTAAGGAAATGCATTTACGTCCAATGTCAGTTATTCAACCTCAATATAATATGATGGACAGATATATAGAAGATGATATAATGGGAATATGTGAGAAAAATGGAATTGGAATTGTACCATTTTCACCATTGTCACAAGGACTTCTTACAGGAAAATACAGAAAGGGAATGCCTATTCCAGAAGGCTCAAGAGCTACACATCAAGCAGATAAACAGATTAATAATTTGTTAACAGAAAATAATCTTGATAAAGTTGAAAGATTAATTGATATAGCTTCAGACCTAAATGTACATTTATCAGTACTTGCACTTGCATGGATTCTTAGAAAACCACAGATTAGCAGTGTAATCACAGGTGCTTCAAGACCAGAACAGGTGGAGAAAAACATTATGGCAAGTGGATTGAAACTTACAGATGAAGTGATTAAAGAAATTGATACAATACTTGATTATCATCCATTTTTCAGAAGAATTGGATAAACCTGATGAAATAGAATTATGCAGCAGATAAAATAACTGTAGATGTACGGGATAGCAACAAAATATGAAAAACAGACAGAAAAAACAATTACTGGCAATATTAATGATAGCACTAATGACAGCAACAGCACTATTGACTGGAGAAAAAGAAATTGTATTTCCGGAGATAGCAGCACTGGTAATTGGAGCATGGATAGCAGATAAACAGCCGTGGAACGTAAATGGACCACGGCTTGTTATAGTTATGACGATAGCAGCATTTGCAGGAATTGGAATTGCAAGAATAGATGGAATACCACTATTTGGGAAAGTTGTTATTGGAATGATAATTACTACAAGTTTACTGCTAATATCCAGAACAACTATGGTGCCATTGATTTCTGCATGCATTTTGCCTGTACTATTGGGGACAACAACTTTGATATATCCGATTTCGGTAATGATAATGGCTGCTAGTATAGCAATACTACAGAAGTTTGTTCAACATCCAGAGGGATATGTTCCTAATCAGTATAGCAGGAACGATTATATCAACTGGATAAAGAGAATAGTTATATTTTTGGTTATTATAGCACTGCCTTGCGTGCTTGAGATAAAACTATTTTTTGCACCACCTTTAATTGTAACATTTGTAGAGCTGTCTAATCCTAAAAGTGGACTTAGAGATAAGTATATAAGAGTTATAAGTGATGTTGTAGCAGCTTCTGTTATCGGAAGCGCGGCACAGTATATACTGGGATATAAATTAGGTATGCCAGTATTATGTGCAGTAATTGCAATGGTGTTAATACTAATTGTATTTGAATTTACGAAGGTCATGTTTCCGCCAGCTGGCGCAATATGTTTACTTCCAATGCTTCTTGAACCAAATATATTATGGACTTATCCTATATTAGTTTCAATTGGATGTGTGGTATTTGTTATGTCCGCTAAACTCTTTTTTAGGGACAATGAGACCATGTCAAGTCTTAGTAGAAGACTTGAATAGGAAATGTAATTATTGCTTAAACCCCTTGTTTTAAAACAAATTTAGCTATATAATACTAATAATGCTATAAAATTTTTAGGAGGATTGTTATGTCAGAAGATAAGAAGTGTGACAATACATCATGTACAGAAGAAAGTTGTGAGAATTGCAGTCACAAGAAGCCAGAAAGTATGCTCGTAGAACTCAATTCAATGAGCTTTATTAAGAATGTTATCGGTATCGTAAGTGGAAAGGGCGGAGTTGGAAAGTCACTTGTTACTGCGTCAATAGCCAGAGAACTTACCGAAAAAGGTTACAAAGTTGGTGTTTTAGATGCAGATATTACTGGACCATCAATACCTAAGATGTTTGGAATAAAAGGCAAGGCTGAAGGAAGTCAGGATGGAATATTTCCTGCAGTTTCAGATAGTGGAATAAAGATTATGTCAATTAATCTTTTATTGGATGATGTTGAGTCACCAGTAATATGGAGAGGACCAGTTATTGCAAATGTTGTAAAACAGTTTTGGACAGATGTTATCTGGGGAGAACTAGATTATCTATTAATAGATATGCCTCCTGGAACAGGAGATGTTCCATTAACAGTATTCCAATCTATTCCAATTGATGGTATTGTAATTGTAACAGCACCACAGGATTTGGTTCAGTTAATAGTGAAAAAGGCATACAATATGGCCAATACGATGAATATTAAAGTAATTGGTATGATTGAGAACTATAGTTACTTTGAATGTCCTGATTGTGGCAAAAAGATTAATGTATTTGGCAAAAGTAAGGCAGATGAAGTATCTAAGTCATTAGGAATTAAGCTTTTAGGAAAGCTACCAATTCTTCCTGAATTAGCTGAATTATCAGATGCAGGACTATTTGATAAAGTAACCAATTCTTATATTGATATAGACTCGATTGAAATTCACAAGTAGAAGTATTAATTAATATTATATAAAATATTTAAAACCTCCTTTACAAACACATGTTCGATATGGTATTATATATACAGAACAAATGTTTGCAAAGGAGGTTTTGTTATGTTACTTCAAGAGAATATGTCTGTAAGCGAGAAACTACAGATTTTGTCTGATGCAGCTAAGTATGATGTAGCATGTACATCAAGCGGTGTCGATAAGAAGAATGGTAAGGCAGGTATTGGTAATGCTAGTGCGTGTGGCATTTGCCATTCATTTGCGGCTGATGGGCGTTGCATATCATTGTTAAAGATTCTTTTTACGAATGAGTGCATTTTTGATTGTAAGTACTGCATTAACAGAGCTTCTAACGATGTTAAGAGAGCATCATTCACACCTGACGAGGTGTGCAGGCTCACAATAGAGTTCTATAGAAGAAACTATATAGAAGGACTTTTTTTAAGCTCTGGTATCATTGAAAGTCCTAATAATACTATGGAGTTATTGTATCAGACAGTATGGAAGCTTAGGAATGAATATCATTTTATGGGATATATTCATGTTAAGGGAATTCCTGGAGCTGACCCAGCTATTATAGAAAGGGTTGGATATGTTACAGATAGAATGAGTGTTAATCTGGAATTGCCAACTGCGGAAGGACTAAGGACATTAGCACCACATAAGAATAGAAAGAATATATTAACTCCTATAAGGCAGATTCAGAATGGAATTAATAGTAGTAAGAATGAACTGGTGACGTATAGTGAAAGAAACAGGTATTTAGGCTCTGATTCGCAAATATCCAGGAATTATTCCATGAATAGTAATACTGGTACATCTAGATTTGTGCCTGCAGGACAGAGTACACAGATGATTATAGGTGCAACTCCAGAGAATGATTATCAGATTATATCTGTAGCGGAAGCATTATATAAGAATTATGAGCTTAAAAGAGTATTCTACTCTGCATTTGTCTCTGTCAATCAGGACAGTAGTCTTCCAACCACTATTGGTGGACCACCATTGCTTAGGGAACATAGATTGTATCAGGCGGACTGGCTTTTGAGATTCTATGGTTTTGAGGCAAAAGAACTATTGTCAGAGAAACATCCTAACTTCAATGTATCTCTTGATCCTAAGTGCGACTGGGCAGTATCACATCTTGAACATTTCCCAGTGGAGATAAACAGAGCGGATTATTATACTATTTTAAGGGTGCCTGGGATAGGCGTAAAGAGTGCAAGACGGATAGTTGCAGCAAGAAAATATGCCAAGCTTGATTTTACAGATCTTAAGAAGATGGGAGTAGTTCTTAAGAGAGCGTTATACTTTATAACCTGTGGTGGGAAGATGATGTATGACACTAGAATTGATGAACAATATATTACAAGGCATTTGATTTATAATGAGAAGCCTACTATTGATGGAATCGAGGAGGTTAGAGATTACAAGCAGTTATCACTCTTTGATGATGTTAAACATAATCCTGAACCTACTATGCAGGATAAGATATTAGCTATAACAGGACAGCTGTAGTAATAAAGGAGCGCCTATATATGGAGAATAACATTACATTTGTATGTGAAGACAATATGGATGGAATATTAACTGCGGTATTTGATGCGTTTGTGTTTCGCAATAATATGAAAGAACCTGATACAGATATGATTAGTATAACTGTAGGACAGGTTAACAATTTTGAATTATTTACAGAGTATAAAGAGGTTCAAACAGATTTAAATAAGTCTGTTAAGACTATGGGAGCTATTAAGAAAAAGATTTCTGAAGAAGCTTATTATGACTTATATGGTGCAGCCCATCATTTTGCAGAGGATAAAGGGAATACTATTCTACAGTATTTATTTCGTGGATTTGCAATGGGATATGCTTATACATCGCAGTTTGCAGACCCATATGTTATGAGGATACTTGAACTGAAACGTAAAGTTTACGGCGAAAGTCATTTGTTTAAAGGATTTATTCGTTTTAAACAGTTGAAAGGTGGCGTATTATTTAGTAAGATAAGTCCTAGATGTGATGTCCTTCCTATGATAGGTGACCATTTTGAAGACAGATTGCCAGAGGAGAACTTTGTAATATATGACGATGTTCATAAGTCTGCTATTGTTCATAAGAGCCATAGCAGGTATGTTGTTGCAAGTAATCTTTCGGATATGCAGGGAATGGACTTTGACAGAATATCAGAATTGGCTGATGAAGACAATGAATATGAGAATATGTGGAAGGTATTCTTTGAGACTATTGCTATTGAGAGCCGTACTAATAAAAGATGTCAGATGAATATGATGCCTTTATGGTATAGAAAGAATATGACAGAGTTTGAGAATAATAATAGATCTTAATTATCCAATGTGTCGTAAAACCCCTTGCTTTAGCTATGGGGATATAAGACATTTCCATCGAATTTACGCAAGTAATTGAAGATGGAACAAATGTATTGTATTAGACATAGATGCGTGGTATGATACAAGTATGAAGATAACATATAAATCAAACAACAATATCGTCTATTCTTGCAAGTATCATGTTGTATGGTGTCCAAAGTATAGGCGAAAAATATTAACGAATGGAATAGATACCCGACTAAAGGAACTTCTCCTTGCGTATGCTGCAAATATTTCTGTAGACATCATGGAAATGGAAATCATGCCAGACCATGTACACATACTCATGGAGGTAGACCCACAGTTTGGTATTCATAAAGCGGTAAAGTCTTTAAAGGGATATACTTCTAAAGTTTTGAGAAGTGAATTTCCGATGCTTAAAACAAGAATGCCTTCACTATGGACAAATAGCTATTTTGTATCTACCGTAGGTGGTGCACCACTTGATGTAATCAAACAGTATATTGAAAACCAGAAAACATCGCAACGACAAAAGGATAAACAAGGCTAATGCAAAAAGGTGTAAAGTTTCGGATTTACCCGAATAGGGTACAGAAAGACTTAATAAACCAAACCCTCGGCTGTTGCAGATTGGTTTACAACAGAGGTCTTGCTATGCGTGAAGATGCGTATAAAAATGGGAACAAAATAGGGTATTCGGGGACATCTGCAATGCTTACAGACCTAAAAAGAAATGAAGATTTTGCATTCTTAAAAATAGTTGATTCCATTGCATTACAACAATCCTTGCGTGACCTTGACAGAGGCTATGTGAATTTCTTTCAGAAACGTGCGTCACATCCAGCATTTAAGAGCAAACATAATAATCATCAGTCTTACCGCACAATAAATCAAGGTGATAATATTCGCATTGTAGGAAAGTATATCAAACTTCCAAAACTAGGATTTGTTAAGGTGCGTCAATCTGTGGATGTTGGTAAAATCAATAATGTAACTGTGGAACGTACACCAACTGGAAAATATTTTGTTGTTCTGAATGTAGAATTTGAACCACAACCAATGTTAAATAAGGGTGGAACGATTGGTATTGATGTAGGAATTAAGGAATTCTATTCGGATAGTAATGGGAATGTGGTATCTAATCCCAAATACCTTGAAAAATCAATGCATAAGCTCATTCGTGAACAGCGTAAGCTTTCACGAAAAGAAAAAGGCTCTAATAACCGAAATAAACAGCGTGTGAAAGTTGCATTAGTTCATGAAAAGATTACTAATCAGAGAAATGATTTTTTACAAAAACAATCTACAATGCTGATATGTGAAAACCAAACAATCTGCATCGAAGATTTGAAAGTAAAAAACATGATGCGTAATCACAAACTTGCAAAACATATAGGTTCTGCATCATGGTCTAAATTCTTTGATATGCTTACCTATAAGGCAACATGGTATGGAAATGATATTGTAAAAATACCGACCATGTATCCAAGTAGTCAGACGTGCTCTTGTTGTGGATATAAAAACCCATTAGTGAAAAATCTTGCAATTCGTAAATGGGAATGTCCTGAGTGTCATACTGAGCATGATAGAGATACAAATGCAAGTGTAAATATCTTGAACAAAGGACTGCAAATGCAGTCAACATAAACATAGAAAACTGCACCGTAGGGCATACGGAAACAGTATAATCTAGCTTGTGGACACTGTGTAAGACATAGCAGTACCGTTAGGTATTAGCGATGCAGTAGTGGTAGAAACAAGAATCCCCCTGCTTTAGCTGTGGGGAGTGTCAAACAATGCTCATAAGTTAGGAGAACTATGGAACGTTTTGTGGATAATAATCTTAGGATTTCGGTCAGGAATCTAGTAGAGTTTATTCTTAGAAGTGGTGATATTGACAATAGAATAGCAGGAAGCTTCGACAATAACGCGATGGTAGATGGTGGTAAACTTCATAGGAAGATACAAAAGTCAATGCCATCAGAATATAGAGCAGAAGTGCCATTAAAACATTTTAAAGAATATGAAAGGTTCTCAATAACGATTGAGGGCAGAGCTGACGGAATAATGAGAAGAGTCAATCCACAGGAGGACGAATGCGAATATCTAATAGACGAGATTAAGACTACTTATACAGAACTTATATATATTAAAGAGATGAACAATATTCATAGAGCTCAAGTTTTATGCTATGCCTATATGTTTTGTTGTAATGAGGGAATAGATGAGATAGATATACAGATAACATATGCCAATCTGGATACAGAGTCTACTGTGAGATATAAGGAGAGAGTATCTTTTGAATATCTGACAGACTGGTTTGATGAAGTAATGGATAAGTACTATACATTTGCAAATTATTTATATATTTCAAGGATTAATAGAAAGGAGTCGATTGATGGATTAGAATTTCCGTTTGAGTACAGAAAAGGACAGCGTTCAATGGCAGTTACAGTGTACAAGGCAATTGAGAGCAAGCGAAATCTGTTTGTACAAGCTCCTACTGGAATAGGAAAGACCATGTCAACTATATTTCCAGCAGTCAAAGCAGTTGGGGAAAAACATGGGGATAGAATATTCTATCTTACTGCGAAGACGATTACTAGAACTGTAGCTGAAGAGTCTTTTCGTATTCTTAGAGAACATGGATTAAGTTTTAGTACAATTACACTTACTGCTAAAGATAAAATGTGTATATGCGATGAGACTAATTGTAATCCGGAGTATTGTGAGCGTGCTAAAGGACACTATGATAGAGTGAATGAAGCTATTTTGGATGTCATAACTACGGAAAGCGACATTAATAGAGAAACGGTTAGTAAATATGCTGAGAAGCATAAAGTATGTCCATTTGAATTAGGATTAGATATAAGCAACTGGGTTGATGGAATAATATGCGATTACAACTATGTTTTTGATCCAAAAGTATATCTTAAGAGATACTTTGCTGATGGGGTACAGGGTGATTATATTTTTCTGGTTGATGAAGCACATAATCTTGTGGAACGTGCCAGAGAGATGTATAGTGCAGATTTGTGCAAAGAAGATATTCTTGCAGTTAAAAAGATAATAGAGGAAAAAGATGAGAAACTTGCTAAGAGACTTGAGAAGATTAACAAAATCATGCTGGCTTATAAAAGAGAGTGCAATGGATATGCTATTATAGATACGCCAGGAACGGTAATGGTTGATTTGACATGGGTTAAAGGAAGAATGGAGAAGTTATTGGATGCCCATAAGGAGTTTGATAATAGAGACATAGTTTTGCAATTCTATTTTGATATTGGAAGTTTTATTGATATTTTTGATAGAGTAGATGAGAACTATGAGATATATACGCATCTAGGAGTAGATGGAAAGTTTAGAATAAAATTACTGTGCGTTAATCCATCATATAATCTTGAAGAGTGTATGATGAAAGGTAATAGTACAATAATGTTTTCTGCTACACTTTTACCAATTAATTATTATAAAGAGCTGTTAACTGGCAAATTAGATGATGATGCAATATATATTGAATCACCATTTGAGCAAAAAAACAGATTTTTATTTATGACTAATGATATAAGCTCCAAATATACAAGGCGTGGAAAAAATGAATATCAAAAGATTACAGATGTAATTAAAAGTATGGGAGAAGCAAACACAGGAAACTATATTGTATTTTTTCCTTCGTATAAGCTGATGATGGATGTATATGGAGTATGTATTGAAAATTCATTAGATAAGACATTTGATTTTGAGTTACAGAGTAATAATATGAATGAGAATGAGAGAGAAGAATTTCTCTTAAGTTTTGGCAAAAAAAGAGACAGAACTTATATAGCATTTTGTGTATTAGGAGGTATTTTCTCGGAAGGAATTGACTTGACAGCAGAAAAACTGATAGGAACATTAGTTGTAGGAACTGGTCTTCCAATGGTGTGCGATGAAAGAGAAATTATTAAAAACTATTTTGATAAGAATGGGGAAAATGGATTTGATTTTTCATATAGATTTCCTGGAATGAATAAAGTCCTTCAGGCTTCTGGAAGAGTAATAAGAACAGTGGATGACGTTGGAGTAATAGGACTTATTGATGAGAGGTTTGAAGATAGCAGATACAAAACCCTATTTCCAAGAGAGTGGAATGACTGTAAAGTAATGAGAGGTAATGACGTAAAAAAAAGACTAAAAGATTTTTGGAACAGTGTTTGACTTCTAACGTGATATATTGTAATATTGCATTGTTATGAGTTTTTTCAAGTGGAAAGAATGACAGACAAGGATGGAAATTAACATGAAATATGGTAAGTGGATTGTGGGAATACTATTTTCTATATTACTGATTATGACTATACTTATAAGCTCTGTAGACATAGCCGTATATGCGGATTATGGATATTTTGAAAGAGAATATATTAAGTATGATGTTAATAATTCGGAAGGTATAGTTAACATGGACATGTCTGAATTAATGGATGTAACTAAAGATATGATGAGTTACCTTAGAGGTAATAGAGATAATCTTATAGTTAATGCCCAGATAGATGGTGTTCAACAAGAATTTTTTAATAATATAGAGAAATCCCATATGGCAGACTGCAGAAATCTTTTTGTAGCAGCGATATGGATTAGAAGAATATCTATAGTGTTAATGTTTCTTATAATATTAGATTTGCTTTATATGAAAGTGAATTGGAAGAAAGTTCTTGGCAAATCAATAATCTATACGAGTATAGGATTTCTTACAGTTACAGCTATTATAGGAGCAATTATGTCAATTGATTTCAATGCGGCATTTACTAAATTTCACCAGATAGTTTTCACTAATGACATGTGGCTTTTAGATGAAGCAACATGTAGATTAATAAATATTGTACCAGAAGGTTTTTTTATAGATACAGCCATTAGAATTGGAGTCGTTTTTGTGACTTTAATGATTATACTAATTGGAATAGCATTTTTTATAAGCCATGATACAATAAAAGCTAAGAATACACACAATGGAGGTACTTATGAGCAAGGTTAAAAGAGTTTATGTTGAAAAAAAGACACCTTACGCAGTAAAAGCAAAGGAATTAAAGGAAGAGATAAGTAGTTATCTTGGAATTAAAACGGTAAAGAATGTCAGAGTTCTGGTTAGATATGATATAGAAAACCTTTCTGATGATACTTACAATAAGGCGCTAAATACAGTGTTTTCGGAACCTCCTGTAGATACATTGTTTGAAGAACATTTTGAATACAATGATACTGATAGAGTATTCAGTGTAGAATTTTTGCCTGGACAGTTTGACCAGAGAGCTGATTCAGCAGTACAGTGCGTTAAGTTCCTTAATGAGAACGAGGAGCCAGTTATTAAGACTGCAACAACGTATGTAATAGAAGGAGAAATGTCAGATGAACAGTTTGAATCAGTAAAATCATTCTGTATTAATCCAGTAGATTCTAGAGAAACAGGACTTCAAAAGCCAGAGACACTTGTTACTAAATTTGAAGAACCAGCAGATGTAATAGTGTTTGATGGATTTATAGATTTTGATGATGCTAAGCTTAATGAACTGTATTCATCACTTAATCTAGCAATGACATTCAAGGATTTTAAACATATTCAGAATGAATTTAAGAATAATGAAAAGAGAAATCCATCAATGACAGAGATCAGAGTTCTTGATACATACTGGTCAGATCATTGCCGCCATACAACATTTCAGACAGAACTTAAAGAAGTTGTATTTGAAGATGGTTTCTACAAAACACCAATTACTAAGACATATGAACAATATATTAATGATAGAAATGAAATCTTTAAGGGAAGAGATGATAAGTTTGTCTGCCTTATGGATTTAGCTCTTATGGCTATGAGAAAGCTTAAGAGAGAAGGAAAATTAGAAGATCAGGAAGAATCTGATGAGATTAATGCGTGCAGTATAGTAGTTCCTATTTCTATTGATGGAGTAGAGGAAGAATGGCTTATTAATTTTAAAAATGAGACACATAACCATCCAACTGAGATTGAACCATTTGGTGGTGCAGCAACTTGTCTTGGTGGTGCTATCAGGGATCCTCTCTCAGGTAGAACATATGTATATCAAGCTATGCGAGTAACTGGTGCAGCTGATCCTACTAAGTCTATGAAAGAGACACTTAAAGGTAAACTTCCACAGAAGAAGCTTGTTAGAGGTGCAGCTAATGGATACAGTTCTTATGGTAATCAGATTGGACTTGCTACTGGACTTGTTAAAGAAGTATATCATCCAGATTATGTTGCTAAAAGAATGGAGATAGGTGCAGTACTTGGTGCGGCTCCTAGAAAGGCTGTAATTCGTGAAACATCAGATCCAGGAGATATAATCATTTTATTAGGCGGTAGAACTGGACGTGATGGTTGTGGCGGTGCTACAGGATCATCTAAAGTTCATACAGAAGAATCAATTGAAACATGTGGTGCAGAGGTTCAAAAGGGTAATGCGCCTACTGAAAGAAAGATTCAGAGACTTTTTAGAAGACCAGAAGTTAGTAAATTAATTAAAAAATGTAATGATTTTGGAGCAGGTGGTGTTTCAGTTGCTATTGGTGAACTTGCTGACGGACTTGATATTAATCTTGATATGGTACCTAAGAAGTATGCAGGACTTGACGGAACAGAAATTTCAATTTCTGAATCACAAGAGAGAATGGCTGTAGTAGTAGATCCTAAAGATGTTAAAGAATTTCTTGAGTATTCTAATGAAGAAAATCTTGAAGCTGTTGAAGTGGCTGTTGTTAAAGAGGAAAAGAGACTTACTCTTCTTTGGAGAGGCAATAAGATAGTTGATATTTCAAGAGCTTTCCTTGATACAAACGGAGCTCATCAGGAAACAAATGTTAAAGTTGATATTCCGGAAGAAAAGGAGAACTTCTTTAATGTTAAAGAGGTAGTTGATGTAAAAAGTGAGTGGCTTAAAACACTTGCAGATCTTAATGAGTGCTCTCAAAAGGGTCTGGTAGAGATGTTCGATGGTTCAATCGGTGCTGCGTCAGTATTTATGCCACATGGCGGAAAATATCAGATGACAGAGACACAGGCTATGGTAGCTAATGTTCCTGTACTTAAAGGAAAAACGGATACAGTTACAATGATGAGTTATGGATTTGATCCTTATTTATCAAGCTGGAGTCCATATCATGGCGCAATATATGCAATTGTTGAATCAATAGCTAAGATTGTTGCTACAGGTGGAGATTATAAAAAGATTAGATTTACTTTCCAGGAGTATTTTAGAAGAATGACAGAGGATCCATCACGTTGGAGTCAGCCATTTGCAGCTCTACTTGGAGCATATGATGCTCAGCTTGGCTTTGGACTTCCTTCAATTGGAGGTAAAGATAGTATGTCAGGAACATTTAATGAGATTGATGTACCTCCTACACTTGTTTCATTTGCAGTGGATATTGCTAAACAGGGAGATATCATTACACCTGAATTAAAAAAAGCAGGTAACTCTATTGTAAGATTTGAAATTGAGAAAGATGCTTATTCTAAGCCAGTATATGATATGGTTATGAGATTATATGAAGCAATTCATACAATGATTCAGAAGAATGCTATTGTTTCAGCGTATGCACTTGATGCAAAAGGTGTTGTTCCAGCAATTAGCAAGATGGCTTTTGGTAATAAATTTGGTATTAAGGTTCGTACTGATATTAAGGCAAATGAATTATTTAAGCCAGAATTTGGAGATATTGTTGCCGAAGTTCCAACAGATATGATGTCAAAACTTAATGAAATAGCCAAAGAATTTGGAATAGATAGTTATATGACAGTTATTGCAGAAGTAACAGCAGATAAGACCTTTACATATGGTGATGTTAAAATTACTGTAGACGAGGCAGTAAAAGCATGGACAGATACCCTTGAAAAGGTATTCCCAACACGAGCAACAACTGACAAAACAATACTTGATACACCTATATATAAAACGGACAGCATTTATATATGCAAGAACAAAGTTGCTAAGCCTACTGTGTTTATACCTGTATTCCCAGGAACAAATTGTGAATATGATAGTGCTAAGGCATTTGAAAGAGCTGGTGCCAATGTTATAACTAAAGTATTTAAAAACCTTAATGCTGATGATATTAGAGATTCGGTAAATATATTTGAAGATAGCATTAACCAGTCACAGATTATTATGTTCCCAGGAGGATTCTCTGCTGGTGATGAACCAGATGGTTCGGCTAAGTTTTTTGCAACTGCTTTTAGAAACGCTAAGATGAAAGAGGCAGTTACAAGATTACTTAATGAGAGAGATGGACTTGCACTTGGTATCTGTAATGGATTCCAGGCACTTATAAAACTCGGATTAGTTCCTAATGGACAGATTACAGGACAAGATGAGAATGCGCCTACATTGACATATAATACAATTAATCGTCATGTGTCAAAGATGGTTTACACCAAGGTTGTTACAAATAAATCACCTTGGTTACAGCTTGCAGAACTTGGAAAGACATATGTTAATCCTGCTTCACATGGTGAAGGCAGATTCGTTGCTAATGATGAATGGCTTAAGAAACTTTTTGCAAATGGTCAGGTAGCTACTCAATATGTAGATGAAGCTGGTAATCCTACAATGGATGAAGAGTGGAATGTTAATGGCTCATATCTTGCAGTTGAAGGTATTACAAGTCCTGATGGAAGATGCTTTGGTAAGATGGCTCATTCAGAAAGACGCGGAGAGTCAGTTGCAATAAATATTGCAGGCGAACAGGATATGAAGATATTTGAATCAGGTGTAAAATACTTCAAGTAATAATATGATACTAGGGTAAAAAGTCGTATACAAATAATAAAAATACCAGTTCAGTATAAAATGAACTGGTATTTTTATATAAGAAAACGTATAACTAATTATGCAAATTATCTGGTAGTTCCCATAAAGAATAAAGCTAAAGTTCCTGGACCAGAATGTGTACCTATAGTAGGACTGATAAAATTAATCATTATATCTGTTATTCCAAATCTTTCTTTTACGAGATTGGCTACAAATTCAGCATCCTCGATACAATCTCCATGACCTATAAATACAGTGCTTTTATCACCATTATAAGTACTCATAGACTTTTCCATATTATCGACAAGAGTGGTTAAAGAACGCTTTCTGCCTCTGACATTACTTAGAGGAATAAGTCGGCCTTCATCATCTACGTGAAGAATAGGTTTGACATTAATAAGAGTTCCAACTATAGCAGTAGCTTTTGAAACACGCCCGCCTCTATAAAGGTTATGAAGGTCATCAACTGTAAATTGATGGCAAAAATTTAATTTATGTTCTTCAAGCCAAGCAGCAGTATCTTCTATACTAAATCCATCATTACGAAGCTTAACTGCCTTATCTACATATAAACCTTCGCCCATTGAGGCGCATTTGGAATCAATGACAATAATCTTGTTATTAGGATACTCAGATGATAAATCCCTTGCTACAATGGCGCATGTATTATAGCTACTACTTAGAGCAGATGAAAATGAAATGTGAAGTATATCCTTTCCCTGGTCTAAATATCTGCGAAAGCACGTTTCAGCATCATCTGGATTGCATGCACTTGTAGTAGGCAACTCACCATTACGCATACGTTTGTAGAATTCGGAATATTCCATATTAAGTTCAGAACCATATGTAGTATCACCTAGTGTATAACGAAGAGGAAGTATTGGAATGTTATACTGACTTAGATAATTGTCAGGTAAATCGCATGTGGTGTCACTCATTATTATAAAATCACTCATTATTAGCCTCCGTGCTACGACTGTTTTTAAGAGTATCCAATAGCACAAGTTTTGCGTAGCACAAACTTGTTAGTGAAAGATTACCTTTCACACTTAGACTCTTGATTAATTACAAAGTATAATATTTAACATAGTTAATGAAAATAATATAGCATGAATAGTTTACTATGACTAGCAAAAAAAGTAAATATTAAATGATTTAAACGTAATATAACTATTTGTAATCTAAAGATTTATAACCTAAATATTTATTTATACACTAGTCAAATATAAACAGATTTGTAAATATTTTATATAAAAATTAATATGAGAATAGCAATAGATATAAAAGTGAACAAAGTGTAAACTCAAAAAATACTAAAAATGCTTTAATATGACAAAAAAAGATAAAAAATAAAATAAAAAAAGCAGATAAATCCATAAAACATGCGCATTATGTAGAATTGTCTCTGTGCAAAAAAACACTAAAAAAGTAATAAAAAAATAAAGAAAAAATATTGACATAAATGAACAAGGTGTTAACATAGCTTCATAAGGATCCTTAATAATAAGGACAATAAATGGAGGAATTAATTCATGAAAAAGAAGATTTTAGCAGTAGCATTAGTAGCTACAATGGCACTTGCAACAACAATCACAGGATTTGCTGAGACATTAACAGGAACAGCATGGTGGACAGGAAAACAGGACGGAAAAGATTATACAATGTCTGGAGATGGAACATATTCATTTACGGTTAAATGTACAGCAGGAGAAGGCCCAGCGCTTAGCGTAGAAGCTTATGACGCTGGAACAGATGCTGCTAATGACGGATATTTCTTTACTACAGGTTCAGATGGTAATGGTTGGTTTGCAGAGTTAGCAAAAACTACAGATGCAACAGTATCATGTCCGTTTGCAGATAATGGAAACGCAGCAGCAGGTTCATTAACAGTAGGAGACACATATACTGTTACAATTACACGTAGTGGTTCAAAATTCACAGTTAGCTATTATGATGAAACAAAGTCAGCTAAATTATTCAATGATATAGTAGGAACTAGTTCAGCAATGCCAAAAGAATTAAAGTTACATTTTATGGCACAGGTTGGAACATTTGAAATCACTGAAAAGAAAGCAGATGCAACAACTACAGATGCTACAACAGTAGCAGGCGGTACAACAACAGCTACTAAAACAGGTGATGTAGCAACAACAGCTACAGTAGTAATGATGGTTGGCGCAGCTACAGTATTAGTTGCTCTTAAGAAAAAAACCATTTCAGAATAATTGATTAAAAAAACTAATAAAGAATAGATACAGACACATAAAAAGAGATGCATTCGCATCTCTTTTTATGTGTACAACGATAGCAAATCATGTAAACAAGTACAACACAAAATGATTGATTATTTTATGCAAAAAGCAACAATAGTTAATCAATTTAAAGCCGTTTAAAACATAAATGGAAAACAAAACTTTTTTTCAAAAGTACATACAAAACTTATTAACAAAATATATGTAAATTATGAAGCTAGGGTAAAGTTTTTGTAGGAAAAATTAAATAGATAAAGAAGAAGCACCTG
>CAZNEZ010000004.1:0-85654 GCA_964572475.1 uncultured Lachnospiraceae bacterium
CTAGTAAGTAAATAATTTAAAGATTATTAAAAGCAGCCCCTTTCGCAATTGAAGGGGGCTGCTTTTTGTAGTGTTGGATTCCTAAAATCATATTATTTTCTTTCAATTTTTGTTTAGAATTTTTGGTATTACATATAGTGGCTCAATAACAGAAGAATTGATTAGCAGTTTTATCCAATGTGTCGTAAAACCCCTAGCTTTTAGCTGTGGGGAGTGTCAAAATTTATTTATCTAGTTCATCTAATATATCAGGAAAGACACCAAGACTTCTCTTAAGTATACCCTGCATATAGGCTATGATTATTCCATAATTAGTAATAGGAATATTCTGATCGGTTGCACATTTCATACGATATCTAACTTCACGCTCATTAAGCATACAGCCACCGCAGTGTATGATTAGCGAATATGGGGATAGGTCTTCGGGAAATTCTGTTCCAGAACAGGTACTAATATTAAGCTCCTTATGAGTATAGTTTTTAAGCCATTTAGGTATTTTAACACTTCCTATATCATCACATTGGCGATGATGAGTACAGCCTTCAGCAATAAGAATCTTATCACCATCTTTTAGGGTATCAATAGTAGCAACTCCGTGGACAGAAGTCTTTAAAAACCCCTTATACCTTGCCATAAGTATAGAAAACGAGGTTAAAGGAATATCTGGTGGAGTGTCAGCTGAAACCTTAGCAAATGCCTGACTATCAGTAATAACCATAACAGGTTTTTTACCAAGAGAGGTAAGTGTATCAGAAAGCTCAAATTCCTTAACGACAACAGCAACAGCATCTGCTTCAAGAATATCACGAACTGTTTGTTGCTGAGGAAGAATTAATCTACCCTTTGGGGCAGCAGAATCAATAGGAGTTACTAATACTACAAAGTCCAAAGGGTTAATAAGGTCCCCCACAAGTTTTAGCTTCATATCATCAGTAGAGGTCAAACGAGCAATTGCCTCTTTTAATTCGTGAATTTGTATTTTGTTAATAGCACTGACATATATCTCATTAGCAGCATGTGTGGGTATTTCATCGAGAAGATCACATTTGTTGTAAACGATAAGATAGTTAATCTCTTTATACTTAAAAAGGTCAATTAAATCAGTATCACAGGGCTTTAAACCCTCAACCGCATCTATAACTAGAATGGCAATATCAGTTTTGTTAAGAACCTGCTTAGTTTTTTTAACACGTTGTAAACCAAGTTCCCCTTCATCATCAAAGCCTGGTGTATCTATAATCATAACTGGTCCAAGAGGAAGAAGTTCCATTGATTTGTAGACAGGATCAGTAGTAGTACCAAGTATATCTGATACAATAGCAAGTTCCTGTCCTGTTACTGCATTTACAATACTTGATTTACCCGCATTTCTGCGACCAAAAAATCCAATATGAATTCTGTTAGCTGAAGGTGTATCATTAAGTCCCATAAGTCAGTCTCCTTAAATTTAGTGTATGTTATTATTTCTTATCAAATCCGTCTGCGGCAGCAGATACAGGAGTAAATATTGATTCTGCCTGTTTATCTGTCAGGGTAATTCCGAATACATCGTTGTAATATTTTTTTGTTTCCGTTGTTATATCAATATCTGTAAAAAGGTCTGGATATACAGTTTTGGCAAGCCACATTAATGTAATAGGGGTATCAACACCAGGAGTGTAGCTTCTGTACATACCAAGAGGCATCTTATAGACTTTTTTATTCTCGATAGCACTAATTCTGCTCCAGTCAGAATTACCTATAGAGTTATTGTATAGGTCATCTGGTTGTGCGGCGGTAAAGTTAGTAATTAAGACAATATCAGGATTCCACGAGTATACTTGCTCCATATTTACTTCAACGGAGTTGTCTGTAGAGAGTTCTTCTGCCACATTCACAGCACCAATGGCTGTAGCCCACCAATTTCCAAAGAATAGCTTGCCAGAAGTCATTATAGAAGAATCCGTATATTTAAATAAGAAAAATACTCGGGCGCGGTCCGCGGTTTTGATATCTTTAACACGTTCTTGAATCATATCGTATACATCATTACTGTAGCCTTCAACTATTTTGGTTTTATCATTATCAGGAAAAATCTCACTCAATAAGGCAATCCAGTTGTTAAGAGTTTCAATAGTGTTATATTCCCATTTGTTAACAGAGATAGCGACAGCTGCAAGTCCTGCATTTCTTAGTTGTTCCCCAAGTTCAGCACTAGCAGAACTATAAAATACAACATCTGGATTAAGCGACATAAGCTCTTCAATGTTTACTTCAGAACCTTTCATAAATGAAGTGTTAGCATTCAAAATCTCTGGGTATAACTCGCTTAAAAGGCTGTTTTTAGCGGCACTCATACTGGTGTCAGTCATACCTACAATCTTCTGTGCTGAATCAAAAAAAACAGAAAGAACAGACGGAAGAGGTACAATATCACATACGACAATACGGTTTATTTCTTTAGGAAGAGTAACCTTATTATCGGCCTGGTCAGTAATGGTAATAGTAGTAGAATTATTGGCATCTTGTGCAGAGTTGTCTGAATCGTTCTTTTTAGAACATGCACCAAGTGCTGTAATCATAGAGATTGTAAGCATAATGCATATTAATCTTTTAAATGTTCTCATTTTGGTCTCCATTCTATATTATATTTTTAATAAATTTACTAAAATCTGTAATAAGATTAGGTATTAATGCTCGGAATATTCTTCCAGAAAAAGCCTCATGTGGAAGTTCTATAAATGTATTATCATCTGTGCAAAGAGGTTTATATAAAGGATCGGCTATAACAATTTGAGAATTGTCTATTAAAGGCATTAGTTCGTCCTCGTCTGTTGCAAAAACACCTACATTATCTACAATATCTGAATCGCTTGTAACGGGGCAAACCACAAGTGTTGTCTTTCCAGTAGTCAGTCCTATTGCAGCGGCGAGTGATGCAGAATAAACACTTTCTCCAATTATAGTGATATTAGGAGAAATGAAATCAGTAAAATCAGAAGCAATTGCAGTAGAATTAATACATTTACCAGAGTCTTTGGCCTTAAGTAAATCACAGATTATAATGTTTGAGAATTCATCGCCCATTGGAACACCTATAACATAAGGAGTTCCAAATAGCCTATGCAATTCTTTGGCAGCAGCCAGACCAGCATAGGATACAACAAGATTAACACTAGCCAAGCCAGCATTTTTAATGTCTGCAAGAGTTCCACCCATTCCAAAGTTACTAATAATATTAAAACCATGTTCTATAAGAAGTGAATTAATTGCCTGTACACTACCATTTATTGAAAAATCCAGAGGGGTAGTACCAAGAATATTGACGGACAGCTCATTGCTCCTGAAAATTGATTTGTCTGTCATATTTCTTGCCAACATGCTAAATGCCATAGATGCACCTGAAATATATGAATGCATACTGTTAGTATTAAATCCAAATGAAGGAATACCAGTTCTTTTTTCAATAATAGAGGCAATGGCAGGTAAATCTGTTCCAATCATCATAGGAATAGGAGTTCCAGCTATTGCAATAAATGCAGGGTGTAATTCATTAGCAGCGTCTATAATATCACCAATAATCTTTTCGTCGTCCCCCATAATGGCTTCCATTTCAGAGATTCCAGATACAAATACAAGGCTATCCATTGTATACCATCGTGCTTCGTCATGTGTATTATATGTAGAATTACAGCCAGAGGCATCATGCATTATAGTCATACCACCGTATTCATAGAGTGCTGAGCATACACCTGATACATCAGCAGTATAGGTCGATATTATTCTAGCAGTTTGTTTCATGAGCAGCCTCCACATCCCAGACCTTTAATCTGTATTAAGCTTTGCGTGTCCTTAGTATTTATAAATGCATCTTTCATGAGGTCGCTCATCTGACAAATCCCATCAAAACCATATAATCCACCACCTTCAACGATGTTTACAAAGTGGTCTGTTCCTGTAAAATATGCAGCCTTTTGTCCAAGTGCCAAAAAGTTTTCTTTGGGATGTCTGGATAATACACGCATCATAGTATGTACAGTGGCATAAAGGTCAAGTTCAGGTGCATTAAGTTTAAGCCATTCAAAGTCTTCTTTGTCATCAGAAGTAAAGCTGTCGACATAAAGTCTTGTAACATTAAATCCATGTTCAAGAAGTAATCGCGCAAGACCAGCAGGTCTAAGTGTTAACGTGTAGTCAATGGCAATAGGTATATCACCAATTACATCATGGGCTGAAGTTAGTGATGCCTCAGCTTTTGTAATATCTTCTGAAAGATCTGGCATAGTAATACCAAGAGTATCCGCTAAAAGTTTATAATTAGTAATTATTTCATTATAATTAAAACTGAGAGGTATATATATGGGCTGTTGCTGAATTCGTAGCTGTAAAGCCTGACCAGCAGCTTTAACTGCTGGATTATACAAAATATTAAAAGAAGCATCAGACATATTCATATAATCATCAAAAGTTTTAAAATCGTGAATCTCCTGAACTTTATAATCTGAGCTTTCAAGAATTCTGAATAGTTCGCTGGAATGCGAGGTTTTAATATCATTTCCAATAATATTAATAACCTTATTATTCTTAGGACGGTTCTCAAGTAAGCTGTATAATTGACGCCTCATAAGCTGGTCTGGAGTAAGTCCGCTTTTCCTCATAATAGGATTCATATAGCAGTCTGTAAATTTTATCTCTGGAAAATGTTCGCGTAATCGATTAAAAACCATCTTCATATCACAGCCCATAAAGTGATGGATACAGCTGGTGTATAGCAAAATGGCGCGAGGTCTATAGTTTAGACCATTAATGATATCCATAACACCATCAATTATTAAGTCTTCCATATCACCATCAAGTACATTATTTTCACGAATTGCAATAGTCGAAAAGCGGTTACTTGCGTTCATCTCAGCAGCAGTTAGAACAACACCGCGAAGACAGCCAGCGGCACATACAAATATCTGGTGTGCTTCAGGAAGAAGCATTCCAGTATGTACAATATTCCAAGTACCCCTGGCAGGAGCGCTGTATTCAAGACCTGATGTAAAAGGTGCTGGAAATGCAGCAGATTTCATCTTTAACATATATTATCCTTTCCACAGACATTTAAGATATTATCTGCAAGTTCTCTGTATTGTCTTGCCATGTCACTTTCTGGAAATGCTTCAATTACTGTTTGCTTTAAATCCTCTGCATCAGAAACGGTAGTGCTTCTATCTAAAAAGCCTACGATTTTAGAATTGATATCAGAGGCAAGTTCAGATACTTTGTCATCTTCATTTCTAACATTTCTTCTATTCAGGATAAGACCGCCAAGCTTTGCATATCCGCGGTCCTTAAAGTTATCAATAGCCATGGCGATATTGGCAGCAGCATGTATAGACATATTTTCACCAGAAGTAACAATGAATACATTATCTGCATAGCCATCTCTCATAGGCATTGTAAAACCTCCACAGACAACATCTCCAAGTACATCATATATAACAACATCAGGGTTGTAACATTCATATGCGCCTTTTTCTTTAAGTTTTTCAAGAGCAGCAATAATTCCTCGTCCCGCACAGCCAAGTCCAGGAGTAGGTCCTCCTGCTTCTACACATATAATGCCATTAGTTCCGATGGTCACCATATCATCAAGTGTAAATGCATCTTTTTTCTCTCTGACTAAGTCCAGAACAGTTGGAATTGTTGTTCCATTATGTAAGCTTGTAGTTGAATCAGCTTTTGGATCACATCCAATCTGCATAACTTTATAGCCTTTTTCAGCAAGAGCGCAGGAAATATTAGAAACTGTGGTGGATTTACCTATACCACCTTTACCATAAATAGCAATTCTTAACATCGTATCGTTTGCCTCCATTTAAAATATTATAGTATCTACATTAGAAGGTACTTTGGTAGGTAGCTTTTGCACTTACGCCGGGAAGCAGGCTTAGACGGTTACACAAAGTATCAATTACATTTGCAGGAGCATCTAATGTTATATTGAAAATAAATACCCGATGGTCATCATAAGGCATTCCCATTCTTCCAATAAGATATTTGTTATATTCATGAAAAATATGATTAATCTTATCAGCCATATTGTAATCATTGGAAATTACAGCTATTACGGCTATAGTATACTTGAAATCCTGTATATCAGAGTTAGCATTTGTATTAATACTAATGCTTGACTGTTCAATAGCTGACAGGTGAAGAGGAATAACATTCTGCATCATATTAAAAGGAGTTTCAACTTCATTTATAATAGCTTTTACACCGAAAGCCGCTTCAATATTAGATTCAGTAATAATGTCTTTAATATCACCAAAAACACTATCTCCCTCATGACTTAGCAATAGTGCTTTGTTAGCACGCTGCAAGGCATGTGCAGGATAATGAGTGTTAAAGATACAGGTCATTCCATCAGCAACAAGCTCAGACATAGTCTCTAAAATAATCAGTTGGTTCTTAAAGTCCAGATTAGATTCAGGCTCATCAAGAATTAATATCTGTGGCTCACTTACAAGTGCGCGTGCAATCAGAATCATCTGCAATTCTCCACCACTAATCTCGGAGCATTTCTTTTTAGCAAGCTTTTCTATATGTAAGCGTTTCATAACATAATTAACCTGCGCAATATCATCAGGACTTGGAGTAGACATCATGCCAAAGTGACTGCTTCGACCAAGAAGTATCATTTCTTCTGCCGTAAATGCAGTAGATGTATTTTTGGCTTGTGGCACATATGCAATGTTCTTCCAAAGTTCGTTATGTGGCATAGAACGTATATCTTTGCCATCAAGACAACTTTTTCCACTATTCCAATGAAGAAATCCCATAATACATCTAAGCAGGGTGGTTTTTCCTGAACCGTTTGGACCTAGAATTGCAATAAGGTCAGAGGGTTTTGCTTCAAATGAAATATTCTCTAGAATAGGATTATTATGTTTTTTGTCATAAGAAAAACAACCATTTTCAACTGAAAGTATCATAGATTACCTCCTGTTTTCCTCATTAGGATTATGAAAAATGGCGCTCCAATTATAGCGGTTAGAATTGAAATAGGTATTTCAGCAGCGGTTACACTTCGTGCTAATGTATCAACTATAACCATAAATGATGCACCTATGCAGATAGAGGCTGGCAATAAAGACATATGATTGTTACCAAATTTCATTCTGCAAATGTGAGGAATTAGTAAACCAACCCAACCAACCTGACCGCACATAGATACGCAGGAGGCGGTAGTGGCTGTTGCACAAACAATTGTAATACCACGAAGTAATAAAATATTAGTTCCTGTTGACTTAGCTTCATCATCTGATAATGGAAGTACATTAAGTCGATACCTAAATAAGATTAAAACTAATATTCCTATAATAATAAGTGGTGCACCAAGCATTAGTGAATCGTAACTTGCACTGTTCAGGCTGCCCATAAGCCAATATGTAATAGCTGGAAGCTGGGATTCGGTATCAGCAATATATTTAATAAGGGATACAAGAGCTGAAAATAGAGAGCCAATCATAATCCCTGCGAGGACAACGGTATTAATTCCCCTGCCTCTTCCGGTTCCTGCCATAAATGTAAGCGCTACTGCAATAATTCCAAACAATAAAGCGACCATCTGTACACCCATTAAGTTAATGCCAAGTAAAAGTCCGAGTGCAGCTCCAAAGCTTGCACCAGAGGCAACACCTAAGGTATCTGGTGTCGCAAGTGGATTAGAAAACAGACTTTGAAATACACATCCAGCCACAGATAGTCCTGCACCGACAAGGAGTGCCAGAAGAATTCGTGGAAATCTAATTGACCATAATACAAGTTCATACTGTTTATTTACTGCAAAATCTGCACCAAACTTGTTTAATATGGATTTGATTACATCAATTGGCGCAATATTCATTCTTCCTATCCCCATTGCGGCAATGATGGCTATTATAGGAAGAATTATAAGTATAATTCTAGAATACCAAGAGAGTGTTCCGGGTATTCTTTTGGTATTATGTGAAATGGCTAATCCATCTTTTATAATATAACCATTTTCATTTGTGGTGCCATCGGCACCCTTAGTTTTAAGCCTACTCATCTTCTTTTGATATTACATTAGAGTATGCCGTTTTAATACTTATTCCAGGAAGCTTTCCAATCTTACCTGAAAGAGTACTTATTACGTCCTGAGGGGCATCAACGGCTATGCTGATAATGTTAATTTCTCTAAGGCGGTAAGGTATTCCCATACGTCCTATTATGTATTTACCGTATTCATGAAGCAGCAGATTCATTGGTTCTACAGACTTTTCGTCTTGAACAATTATTCCCATAATGGCTACTCGTGTCTCCATTAGTACCTCCAATCTTAATAAAGTGTATAGCTTTAATGGCTATAGTCTAAAGTATTTTAAAAACAAAAAAACTGCATCCAAAAGATGCAGTTACACACGGAATTACAGTATATGCTGTATCTTTAATCTCAATGGGTATTTCGATTTCAGATGGATAAATTCATATTAACATAGGGTATGATAGGTGTCAAGAAATAAAAGCCGCATATAGACAGATTTATATGAATACAATAAATATGAATAAGTACATAAAATGGGAAATAATAATGTTAAACTTTATCTGGATATTTATGATACTAATCGGAATAGTATATGCTGCATTTACTGGAAACATTGAGGCCGTCGGAAATGCAATGCTGAATTCATCAAAAGAGGCAATATCATTATGTATTACAATGCTGGGGGTAATGGCTTTTTGGTGTGGAATGATGAAGATAGCAGAGGATAGTGGAATTATAGCAGGAGCAACTAAGAAGATAAGGCCATTTGTCAGATGGCTCTTTCCTGGAATTCCTAAGGAAGATAAGGCTAATGAATATATAACAACTAATATTATTGCAAATGTAATGGGACTTGGATGGGCAGCTACACCAGCAGGACTAAAGGCAATGGAGGAGCTTTCACGACTTAATAATTTAAGTAAAAAAGCATCAAATGAAATGTGTACATTTTTAGTGCTTAATATATCTTCACTTCAATTAATTCCTGTTAATGTTATAGCTTACAGAAGTCAGTATGGAAGTGTCAGTCCTACGGCTATAGTAGGACCAGCTATTGTTGCTACATTAATGAGTACAATTACAGGAATAATATTTTGCAGGGTGATGAGGAGAGTGGATAAAAATAAAGAATTGAAATAATGACTTGTAAATGGGATTTTTTCTTGCGATAATAGCACAATTCCTTTATAATAGCACCTGTGTGAGTTATAGCTCTTGAAAGGAAAATATATATGTTATCTATTATGAACGATATTTTAGTACAGGTTAAAGATTTGGTATGGGGAATACCGCTTATAGTGTTGATACTTACAGTGGGAATTTATTTTACGTGTAAACTTCGTGTATTCCAGATGAAGCAGCTTCCAAGGGCCCTTAAATTTATGGTGAAGAATGAAGAGGGTGGGGAAGGTGAAGTTACAAGTTTTGGTGCTTTGTGTACAGCTTTATCAGCAACAATTGGTACAGGCAATATAGTTGGAGTTGCTACAGCAGTTGGTATTCTTACAGGTGGACCAGGAGCATTATTCTGGATGATTATTGCAGCATTTTTTGGTATGGCAACAAAATATGCGGAAGGCTTTCTGGCAATTAAATACAGAAAAATAGATAAAGATGGACATGTGTTAGGCGGACCATTTTACTATATTGAACATGGAATGGGAGTAAAATGGAAATGGCTTGCTAAGATATTTGCATTTTTTGGAGCCTGTGTAGGACTTTTTGGAATAGGAACCTTTTCCCAGGTAAATGGTATTTCTTCAGCCGTTCAAGGCTTTTTTGATCCCAATAACCAGAAGACAATTAGTCTGTTTGGTAACGAATATTCGATATTTGTAGTTATTACAGCTATTGTAATTACAATGTGTACAGCACTTGTACTTATTGGTGGAATAAAGAGAATAGCAAAAGTATCGGAAATAATAGTTCCATTTATGGCAATATTATATATTATAACAGTACTTACGCTTATTATAGCCAATATTAATAAGCTTCCGGGTGCAGTTGTTGAAATAGTAGAGAGTGCATTTGGAATAAGACCTATAGCTGGTGGTCTTATAGCTTCTATTGCAATGGCGATGAGAACAGGTATTGCAAGAGGAATTTTTTCAAATGAGGCGGGTATTGGTTCTGCTCCTATTGCAGCAGCAGCGGCTAAAACTAAGGATCCTGTTAGACAAGGTCTGGTTTCTATGACAGGAACATTTATTGATACAATTGTAATTTGTACAATGACGGGACTTTCAATAGTAATGATGGGTTCATGGCAGGATTCGTCACTTCAAGGAGTTCAGGTTACAACAGATGCTTTTCAAAAAGGACTTTACTTTTTACCAAGTAGTGTTGCTTCAATAATATTAATGTTTTGCTTAGTATTTTTTGCATTTACTACTATTTTAGGCTGGAACTATTATGGTGAAAGATGTCTTGAGTATTTGTCAAATGGTAATAAAAAAGCAGTTACAGCTTACAGATGGACATATATAGCAGCTGTATTTATTGGACCATATATGACAGTAGCGGCAGTTTGGACAATTGCTGATATATTTAATGGTTTGATGGCAATACCTAATTTAATAGCCTTGATTGGATTAAGTGGAGTAGTTATAAAAGAGACAAGGGAGTACTTTAATAAGCTAAAAAAATAGAGGATATGTTATGTGTAAAAGTGTTTCACTATGCTGGGTAATTTCATATAAAATAAAAAATAAGTAAGTGTATTGACAATATAAAAAAATAGGTGTACTATGTGATGTAGTAATGAAAACTACATCACATAGTACTTGTTATATGGTAACGTAAAAAGGGTATTTATATGATATAAGTTAATATTAGATTGGAGATGTTATTATGAGTGAAGAAGAATTATTAGAAGAAGAAAAGCATAAGGTTAAATTACCCGATTATACATTAGGAGAAGAGCTTATAAGTGCTATATCACATGGTATTGGGGCAGGATTGTCAATTGCAGCACTTGTATTATGTGTTATTAAGTCAGCTAATAGTGGAAGTGCGATATCCGTTGTAAGTAGTGCAATATTTGGAACAATGCTATTTCTACTGTATATGATGTCAACTATTTATCATTCTCTTAAGAGAAATAATGCAAAAAGAGTATTTAGAGTATTTGACCATTGTACTATTTTCCTACTTATTGCAGGAACTTATATTCCAATTGTTTTGGTGGGCATAGGTGGAACTGTTGGATGGGTATATTTTGGGATTATAGTAGCAGCAGCGATATTAGGAATTGTATTAAATGCTATAGATGTACAAAAATATGAAAGAATGTCGCTATTTTGTTATATTGCAATGGGCTGGGTTATTGTATTTGGATTTAAGGCACTTACTGACGCGATTGATAAGAATGGAATAATTCTTTTGATTGCAGGTGGCGTTGTATATACAGTTGGTGCTATAATATACAGATTAGGAGATAATATAAGATATTTCCATTCTATATGGCATTTCTTTGTATTAGGAGGAAGTATATTACATTTCTTTATGATATATAATTACGTATTATAAGGACATTTACAGCAGGACTATGTAAATATTCTTATAGTGAAAGGTAAGGTACAGATATGAATATTTACAGGTGCTTTCCAGAAGGAAAATTTAAAGTGCTTACAATGAGTTATGATGATGGGAAAATCGAGGATAGAAGACTTGTTTCTATATTTAATAAATATGGTATTAAAGGGACATTTAATATAAATTCAGGGATTTTGGATGATTCTGAGAGGATAAAGTCAGAAGAATTTGCTGAGTTATATAATGGCCATGAAGTAGCAAGTCATACCTATACACATCCTACCATTGCAAGGAGTCCTTTGACTGAAGTGGTTAAACAGATTATGCAGGACAGAACTCAGTTGGAATCTGCATTAGGATATCCAGTACGTGGATTAGCATATCCTAATGGTTCATATAATGAAGAAATTATAAGAATGCTTCCCAATCTAGGCATTGAATATGCAAGAGTGGTTGGTAGTACTGATGGATTTGCAATGCCTGAAGATTATATGAGATGGAAGGCTACATGTCATCACAATCATAATCTTCTTGAAAATGCTCAGAAGTTTGTGGATTTATTTAAGTCTCAGTACCTGTATATGATGTATGTCTGGGGACACAGCTATGAGTTTACAATGAGTAACAACTGGGATATCATGGAAGAATTTTGCGAGAGAGTTGGTAATAGGGATGATATATGGTATGCAACTAATATTGAAATAGTAGATTATATGAAAGTTTGTGATTCATTAAAATTTACAGCAGCAGGGGATTATGTATATAATCCTTCGGCAGCAGCAGCATATCTTTCTGTAGGCGGAGAAATTGTCAGGGTAGCAGGTGGAGAAGGCATGAAACTTAAAACAAAATAATCAGTATAGATATGTTATCAATGAAAGATGTAACTAATATTATACCACCCATTGGGTGGTATTTTTTCTAATTAAAATCATATATATATAGAAACTTTAGATTATATTTTTTAGAGGTAAAATGCAGTTTATTATTTATATATCAGGGTTTATTATACCATTTACGGTATTCTACATAGTTGGATTTGGACTATTAATGAAAAAGAATTGCTATGAAGATTTTATTTCAGGAGCAAAAGATGGCTTAAAGACTGTAGTGCAGATAGTACCTACACTAGTTGGATTAATGGTAGGAGTATCTGTTTTAAGTTCATCAGGTTTTTTAAGTGCACTTGCTGAGTTTATAGGACATTTTAGCCACTATATTAAGCTTCCGTCAGAAATTATTCCTTTAATTATAGTCAGAATGTTTTCGTCTTCGGCAGCTACAGGGCTTGCCTTAGATATATTTAAAGAGTTTGGAGCTGATTCTTATATAGGTATTGCCTCATCATTGCTTCTTTCTTCTACCGAGACAATATTTTATACAATGTCAGTTTATTTTATGACGGCTAAGGTTACAAAGACAAGGTGGACATTAGCAGGTGCACTTGCAAGTACAATGGCAGGTGTATTCGCAAGCGTAATACTTGCGGGTATGATGTAACAAATGCTTGTAGGCACAAAACGTTTGGTATAATAATGTATTATTGCAAAAAAGACAAGAAATAATATGAAAACAAGGTAAATGCAGACTTTTTAAATAGAATTTAATGATGTATAATTATTACATAACAAAGTGATAGGTAACAAAAATGTACGATATTGTAAAAGGAGGATAGCTGAAAATATCATTGATTCCATTTGTCGAAAAATAGCGTATTTATGAAAATCACATAAAGACCATAGCGCATTGGTCCAAATATTCGGCAAATATACTACTTGTTTATAAATCAATGATATAGTACAATAATTCCGTTAATAGTTTAACAAGTGAAAAAATGATATGGAGGTCTCTATTATTATGATGTTAGAAGATTCATGCGTAGAAAAACAACCTTTAACAGATGAATATCTTGTAAAAATGAATAAATACTGGAATGCAGTAAACTATCTTGCAGCAGCTCAGTTATATCTGTTAGACAATCCTTTATTACGCGAACCACTTAAGATGGAACAAATCAAAAAGAAGATCGTTGGACACTGGGGAACAGTACCAGGTCAGAACTTCGTTTATACACATTTAAATCGTGTAATAAAGAAATATGATCAGGATATGGTACTTATTTCTGGACCAGGTCACGGTGGAAACTTCTTCGTTGCCAATACTTATCTTGAAGGATCATACAGTGAAGTATATCCAAATGTAGGTCGTGACATTGAAGGTATGAAAAATCTTTGCAAACAATTCTCATTCCCAGGCGGAATTTCAAGCCACGTTGCTCCTGAAACACCAGGTTCAATCAATGAGGGTGGAGAATTAGGATATTCAATCGCTCATGCTTTTGGATCAGTATTTGATAATCCTAACTTAGTAACAGCTTGTATAGTTGGTGATGGTGAAGCTGAAACAGGCCCATTAGCAACAGCATGGCACTCAAACAAATTCTTAAATCCTATTACAGATGGTGCAGTTTTACCTATCCTTCATTTAAATGGATATAAGATTAGTAACCCAACAGTATTCTCACGTATTTCACATGAAGAGATTGAAAGCTTCTTTAAGGGATGCGGATGGAAACCAATCTTCGTTGAAGGTGATGTTCCAATGGAAATGCATAAAAAGATGGCTCTTGCTTTAGACGAAGCAATGGACGAGATTAAAGCAATCCAGAAGAATGCTAGAGAGAATAACGACTTAACACGTCCAATCTGGCCAATGATCGTACTTCGTACACCAAAGGGATGGACAGGACCAAAGGTTGTTGATGGACTTGAAATCGAAGGAACATTCCGTGCTCATCAGGTTCCAATTACTATGGAAAAACCTGAGCATATTGATTTATTAAAAGAATGGTTAATGAGCTATCATCCAGATGAATTATTTGACGAGAATGCTAGATTAATTCCAGAATTACAGGCATTAACACCAACAGGAGATAAGAGAATCGGTGCTACACCATATGCTAATGGTGGAAAACTTCTTCGTGACTTAAGACTTCCTGATTTCCGTAAATATGCTGTAGAAGTTCCAGCTCCAGGTGCTGTTGAAGCACAGGATATGATTGAACTTGGCGGATATGTTCGTGACGTATTTAAACTTAATGAAGAATCACGCAACTTCCGTATCTTTGGACCAGATGAAACAATGTCTAACAGATTAGGTAAAGTATTTGAAGTTACAAATCGTGACTGGAATGCTGGTTTAGTTGACAATGATGAATTCTTAGCTAAAGATGGTCGTGTAATGGACGGTTACCTTAGTGAGCATATGTGTGAAGGCTGGTTAGAAGGATACTTATTAACAGGACGTCATGGTTTCTTTGCTAGTTATGAAGCTTTCATCCGTGTTGTAGATTCTATGGCAGCTCAGCATGCTAAATGGTTAAAAGTTTGTTCAGATCTCCCATGGAGACAGGACATTGCTTCATTAAACTTAATCCTTACATCAAATGTATGGCAGCAGGATCATAACGGATTTACACATCAGGATCCAGGTTTCCTTGATCATATCGCTAATAAGAAAGCAGATGTTGTACGTCTCTACTTACCACCAGACGCTAACTGCTTATTATCAGTATTTGATCATTGTATCTCAAGTAGAAACTATGTAAATGCTATCGTTGCTTCTAAGCATCCAAGACAGCAGTGGTTAACAATGGAACAGGCTGTTAAACATTGTACTCAGGGTATTGGTATCTGGGATTGGGCTAGTAACGATCAGGGAGAAGAGCCAGATGTTGTTCTTGCTTGTTGTGGTGATACACCTACACTTGAAGCACTTGCAGCTGTTACAATTCTTCGTGAACATTTACCATCACTTAAAGTTCGTTTTGTAAACGTAGTTGACTTAATGAAACTTGAGCCACATACAAAACATCCTCACGGATTAACAGATACAGATTATAACGCTTTATTTACAACAGATAAGCCAATTATCTTTGCTTTCCATGGTTATCCAACACTTGTACATGAGTTAACATACGAGCGTAAAAATCGTGACCTTCATGTATATGGTTATCATGAAGAAGGTACAATTACAACTCCATTTGATATGCGTGTTCAGAATCATATTGACCGTTACCATTTAGTTGAAGCTGTAATCAAAAACCTTCCACAGTTAGGAAACAAAGGCGCTTATATATTACAGATGATGCGTGACAAGTTAGTAGAACACAAGCAGTACATTCATGAGTATGGTTTAGACTTACCAGAAGTACGTGATTGGGAATGGACTAACAAATAATCATAGATTAGAGACTTAATTAATGATATATAAGAGCTGTGCTTATGCACAGCTCTTTTTAGCGTTATAGAAAATTATGCAGCAACGTGAAACATTTAAGAAGAATGCAAAGCATTCTTCCAAGCGTTCACGCCGGTGAACGCTTTTTTAGAAGCTTCCAACTACCTTAAAATCATCACGATTAAAATCAGGAACCTCTATAGAAAATAGATCACCAATACAGTTATGAAGAATATTGTCTATATGATAACCTTCTTTATACCACATACAGCAGGCACCTATATCATAATTATACAGGTTGGAATATGAGAGAACAGGGACTCCCTTATTCTTGGATATAATATCAAAATTTATTAATATATATCCTCCATTTACTAATTTACCATCTTTTTTCACAAGTATTTTGGAAGGTATAGATAAAGTGGCTTTAAATAATTGAGCGCCTTTATCAGCCTGCTCACTAGAAGACACAAGTTTGGTAAAGGATTTACCAATATATGTTCGATTTTGTGATGTAAATTCTAGTGAATCGGGAAGTTTATTATGAGTAGACCTAGAGTATACGTCTACTTTAGTACGTACGTCATCGGAATCAATATGATAGTAGGATATAGAACAGTTAATACTATCATTTGAATTATACATATCTCCAATAGTAGTGATAGAAAGGGGAATATCAGTATCTAAAGATGTGGAAGAGAGATTGATTGTTGCAGGAAATGTCTTAGCAGATAAAAAGACAGGTTTTCCATTCTGATTGTTTGGACCAGTTCTATACATCTCTCCATCAACATTTGCAGTAATACCATACATTCGTCCGATAGCAATAACATTGATTTTATAATAGGCAATATAATTTTGAGGATTAAGGTTAGCATAGTATTCACTAACAGAATCATCTAAGGCAGAGCGAGCATTAGCAGCTATAGTTCTGAATTCTATAGAATAATTACCTTCAGGAGTACCAATCGGCACATATATGCTGTTAGAATATCCATTAATGGTAAACCATGAATTAGCGGGAACCTTTTGATTACCATAATAGAACTCAAAATCAGCTTTAATTTGTGACAAGCTAGAATATTTGCTATAGTCTGCAATTTGATATCCTGGAACATTAATATGCATTCCATAATGATCTATTCTAAATGGATTTTCACATCCGATAATCACATAATCTGTCTCTTCGTCTAAGTTAATCAGCTGATTATTATTGAGAGAAGATGTAAGCGATGGATTGCAAATAACAGGTGCGTGTACGAGAACATTATCACTAATAGAGGTATAGTTTTTAACAGTATCATGTATATCCTTGTATTTGAATATACCGGTGGTATTATAGGTGTCATTATATGTACTGGCTGGAATCACAGAGGACAGAGTAGTGTTGCTAATTAAATCAGGTGTTATACTTTGAGGTTTAGTGGTAGTAGAAGGCGATGGCAAAGAAGACAGAATAGTTTTTCCATTGATAATAAAGGTGTCATTGTTAACTAAAATAGAACCGACGGCCTTCTCGGCATATGCTTGAAGATTCTCATCTATAATGGCAGGCTTTAAGTTGGAATTAGAGCTAAGAGTAGTCGCCGGAGCGGTATATACAGAGGTTGGAAGCTTGGCATGTGAATAAAAAGAAGAACTGCTCTCTAACTTAATAGAGGGAGAATAGCCGTATGATTTGCTAATAGCGCGGCTGATTAGGCAGTTAGTCTTTAGCTCAAAATCATTTAGGTATTCTGCATTATAGTTTCTTACATACCAATAAGAAAAAGGCCTGTTTACATAATACCATCGGGATACAAGCTTGCTTTCGGAATGTTTAACTCCATAATAATCAGTCCATACAAGGTTATATGTCTTATTAACCTTTACAGGCACCCTGACAAAGCCAAAGTCTCTGGTAAAATCAGCCCAATATCCAAAGATGGAAGCCTGATATGTACAAAAAAGTGGCTTATCTGGTGGAACAGCATAGTTCATAAGATATGGGTATGCGGTAACACTACATTGATATGAAGCTGGCTTGTTTATGTGCATATTATCAGAACCTTGTAAAATAATCTGCTCCGATAATGGAGTAACAAGAGATGGAAAAAGCACAACTTTATTAAAATGTGTTAGCAGTGCAGTTTTATCTCTCCAGGGGCGTGCATTAGCAATCCCCTCATATGTAGTGTAGTACTCACCAGATAAGATACCAGAAGGAGATAAACTGCCAAGAGGTACACCATGAGACTTGACAGTCATAATGTCATCAATAAACACATAATCACCATAAGTAACCAGTTGATTCTTCCATGCAGGTGAAACCGCTTCAATAGCATGAAGGATATCCTCTTTTTTAATAGTATAAAAGCAATAAACATAAGCGGCATTATTGGGGTCTTGTAGCTTTGTTACAGTTGAATCATCACTTCTAATAATAATATATTGCTGACCAGAGGCATTGGTAGGCATATTATAGCGTCGTATAATCCAGCCTATAGTGCCATAGGTAGTAGTGCTAGTAGCAATCCTGTCATGCGTTGTAAGCTTAAGATTACCCTTATTATCAAAGTGAAGAGGCTCTTCTGACAAAGCATAAGCCTTCGTTCCAGGTATAAATAATCCCAATAATATGGTCGCTAAAAAAATAAATTTGTAAAATCCCTTCATAAAAATTACTCCCTTTAAATGTTTGTCTATAAGTTACATCTATATAAAATATATCACATATTGATGTTACATATGATAGCAGAAAACAAATAGAAATGCAATATAAATAGTCTAACATATAAAAAGATATTTATGATATACTATAATATATTATAAATATCTTTTAAAAAGTTGGAAAGAAGGTTCAGATTTGAAGAAATATTCCAAAATTCTATCACTGATTTTAGTAGTCATAATGGTGCTAAGTATTAGCATAACAGGATGTAAACGAGATACATCAATCGATGATAATACCAATAGTGGCAATAATGAAAATCTTAATATTACAGAGAACAATAATGAGAATCTAGCTGAGTTTGATGAATTTACAGATAACTTATTTATAGAAGAAGTATCACTAAATACTTTGAATCTCCATTATACAATTACTCATCCAGAGAATTATGGAATTACAGATTATCCAGTTGTATTATCGAATTTTAATATTGATGATCTGGGTAAACCTAATGAAGAGCTTCAAGCTGCCCTTAATAAGATTCGTGAATTTGACTATGATTCATTATCGGCAAGTCAGCAGCTTACATATGATATTCTTTTAGAGTACTTAGAGAGAGAAAATGAATATCAGGATGTATATATGTTTGAAGAGCCATTTGGTCCACTTGGAGGTGCACATAATCAGATACCAACAATATTTGCAGATTATAGATTTAATAATAAGAATGATGTAGATGAGTATCTTGAATTAGTGGGTGAGATTCAAGGATATTTTAATAATCTTATTAAGTTTGAAGATATGAGATTTGAACAGGGATATGTTATGCAGGATGGCTCATTAGATGATACAATAAAGTTTTGTAAAGATTTTATCGCAAAAAGAGAAGACAATTATCTTATAACGTTATTTTCCACTAAGATTAAGGAAGTAAGTGGATTAACGGAGGCAGAGATTACAGAATATACACAGAAGAATAGTAAGCTGATTTTGGAAAGTGTTATTCCTGCTTATCAGAGTGTTATCGATAAGTTAACAGCGCTTAAAGGTTCAGGAAAGAGCAAAGGTGGATTATGCAACTATGATAATGGTAAGAGATATTATGAATACTTGCTTAAATATTACACAGGTTCAGATAAAACACCAGAAGAATTAATTGAGATGGTTGAAGATGAGTTGGAATCTAATATTATGGAGATTAGTTCAATGGTTATAAAGGATTCATCAATTCTTGATAAGGCCCAGAATTTTTCATTTGACGCTTCTTCGCCAGATGCCATTTTAGATGATCTTATTGAAAAGATGAGTATAGATTTTCCTAATATAGTAACGATAGATTATAATGTAAAATATATGGACGATTCAGTGGCAGAAAATATGAATCCAGCATATTACCTGACAGCACCAATAGATGATGTAACACATAATATTATCTATATTAATGGTTCTTACTATAAGAATGCATCAGACTTATATCCAACACTTGCTCATGAAGGATATCCAGGACATTTGTATCAGACAACGTATTTTTATAATACAGAGCCATCGCTTATAAGATATGCGCTTAACTTTGGAGGATATTGTGAAGGTTGGGGAGAATATTCAGAGATATATTCATATAAACTATCAGGAATAGAAGAGAATGTAGCAAATGTTCTTGCAGAAAATGCATCATATTCATTTGGATTATATTCGAGAATTGATTTGGGAGTGAATTATGAAGGCTGGGGACTAGATGATACAAAAGAGTTTCTTCAGACATATGGAATAGAAGACAGTGATATAGCAGAAAATATTTATAATACCATAATAGCAGATCCAGGTGTTTATTTGCAGTATCATATAGGTTATCTGGAGATTTGTAGTCTTAGGGATAAGGCAAAAAAAGAACTCGGAGAAAGCTTCAATCTGAAAAACTTCCACGAATTCTTTTTAAATATAGGTCCTGCTCAATATGATATAATTGAGAAGTATCTAAATGTCTGGATTCAGGGACAATAAAAAGCGTTTGTCGGCATAAGTGCTTTTTACTCTTCTGTGTGATTTCTATTATTAAATAAAATTAATTATTATTGTCATTCTTATGCTTAATTATATATTCTTCATATCTTTTTTGAGAGGCCTCCATCTCGGGGGTCATCTCTTCTGTATAGGCATCTTTAGCTTCAATCTTACTTAATTCACTCATAAGTGCAGCTAATTCATTTTCATCTAAAAAATTGTTAATATTACTCATGTGTATCTCCTTCCCAATTCTTGAAATAGTCTCTAAGTCTTGATAGAGCTGATACAAGAACCTTCTTATCCTCTTGTGATAAATCTCGTAAAAGTGCTTCAACCATAGTTTTGTGAAACTCTTCGTGGTGAGTATAGGCATTTCTTCCCTTATCTGTAAGAACAAGATATACAACACGTCTGTCTTCTTCGCTACGAATACGTTCAACATAGCCCTTTTTAACAAGACTGTTAACGTTGATTGTAAGAGTACCAACAGTAACGGAAAGAGATTTGGAGATAGTACTCATATTAAGTCTATCACCAATACCTACGGCTTCAATAATGTGCATGTCATTGTTAGTAATATCCTTGAAATCGTCAGTCATTAATGCTTTTTCTTCTATCTTCATTATATCTTTGAACAACATAACGAGGATATCATTAAATGTATCATACATTTTCATAAATTCACCGCTTTCGTATTATATTTCTTCGCGCTATTATAATTATACCTTATAAATGGTAATTCTACAAATATATTTTTAAGAATATTTGGCTAAAACAGTGATTTTGTATACATATCTATAAGATCAGATTCAGTAGGCTTTACAGGACAATAATTAATACTTTTTGACTTGATTGCAATACTTGCAAATGTCTTGATTTCATCTTCTGTAACAGTTGGTTTTACAGCAATAAGTGAAGAAATCCAGTCACAAAGTTCATTACAGTCAGCTAATTTCATAGCGGCTAAAATATGTATTATATTTAAGGAATCAGTTTTTGCAGTAAATTTAGCAAATTCACCTAGAAGAAGACCATTGGCAAGACCATGATCAACATTTTTAAAGTATGTAAGGCCATATCCCATTGCATGAACAGCGGTAGTTCCAGTGTGAGAGATAACCATACCACCAAGGGTTGATGCATATAGAAGTTTAGAACGGGTATCCATATCAATCTCGGAGCCATTCTTAACGGCATCAAGCAGTACATCGTAGCAACTAGCTAAGGTACGGATTCCTTGTGTGGCAAGAATATTGCTCATCTGTGAACTGCGTTTTGAAATCATACCCTCCATAGAATGAGAAAGTGCATCAAGCGCAGTATTAATGGTAACTGTAATGGAAAGCTGTGACATATACTTTGGATCACATAATGCCACCTTTGGAAATAGACATGGTGATGAAATGCTAGTCTTAGTCTGGCCGATATCATTAGTTAATATTGCATAGGGTGTAACCTCTGAGCCAGTTCCAGCGGTGGTAGGAATATGAATCATAGGAAGTGCATCATCATCAAAACCACCAGAAAATATACTGCTCATAGGAATATCCTGACGAGCTAGAAGTGCAATTGCCTTACCAGCATCCATAGGTGAGCCACCACCTATGGATATTATAAAATCGCAGTTGTTATCTCTTGCAATCTTAGAACCTTCATATACAACATTAACAGTAGGATTACTCATAATCTTGTCAAAGATTATATATTGAATATTCTGAGATGTGAGAGCATCTATAACATCAGCCTCAGAACCATTTTGTTTTGCAGAATTACGTCCTGTTACAATCAAGGCTTTTTTGCCAAAGTCTGCAAAAATATCCTGGTGATTAGCAATACAGTTGTCCTCAAATAAAACCTTTACAGGCATATAAAAATTAGTCTTCATAAGAATCTCCATTTCGTCAGTTAGTACATTTATATAAATCAATATGGTTACTATAACCCATAATTAAAAAATATTCAATCAATCAGAATAAAATAAAAATGTTTAATGAGCCTTGACAAATCGGAGAAATACGCATAAACTAAATGAAGTTATATAGTATTTAATATATTTATAATAATAAAATGAAATGAAAAGAAGAGTAGATACTAGGAAAGCGTACAGAGAACTAAAATGGTACCATGAAGTTAACGCTCTCGTCTTTATATTAAGATGAGAGCGATTTTTTTCTTGATAGGAAATTACGCAGCAGAGTGAAACATTTAAGAAGAACTGCAACGCAGTTCTTCCAAGTGCTTGCGCTGGCAAGCACTTTGTTACTGATAGGAAATTACGCAGCAGAGTGAAACATTTAAGAAGAACTGCAACGCAGTTCTTCCAAGTGCTTGCGCTGGCAAGCACTTTGTTACTGATAGGAAAGAAGGAAAAGATATGACAAAAAAACCGTATTACATTTCAACAGCAATAGCATATACATCAGGAAAGCCTCACATTGGTAATACTTATGAGATTGTATTAGCAGACAGTATAGCAAGATATAAGAGAATGCAGGGATTTGATGTATATTTTCAGACAGGAACAGATGAACATGGTCAGAAGATTGAGTTAAAGGCAGAAGAAGCGGGTATTACACCGAAAGAATTTGTAGATAATGTGTCAGGACAGATTAAGTCAATCTGGGATCTTATGAATACATCTTATGATAAGTTTGTAAGAACAACAGATACTGAGCATGAAAAACAAGTTCAGAAGATATTTAAGAAACTATATGAAAAAGGAGACATTTATAAGGGACATTATGAAGGTATGTATTGTACACCTTGTGAGTCTTTTTTCACCTCTTCACAGCTTGTAGATGGCAAATGTCCTGATTGTGGACGTGAGGTTCAAAGCGCTAAGGAGGAAGCATATTTCCTTAAATTAAGCAATTATACAGATAGGTTAATTAAGCATATAGAAGAGAATCCAGAATTTATTCAGCCAGAATCACGCAAAAATGAGATGATGAATAACTTTATTAAGGCTGGATTACAGGATCTTTGTGTATCCAGAACATCATTTAAATGGGGAATTCCAGTTGATTTTGATGATAGACACGTTGTATATGTATGGCTCGATGCACTTTCAAACTATATTACAGGTCTTGGATATGATCTTGACGGTAATAATGATGAAAACTTTAAAAAGTACTGGCCAGCAGACCTTCACTTAATCGGTAAAGATATACTTCGTTTCCATACCATATATTGGCCAATTATGCTTATGGCATTAGAACTTCCACTTCCTAAACAGATATTTGGACATCCATGGTTATTGCAGGGAGATGGCAAGATGAGCAAGTCAAAGGGAAATGTACTGTATGCAGATGATGTAGTAAGCTTTTTTGGTGTAGATGCAGTTAGATACTTTGTTCTTCATGAGATGCCATTTGATAATGATGGTGTTATCAGCTGGGAGCTTATGGTTGAGAGAATGAACTCTGAGCTTGCCAACACATTGGGTAATCTTGTTAATAGAACAATTTCTATGTCTAATAAGTATTTTGGCGGAATTGTTAATAATACGGGTGTTACAGGTGAAGTTGACAGTGAATTAATAGAAGTTGCAAAGTCAACATCTTCTAAAGTTGAAGAAAAGATGAATAAACTTAGAGTTGCAGATGCAATGAGTGAAATATTTGCATTATTTAAAAGGTGCAACAAATATATTGATGAAACAATGCCTTGGGTACTTGCGAAAGAAGATGAAACTAAGCCTAGACTAGAGACGGTTCTCTACAACCTTGTAGAAAGTATTTGCATAGGAGCAAGCCTTTTAGAGCCATTTATGCCAGAAACATCAGCTAAGATTCTTACACAGATTGGAGCTCAAAAGAGGGAGATTGAGGAATTAAATCAATTTGGCCTTTATAAATCAGGAGAAAAAGTTACAGAAACACCAGAGATACTATTTGCAAGACTTGATGTAAATGAAGTCCTTGAAAAGGTGGCAGATATGAATAAATCTAATGAAGTGCCTGAAGAGAAATATCCAGAGATAGAGAAAAAAGAAGAGATTACAATAGATGATTTTGACAAAGTTCAGATTCAGGTAGGAGAAGTTCTTGCCTGTGAACCTGTTAAAAAAGCTAAAAAACTTTTAGTTTCACAGATAAAGATTGGCAGCGAAGTAAGGCAGATAGTTTCAGGAATTGCTATGTACTATAAACCAGAAGAGATGGTTGGCAAAAAGGTAGCAGTTATTACCAATCTTAAGCCAGTAAAGCTTTGTGGAATTGAATCTCAGGGAATGATTCTTGCTGCTGGAGATGATGACGGCAATCTTTCAGTTGTAACAGTTGATAAGGATATTGTAAGTGGTTCTGAAATCTGTTAATATATAGATAACAAATCTAAAATACAAGAGGTGGCAACTATGATATTTGATAGCCATAGTCATTATGACGATGAAAAGTTTGATGAAGACAGAGACATGCTTTTAGATTCAATGGAGTCAAGAGGCATAAGTACAATTGTTAATGTAGGCTCAAGTTTAGAATCAAGTAAGAAGTCAATTGAGCTTGCGAAAAGATTTCCTAATGTTTATGCTGCGGTAGGAGTTCATCCTAACGAGGCAGCAGAACTAACTCTGGATAATCTATCAAAGCTAAAAGACATGGCAGGCAAAGCTAAAGTTGTCGCTATAGGTGAGATTGGATTAGATTACTATTGGAAGGAGCCACCTGAGCAGGTACAAAAGAAGTGGTTTGAGGAGCAGATTGAACTGGCAAGACAGGTTAGTCTTCCAATGATAATTCACTCAAGAGATGCTGCAAAGGATACTATTGATATTCTGAAGGAACATAAATCAGAAGAGATAGGTGGTGTAATTCATTGCTATTCATATAGTGTAGAGATGGCAAAGGAGTATCTTGACATGGGATTCTATTTTGGAATAGGCGGAGTTGTTACATTTAAGAACTCTAAAACTATTAAAGAAGTAGTTGAATATTTACCATTGGATAAGATACTAGTAGAGACGGATTGTCCATACCTTGCGCCAGAACCTAACAGAGGTAAGAGAAACTCTTCACTTAATATTCCGTACATAATAAGTGAAATTGCTAAAATAAAAAAAGTTACAGCATCTGAGGTAATGGATATCACCGAAGAAAATGCAGCGAATTTGTATGGAACAAATAGATAGAAAAAGGAGCATATATGGCCAACCTTGGTATAATGGGTAATACCCTACAGATACTAGATAAATATGGATTTTCTTTTCAAAAGAAATATGGGCAGAATTTCCTGATAGATACAAACATTTTGGAGCATATTATTGATTCGGCAGAGATAACAAAGGATGATTTGGTTCTTGAGATTGGACCAGGAATAGGGACAATGACACAGTATCTTTGCGAAAGAGCAAGAGAAGTTGTTGCAGTTGAGATTGATAGAGCACTTATTCCTATACTTGAGGATACATTGTCTGAGTATGACAATGTAACAGTTATTAATGACGATGTGTTAAAAGTAGATATTGCACGAATTGCAGAAGAACATAATGCCGGCAGACCTATAAAGGTAGTAGCTAATCTACCATATTATATTACAACACCTATTATAATGGGGCTTTTTGAGAGCCATGTTCCGATAGACAGTATTACAATTATGGTACAAAAAGAAGTTGCAGACAGGATGCAGGTTGGACCAGGAACAAAGGATTATGGAGCACTTTCGTTAGCTGTTCAGTATTATGCTAAGCCTGAGATAGTAGTCAATGTATCTCCTAACTGCTTTATTCCTAAGCCAAATGTCGGTTCAGCAGTTATCAGGCTTACCAGATATAAGACACCTGTTGTCGATGTTAAGGATGAAAAGCTAATGTTTAAGCTTATCAGAGCATCATTTAATCAAAGACGTAAAACATTAATGAATGGACTTAATAATGCTCCAGATGTTAATTTTACAAAAGAACAGATTTTGAAAGCTATAGATATGATGGGTGAATCGCAAACAGTACGTGGAGAGACATTTACTTTGGAAAAGTTTGCACAGCTAAGCAATATATTTAGCTCTATGGATATGAAGTAATTAATGGAAGTTTTATAATACAAATAATATTAAAAGAATAAAATATTACACCCCCTCTTAACAGGAATGTTACGCCAACAAGTAGCATATACTAGTCTCATGGAGGGGGTGTTCTTTTGAATTATAAACGACTGGTATCTTATATCTACATATATGAACAGGAGGTAAAAGGTAGTAACATCGGGTTTGCCAAGTTAGATTCCAGGGAAGACATTTGTAAACTAGCCGTAAATGTTAAAGTCCCGGAAGGCATGCAACAAGGTAGTTACAGTATTTTTCTTGTCAGACGTGAAGGCAAGGTTATGGAGGGAGTTAAGGTTGGTATTGCGAGGGTGATAAACGGAAACATAGAGTTTCGTAAAGAACTAAAGTCTTCAGATATTCTTAACACAGGATATTCTATTGATGATATTGATGGAATTTTATTGACTAATGAAGCTGTAAAAAATCATGTTATGTTTTCTGAATGGGCAGATAAACCTATTGATTTTGCTGGATTTGTTGAGTTTGGTCAGGTAAATCATCCGGTTATAGAACTTATGCGTGACTACATAAAAGAAAACGATGATAGTCAAAATACCGTTAAAGAAAATACTAAAAGTATGGGTAATATTAATGAAACAGATGAGGAAACAGTGGAAATAAAAATGGCAACTAAACCCAAGGACATTGTCTGGGAGGAATTTTTGAAGAGAGGTGAAAAGACAGAAGTACAGGGAAGAACAGAACTAGAGTGTGTGCGCATAAAACCTTGTGATATTGCAGCATTACCAAAAAAATACTGGATACTGGGAAGTAATAGCTTTGTATTACATGCATATTATAATTATCGCTATCTGATTATGTGTCATAACGATATTGAAAAATACATGCTGCTGGTTCCAGGAATTTATACTTTAAATGAAAAAACAGCAGCCGCAATGTTTGGATTTTTAGAGTTTCTTGAAATAGGCGTTAATGATAAGAATGATAAATGGGGCTATTGGACGATGAAGATAGAGCCATAGAGGAATGATTTAATGCCATTAATAGTTGTGAAGGAAGGTAAAAAAGCCACATTGCAACACCAGAAAAGTTTACAAGGTTACTTATTACAGGAACATTGTGGTAGGAGTAAAGATTAGATAAAGCAACATTTATGTCACATAGCAAAATCAGGAGCAGGCTTAAAAGGAAAATTCGCCTGCTTCTGTTTTGTGTTAAGGTTGTAATTTCTGTAGTAACAATAATAATATTTCCAAGAAGTGATAAAAAATAGAACACGGATAAAATAAGTAGTAAATCCACCGGAAAAAGTAAAAAATCAACATTTAGGCAAATAAGAAATGTTAAAATTCCAATGAGTGCCAGATGTGACCATATCTTATTTATGCCTTTTAAATAAATATAATAGCATAATTCAACCATAATAAATGAACAGAGTCCAGGTAGGTATATATCTGTCATTACAAGAAAAAAATCTGAAAATACTGTAAAAGCCATAGCCGCTTTAATATAAAAAAAACTTTTTTCTGTAATCATATAACAAAGAATAATAGAACTGAATTTTAAAAGGCTGGAAACATAAGGAGTTCCGCCTTGAGTGTCATTAATTAAAAATGCCATATATATTCCAACTTCAATTATTAAAAAATAAGTAATTAATCTTGATTTATTCATTCTCCACCTTTTCAGCTTAATATAAAAGCATTTGAGTTTACATCATATACAGACAGAATAATTAATGTTGTATAGTGCTTTAATAGTGTTTGCAAAAACCATAAAAATATGAGCAAAAATACGCAATTGCTCCATTGTTTTCTATTATCGGATATGCTAAAATAGAAAATACGTTGGTTTAATATAATAAACAGATGGAATGGAGATTTTATGCGTTTTGTTAAAGCAAAAGACTTGAAAAAAGGAATGAGGCTGGGAAAACCTATATTCAACAAAAACGGGGTATTACTGTATGATAGGGATACATTATTGACGAATCAGGGCATTAATAGTATTAACAATTTCAAACTTATTGGAATATACATATTAGAGCCAGCTGAACCTCTTGCACCTATGACAGAAGATGACAGGGAATTTGAAAAATTTCAGACTATGAGTGTTTTTAGTCTAAAAGAAGATTTGGAACTTATGCAGCAAGGTAAGTCTATTAAGAATCTTAATAAACTGGTCAATCTTATAGATGTTAAGTATGGTAAGATGAACAATAAGATAATATTCCAACAGAATTTAAGAAGCTATGAAGATTATGTTTTTAAGCATTCGCTTAATACAGCAATATTAGCTGCTCTAATGTGTTCTGTAATGAAGCTTAGTAAGACTGACAGGCAGGATACTATAATGGCTGCGCTTATACATGATTTGGGAGATATGCAGATTCCAGAAGAATTATTCGAGAAAGGCTCTAGTTTAAGTGATAAGGCAGATATTGTTGCATTGGCTGAATATCGTAGCGCAGGATATCAAAAGATTATGAATGACACAAATATAAGTGCAGGAGTAAGATCGATAATTGCTCAAAAGTACAAATTTGGTAATTCTATTGAGAGTGGGAATCCAGATAATGCGTTCAAATATACAAAAGCTTCAAGAATACTTTATATTGCTGAATTCTTTGATAAGATGACAGCTATGAAAGTGGATGATGAGCCAGATTCAGATGTTGTAGTTACCAGATATCTTATGGCTGAAAAAGACAGATATTCAGAGGAAGTTGTATCTGCACTTGTGAATTGCGTGAAGATATTATATCCAGGTGTATGCGTAGAACTTTCTAATGGCCAGACCGGTTTGGTTATTAAAGGTAATGATACGGATATCTTAAGGCCAATAGTATTGCAGTTTGAGAATAACAAGATAGTGGATCTTTCTGATGAAGAAGTTTTTAAAACCATTCAGATTCGTGATGTTATGAAGACTATGGATAAACGTATTAAGATTGATCAGAAGACAATTGATGAATATATGGAAAAATACAGTAAATTAGTATAAAGTTTTACCTTAATTTGCTCTTTTATTGTTACGAAGCTCTTTAAAGAATGTTTTCATAAGTTCGCTGCATTCATCTGCCATTATTCCAGATTCTACATATACTTGATGGTTAAATTCTTTAACATTGAGAAGATTCATAATAGAACCAGCGCATCCGGCTTTAGGGTTCATACATCCGATGTAGACTTCTTTGATTCGGGATTGAACTATGGCACCAGAACACATTTGACAGGGTTCAAGCGTAACATACATTTTACAGTTATCAAGACGCCAGTCGCCAAGCACGCGGCTGGCTTTTCGTATAGCATTAAGTTCAGCATGTGAAAGAGTATTCTTGTCAATGGTACGTCGGTTATATCCACGTGCAATTATCTTTCCTTCATATACTATAACGCAGCCGATAGGAACTTCTCCTATGGAATATGCTTTTTTAGCCTGTTTTAAGGCTTCTTTCATATATATAGTGTTATCAGTCATTGTGTGCTCCTATCTAATAATGTATATTGCACTTGCAATCATTTTGTCGGTATATTATTATATAATACTAACATTTCTTTTGAAAATGTCAACGAAATGAGACAAATCTTCATATGTATTATGAAACAAATCTTCATATGTATATAGGATAATTCTAAATGCACATGCATTAAATAATGGTCGTATCATATGTTTAAATATGTTATTATAAAAAGTATTAAAGTTTATACAAAGAGAGGCAATACATTGAAAATTCATGGATTTAACAAGACTACATTACTTGACTACCCAGGTCGTTTAGCAGCTACAATTTTTCTAGGAGATTGTAATTTTAGATGTCCATTTTGTCATAATATGAATCTTGTTCTTAATAGTAAAGAAGAGCCTTATATCGAGGACAAAGAGGTACTTGAGTATCTTGATAAAAGAAAGAATATTCTTGAAGGAGTATGTATTTCAGGCGGTGAGCCAACACTTCATCTTGAACTCACCGACTTTATTAGAGAAATCAAGAAGTTAGGGCTTAATGTAAAATTAGACAGCAATGGTTATAGACCTGAGATAATAATGAATCTAAAAGAAGAGGGACTAATTGATTATATTGCGATGGATATTAAGGCCCCTAAGGATAAATACTGCCAGGTTGCAGGTGTTAAATCTTTGGATATGGATAGAATTCAGAAAAGTATTGATTATATCATGAACAATTTTGATGAGTATGAGTTTAGAACAACAGTTGTTAAAGAATTACATACCAGAGATGATATTCTAAATATTGCAGGGTGGTTAAAGGGATGCAAAAAGTATAAGCTGCAAAATTATAGAGAATCAGAAGGTGTTATGGTTGCAGGTTTTTCATCATATACAGATAAAGAATTAGATACCCTGCAAAGAGAGGTTGACTTAATATGGAGCTGACATATGAAACGGAGAGGTTAAGTCTTAGAATATTAAATGAGTCTAATAGTAAAATGGTGTTAGACTTTTTGTGGCGTAATAAAGAAATATTTGAGCCATATGAGACTGTAAAGTCTGGAGATTACTATACGCAGGAATATCAGAGAAAAACGTTATCAACGGAATTTAGGCAGATAGCGCATTTTAATTATATGAGATTTTATGTATTTAAGAAAAATTATCCGGATACAATTATTGGAACTGTATCATTTGGCAACTTTCTTGGAGAACCATATCATTCTTGCGCATTAGGATACAAATTTGATTTGTTGTTTCAGCATAATGGATATGCCGCAGAAGCGATTGAAAAAGCCGTTGAAGTAGTATTTAATGAGATGAATATTCATAGAATAGAAGCATTTATAATGCCTATCAATCAGCCATCTATAAGACTTATTAACAGATTAGCATTTACATTTGAGGGAATGAGCAAAGAGCTAATCAGAGTAAATGGAGAGTGGAAGGACCACTACAGGTATGCGCGGGTGATTAAAAAGTCTGATAACAAGTAGACAGCTATTGAATTAGATAAAAACAACAAAAAACGAATAGAATATTGCTAGGAAAAAGCAATATTGACAATATTTTACAAAAGATATATAATCAATTTATCTGAAACGTGTGGTAAAGAGGAGCGCGTATATAGAGAATAGTAACAAGCGGTCATATTATAAAAATTGGAGAAAGTACAAGGGAAAACACAATAAAGTCAGGAGATACAATAACATTAAAGTAAAAGATTAACTGTTAATAAACATTATACTAGGAGGGCTGGTATGAAAATGAAAAAAAGAACGGTAGTTATAGCATTATTAGTTATATTTTTACTTGCAGGAGGTATTGGTACAGGGTATTACATTAGCGAACACACAGTGGTGGCAAGCCAGATATCTAACGATATATATACATATACGAATCGCTATGGAGTTGAAGAAATACTTGATCATATTAACCAGAAGAATAAATATAGTACATATGACAGGTATAGTACATATAAGAATAATTCCGATGATAAGACAGATTTTGATGATATGAATCTGTCTGTTTTTGATGAAGATATTCTATATACCACTGTATCAGATAAAATCTGCATATACAAAGTTGATGATAAAGGAAAGAATAGTCTTCTTTCTTCTATAGAGTTGGATAGTGAAGATTCTTTATCTCAGATATTTTTATATAAGGGACAGTTAATCAATCTAACTAATGGAAGTGATAATGATACCACAATCAGGGTTATAGATGTATCAGATAATAGTAATCCCAAGATTAGCAAGACTATAAAGGTGAAAGGAACTGTGGAGAATGTTGGAATAAGTGGACATTATATGCATATTGTTACCAATATAACTTCAAAATACAAAGCTGATAAAGATGATAGATATGATATTAGCTATATTGAGGATGTTCCATATAATGAGATAATGGTGGATACTTTAGCCGGATATTGTATAACAAATGAAATAACAATAATAGATTTGGAGGATTCTTTTAAAATAACAGATGAAAAAGTAATAATTAATGCTTCCTCATACACTTATATGACTAATAATTATATCTATATGCTATGTGAGGATGTATCAAATACAATAGCGCATGTTATTCGTGTTGAAATAAGCCAGGGTTTAGTAAGTGATGTAAGGGAAACAAACCTTAATAGTTCAAGTTTCTTAAGTTTCTTGAATATAGATCGTATTGATGTTCAGGCCGCAAATGAAAAAGATGGTTGCTTAAGACTTCTTATGACACAAAGGGGTGGGGAGGATATAGTATTTATATTTGATAAGGAGCTTGACCTATTAAAAAGCATAAACATTCCTAAAATCAAAGGTCATTTGGACTATAATTATATGTGTTCGGTAAAGTTTTATGATAATAAGATTTCATATATTATGATTAATGATGAGTTGGGATTAGATACATATGAGAATGTAGCATATTCGGAAGGAATACTTAATAAAGTGGATTTTACGGATTTAGAAAATCCAAAGATTACTTCAAATATTATAGATAATAAGGAATTACTTCCGCTTATCTATGATGGGGAAGATTATCTTTTGATGGGAAAAATAGGCGATGCCAGAACAGTATACTTTAACCAAGACAAAAGTATGTGTGGAATGGTAACATCTGCATATTGCTTAGAGAATAGCGATGAGGCACCTATTATAAAATATAGTCTATACTCGCTAAAAGATGGAAATATAGAAAATATAATGACAGCAGACCTTAATGATAAAGGTGAAGTAGGTAAAGTTGGAGTGTATATTGAAAACTTTGCAGTACAAAGTTTTATTAAGGATAACTACCTGTATATTACGGGGATTGGTAATGATGTCAAGAGCTACAAATTATGAAAGATAAGACCAGAATATAGGAAGATATAGAGGCAAAAGTATGGAATCAAGTAGAATAAAAAAATAAAATAAAAAAAGTTAAGAAAAAGGTGTTGTAAAAGCAGGATAAAACTCGTTTGTGTATGTCGCATATTTAAGACGGAATGGAGAGTTGTATGGTAAAAAAGAAGATTAAAGGTTTACTTATTTTTTTAATAGTTCTAATGATTGTGCTGATAGCGGGCGTAGGAGTAAAGAGCTTTGTGTTAGGTGGTAAAGAGTTGTCATCAGATATGTATCAATATAATACTAAGGTAGGAGTAAAATATTACCTGAATGGTGGTATAGAAGCCTTGCTTGGAAGCCATAAAACTAATAAGTTTGCATCATATTTAACAAGAGATAGAATTGTTAATGCTGAAGAAGCTGCAACGATTGGTTCAGATGTTGCAAGGCGTGATGGAGAGTATCTATATACTGCAGATGATAAGCTTACTGTTTATAGTATATCAGAGGGAAAATATAATAAATTATCAGAACTTAATCTGGATTACAAGGTTGAGCTTTTTTGCTATAAAAATTTTTTGATTGCAAGGTCGGTATCTGGTGGTAAAATCATGCTTATTGATATATCGGATAAGTATTCAATAAAGGTTGTTAAAGAAATTGATCTTCGATATCACATTAGTGAGGTTACGTTGAATGGAAAGTATCTAAATGTACTTTTGCATGTAGGTGAGGAAGATACAGAAGATTGTATTGACGATATGAATATTCAGGATATAGTAGTTGATACCTTAAAAGAGGGATATATTGGAACAAAGATAGCAATATTAGATATTGAAGATAATTTGAATACAAATAATGAAAAGGTATTTTTTGCTCCTTGTTCATATACGCATATGACAAAAGAATATCTTTATATGCTGCTAAGTGGTAACAGTACAAGAATTGCTAGAGTTTCACTCGCTAATGGAAGCGTTGGAGAGGTTAAAAGCATATCTTTTGAAGATGAGCTATTCTGCGGCAATATGATTGGCAATGAAATGTATGAGCAGGATTATGAAATTTCTGATGAATACAATGGCAGCTTTAGAATTTTACTTAAAAGTGATAAATATACTTTGTTTGTATTTGATAATGAATTTAACTTAGAATTAAGAGAAGAATTTACTAATTTATATGTTAGTTCCATATGTTCAACAAGATTTGATGAAGATGGATTATCCGTAATTACAGTTAAGGATAATGACAGTGAATTAGGAAATATTCTGTTAAGTCAAGATGTAACAATACATAAGCTTGATTTTAGTGATATTAAAAATCCAACAGTCACTACAGAAAAAATAGGGAACACTATGGATAAAATATTTATGTATGATGGAAAAGGATATTTACCAATTGGAAGGATAAAGAACATTAGAAACATATATATAGATAATAAAGCTTCAGTAGTTGGATTTGTTACAGCAGGCTATTCAGAATATTCAGTTAGTTCAGTATTTGATGTTGATTATTGCCTATATTCGGTCAATAATAGTGAATATACGGAGATAATGAATACAACCTTAATTAAAAAGGAACAAGTAGAAGCTGATAAAATATATGTAGATGAACTTAATGTCAGAAGCTTTGTATATGGTAACTACTTGTATTTGTCAGTAGAAAATCAAGGATTAAAAGTATTTGAAATCAAAAATGAATAGAAAAAGGACTATTGCTTTGGATAAAGTATGACATATCTAACTCCCTTGAATTTATTAATTGCATTCGCAAAAGCTGTGAAGGTTATATTAGATATTACGATAAGTAGGAATAATAATCAAATAAAGTTTTAAAGTAAAAAATATTAAAAAAAAGTAAAAAAGGGTGTTGTAAAAGGGAGGTAAAACTCGTTTGTATATATAAGAGAATATTTAAATAGATAATACTAGGAGTCTAAATTATGAGAAAGAATTTAAAGATTAAAGTTTATATGGGTATAGCTATACTAATGTCAGTTATAACTATTATGGCGGTTATAGTTATTAATAAAGGAAAAGATAAAGAATTACCAATTTCCCGAGGACAGGTAGAATATATCGTGGATGTCAATAATCCACAGGAAATGGTGGGACTTGTAGATTATGTTTTTGTTGGATATGTAAAGGAAAAAGTAAATACAACATATGTAAATCCAGAGTTGGAGGATGGTAATCCGGTGACAATGTATAATGTTACTGTTTTGAGCAACATAAAAGGAGAGTTGGTGCAAAATGAAGACATACAGTTAGGGAAATATGGAGGAGTGTCACAAAATGGAGAATATATATATCTTGACGAAGGTGATGCATTACTTCAGGAGAATCAGGTATATTTGTTTTGAGCCAGTGGTAACAGTAAAGGAGAATTAAGATGCTCGTCACCTACTAGTAGTATGCTAATTGATACAGATGAAGATATTGATAGTATAAGAAAAAATGTAGAGAGTTTTAGTATTGTAAAAACGTACAAAGAAGTATTGAAAAACGAGATTAAGTTTAATCGTGACAGATATTGGTCAAAATATAATACAAATGCTGAAAATGTAAATATTGGAGTACCATATGAAACAAGAGAATCCATTTCATAAATGCTTCATTATATTTATAAGATTGGGGGAACATTATAAGCTTGGAGAACATTAGCCTTGACAAGAAATAGTTATTTAGTTATACTAGACGCTACGAAAGATTTACAATTTAACAAGTCATAAAATTTCCGTGCAGCCGGGGAGATAGCGGAGCCCTGTACCTGCAATCCGCTCTAGCAGGGGTGATGTCTCGCCTCGGATATATAATTGTAGGGCTGCCCATTATAAGTGGCGATGAAGTTTGGGTCTTGCGCAACAGGAATTTACGAATCGTGTCAGGTCAGGAATGGAGCAGCACTAAGTAGAACCTCTTGTGTGCCGCAAGGTAGCCTGAGCCGAGTTAACTGTTTTGGTAACGCCTATGATTATTATACAAAGCGAGACGCACGGATTAAAATATAATAGCGATTGGACTTAATGTGGTTCAATCGCTTTTTAGATAATAGGATTAGAGTGTCAGAAGGTACTCTTTTGTAGTTGTATTAGCATATTGCACCAATAGCAGTTTATTTCGGTGTCCAATATTAAGAAGTTCTAAGCATGCTGAATTAAGTTGTTATATAATTTACGCTCCAAAGAAAATATAAAAAATGATTTAATTTTAAGTTGACTTTATTAGTCAGATATCATATCATAGTGGTAACAGGACTCCCCACACCTCTCACGAAAGTGATGTGACCCATGGGGAGACATTTTATATAATGGGAGATTACGCAGAAGAGGGGACATTTAAGAAGAAGCGCAAAGCACTTTTTATACAGAAAAGGGGAATTTTATTGCAGTTAAAAGAACCGACGACATTTGCAGAGCAATTGGCGCTGATTAGAGAAAAAGGATTTATAATTTCTGAGAAACAAGAGAGAGGGTGTATAGAATTTTTACAGAAAACCAATTATTATAGATTCTCTGCCTATTTTTTGCCATTTCGTAAAAAAGATGGGATGTTTTTTCCTAATATAGCATTTACGAGAGTTCAGAGAATTTATGAATTTGATAGTCTTTTAAGAGGATTAGTGTTTTTGATAATTGAAGATATTGAAATAAACTTAAGAACACAACTAGCATATTATGTTGCTCATAAATACGGAGCATTAGGATATCTTTCTGAGAAGATGTTTTCAAAAAAACATGATATGGAGAAGTTTGCTGGAAAAGTCGAAGCTTGCATAGAAGAAAATGCGTTTACATTGGTCGTAAAACACCATAAAGATATATATGATAGGCAGTTTCCAATATGGGTAATTATTGAATTCTTTTCAATTGGAATGCTATCTTATTTTTATAAGGACATGATTACAGAGGATAAAAAAGCCATTGCAGCAAAATTTAATACAATATCAAAGTCACTTGAAAGCTGGTTAAGATGCTTAACTGATTTAAGAAATAAATGTGCACACTATTCCAGATTATATTATTGGACATTTACAGCGATGCCAGCAATGCCTAAAAATTCGACTGTTATTGCGGATCGAAAACTTTTTACACAGTTAATGGTATTGAAGTATTTATATCCATTACCCGGTAAATGGAATTCAAAATTTATAATTTCGCTTAAAGCAATGATAGAAGAATATAGTAAAGAGATATCCTTAAAACATATAGGATTCCCTAATAATTGGGAGGAAGTATTAAGCAACAAATAATAAGAATAAAGACCCTAAATTGTCTACAAAAACTGATGAAAGCTTAGATGAGATGAAATAAAAGCTGAATATTCAATAAGAAGCGCAAAGCGCTTCTTCCAAGTGCTTGCGCCGGCAAGCACTTTTTGATATAATAAGAACAGTGTGCGATTAAAACAGAAAGGCAAGGATTGATATGTCATATACGGCTTTATATAGAAAGTTCAGACCGGTAGATTTTGATAATGTTAAAGGTCAGGACCATATAGTTACAACCCTTAAGAATCAGATAAAGTCTGACAGACTCGGTCATGCATATCTATTTTGTGGCACCAGAGGAACTGGTAAGACGAGCATTGCCAAGATATTTGCGAGAGCAGTTAACTGTGAGAATCCGGTAGATGGAAGTCCCTGCAATGAATGTGAGACTTGTAAGTCGATATCAGCGGGAACCTCTATGAATGTTATAGAGATTGATGCAGCATCTAATAACGGTGTTGAAAATATCAGAGGAATTATAGATGAAGTACAGTATTCACCAACTGAAGGAAGATATAAGGTTTATATAATAGATGAGGTTCATATGCTGTCTATAGGCGCATTTAATGCATTACTTAAGACATTAGAGGAACCACCATCATATGTTATATTTATACTTGCTACTACAGAGCCACAGAAGATACCTATTACGATACTTTCAAGATGTCAAAGATATGATTTTAAGAGAATTACAATTGATACTATTTATGATAGATTGAATGAACTTATGCTCAAAGAGAATGTGGAAACTGAGGAAAGAGCATTAAGATATGTGGCTAAGGCAGCAGACGGCTCTATGCGTGATGCATTAAGCTTATTAGACCAATGTATAGCATTTTATATGGATGATAAGTTAACATATGATAAGGTATTAGAAGTACTTGGTGCAGTCGATATAGAAGTGTTTAGTGAGATGTTGAGGGCAGTAATATCTGGAGATACTGTTTTGTGTATACACAAGCTGGAAGAGATAATAATATCAGGTAAGGAGCAGACACAGTTTGTGGCAGATTTTACATGGTATATGCGAAACCTTATGTTAGTGAAGACTTCAGAAGATGCTTCAGATATTATAGATGTTTCAACTGAGAGACTTAATGCGCTAAAAGAAGAGAGCAAGATGATAGGTATAGATACCTTGCTTAGATATATCAGAATATTTTCTGATTTGTCGAATCAGATTAAATATGCCTCCAATAAGCGTGTACTTATAGAGATTGCATTAATTAAGCTAACCAAGCCATCAATGGAGATGAATCTGGATTCAGTACTTAACAGATTAAGTATCTTAGAAAAGAAGATAGAAGAAGGGGTAACAGTTGTTAGTGCAGCAGTTCCCGCAAAAGTTGAAGCTCCAAAAGCCAGAGAACAAAGGCTTATGAAAGCTGTTCCAGAAGATGTACAGAATGTAGCAGATAACTGGTATAAGATAGATGCAAAAATGCCACCGTTTGTGAAGTCATATCTTAAGGATGTAAGACTGAGTGCAACGGGTGATAATGTTTTATTAATGATATTTAGCAATGATTTGGCTTATGGAGTAATAAATAAGCCGGATAATGTACAGATAATCCGCGATACAATCGCTGATATAATACAAAAAGAGGTTAAGATTGAACTTAAACTCTTAAAACAGAATGAACAATTTGAAGATAATTTTGAAGAAGTTCTAAAGAATATTAATTTTGAAATTGAAGAAGTGGAGGAAGATTAGAATGGCTAAACGTGGAGGATTTCCAGGAGGCGGAATGCCCGGCAACATGAACAACTTAATGAAACAGGCTCAGAAGATGCAAAAGCAGATGGAAGAGACAACAAAGGAACTTGAGGAAAAAGAGATTACAGCAACAGCAGGCGGTGGAGCTGTAGAAGTTACTATATCTGGGAAGAAAGAGATTACTAAAGTTAAATTATCAGAAGAGGTTGTAGATCCAGATGATATAGAGATGCTTGAGGATCTTATTATGGCAGCGACTAATGAAGCTATTAGACAGATGGAGGAACTTTCAAGCAATTCAATGTCTAAGATAACAGGTGGACTTGGCGGACTTGGAGGAGGATTTCCTTTCTAATGGATTACTATAGCAGTTATATATCCAAGTTAATAGAGGAATTATCAAGACTTCCGGGCATAGGCAGCAAATCAGCTCAAAGACTGGCATTTCATATAATTAATATGCCAGCAGAGCAGGTTGCAAGCCTTACGCATACTATTAGTGACGCAAAGCAGAATGTGAGATATTGTAAGTCTTGTTATACACTTACAGATAAAGAATTATGCCCTATTTGCAGTAGCCCGAAGAGAGATAAGAAGACTATAATGGTAGTAGAGAATACCAGAGATCTTGCAGCCTATGAGAAAACTGGCAAATACGAAGGAGTATATCATGTGCTTCATGGCGCTATATCTCCTATGCTTGGAATAGGACCTAATGATATAAAATTAAAAGAGCTGATGACCAGACTTCAAGAGGACATAGATGAAGTTATTATTGCAACTAATTCGAGCCTTGAAGGTGAAGCAACAGCAATGTACATAAGCAAACTTGTTAAACCTACAGGTATAAAGGTTAGTAGAATTGCTAGTGGAGTTCCTGTTGGTGGAGATTTAGAATATATTGATGAAGTAACTTTATGGAGGTCTTTGGAAGGACGTACTGAGATCTAGAAGTAACAAAGAACAGCGTAGAAATGAGGATAGTTATGTCCGAAGAATACATTTTAGCTAGAGATATAATATACGACCATAATGAGCGTATGCTGAATATCAAGAAATATTATCCATTTTTCAGGCTATCAGAGGTATCTTTTTCTCAATTTCAGGGAGGAAGATACTCAAAGCTGGATATGGGATATCTAATGATGGCAGTATTGCGCTTTTTTATTGAAGAGAATAACTTCAAAGAAAAAGATGTTAAGTATGAGGAATATGCAGCATTCATGCAGGAAGTACTTAAGAGAGATTTTGATATTATAATTCAGGATAAAGACGCGGCAGATGAGCTTGTGGCGTTTATTTTTGATAAACTTAAGAATGATGGAAAGCCATTTACATATGAATACTTTGACCCTACAGCAAAAAAGAAGAAATCTATTAGAATGAAGATAATTGATAGTAGAATTATGGAAGATACAGTGTATTATTACATTACATCTGATGCAATTGAATTCTATCTGGATACTAAGGAAATTAAGGACGAGAGTACCATTAGTATTCAACAGGTTCTCTTAGAGAAGATGATATCAACCAATAATTTTAAGGGTGGAGCCGAAGTAATTAGAAGAATAAACAATGAAGTCAGCAAGCTTAAGTTTAGAAAAAATGAAGTGCTTAACATACTAAGCCATGATGTATTTGAAGGCATGAAGGCATATGAGGATTTTACTAAGACTGGAATAAGATGGTTTGACGAGGAACAAAAACTGTTTATTAAAAATAAAGAGTTAATTGATAAAGCACTTGAAAAGGCAGAGGAGAATGAGAATTCAGCATCCGCACTAGAGGATATGTATTATCTTGAGACAGAACTTAAAAAAGCGATTATGAGGCATAGTGAACTGCTAAGGGCATGTACAGACCTTCAGGTTAAGGCTGATGATATTGTGCGTAAAGCCAAGTTTAAGAGATTAAGAAGTGCATTTGACTTTGAGAATGCTACAGGTCTAATGCTAGAAAGAGATGATACAACCATACTTAGAAGCTTTATTGTGCCAATGCTTAAGCTTAATGTGGCAAAGACACTATCTCTTACGGCAATAGATAAAATGCTTACAATAAGGCCGGATAATGAGGAAATCGGAGAGAAGATTAACGATGATCAGGTTGAGGAAATGTATGTATATGATGATGAAATTGAGGAAGAGAGAATAAAGGATAATTATAGTTATCTAATTCAGGCACTTCTTGATTATATATTAGAGTACGAATTATTTACGTTAAGAGAATTCAATGAATATTTAGAGAAGAGATTCTCAAAGGAGCTATTTAGGAATGGAGACTACTATTCATTTTTAGTTCATATGTGCCAGAAGAAGCAGTATAAGGTTAGCTCGATTCTTGTTAAACCCGATACTTTTTTTGAAAAATACCTAAGTGAGGCAGCTCAGGAGGAACGATATAGAGACATTGCATTTACAATTACAATGGATGATAATGACAGGATAGAAATGTCAGGAATTAATTACATTTCTAATATAATCTTTGAAAGGAATGGCAGCAGATGAATAATAGAAGTCTAGAAAAAGCACTTGAGATAGTTACAAAGCTTATAACTGGTGAAGAAGTTGGAAGAAATTCAACAGAGACGGCATCACTATATGAAGAATATAGTACAAACTCTGAGGTATATGACATAGTAATAACCGTTATTGCCAAGATGAATCTGAGCCTTTACGAATACAAAGATACACTTTATGTTACAGCAGGAGAGAATAACAGAGTATTTGGCTATTCTAATGAAGAGTTAAAAAAAGAGATCGGAGTTAAACTCAATAGAGAGCTGTATTTGTGCTACTTTATAATATACACTATTATTACCAGATTTTATAAGGACTCTGGAAGTTACACATATGTTGAATATGTACGCCTTGAGGATATTATTAATGGTGTAGACAGTTCACTTGCAGGTGTTATCGGCAAGTTAGCAGTATTTTCATTAGATGAGGTAGAAGAGAACAGCTTTAAGGATATTGCTCTATTATGGGAGGATATTCCTGCGGTAACTAGTGAAGATACAATGTTGAGGGCTTCTAGAGCCTCTAAATCAGGGTTTGTTAAGATGGTATTAAACTTTATGTTGAGACAGGAACTTATGATAGAAGCAGATGGAAGATATTATCCTAAGGACAGGTTAAGAGCACTTATTGAGAATTATTTTGAAGAATATAAAGGCAGATTATATGAGATTATGAAAGGAGGAGAAGAGGATGCCACATATTAATAGAATTAGAGTAAATAATGTTAAGTATAACTTTGGAACACAGTTTTATGATGATTTTTTGATGAGGTTTACTTGTAAGAATACTATCTATGACCTTGCAAATGGTGGTGGTAAGAGTGTTCTTATGCTTCTTCTTCTCCAGAATCTTATACCAAACTGTACCCTTGATGAAAAGCAGCCAATAGAGAAGCTTTTTAGAACAGAAGGTGGAAGTAATGTTATTCATTCGATGATTGAATGGAGACTTAGCGATGTTCATGTTAAGAATAATTACAAATATATGCTTACTGGTTTTTGCGCCAGAAAAGCCAGGGATAATGCAAGTGATGTCAATGGTTCAGAAGAGAATAATGGAATAGAAATCAAGAATACAGCTGCAATTGAGTATTTTAACTATGTTGTATTTTACAGAGAATTTAACGATAATGATATCAAGAACTTTCCTTTAAATAAAGGCAAGGAAAGAATTACATATAATGGTCTTAAGAACTATCTTAAAGAGCTGGGGCAGAAAGATTTTAGTCTTGAAGTTAAGGTGTTTGAACGTAAGGGAGATTATCAGAGATTTATTACCAATTATGGCTTATATGAAAGTGAATGGGAGATTATAAGAGGTATAAATAAAACGGAAGGTCATGTCAGAGCATATTTTGAGGGCAATTATAAGACTACAAGAAAGGTAGTTGAGGATCTTCTTATCGAAGAGATAATTCAGAAGTCTTTTAATAATCATACCGAAATGGACAGCAATGATGATGATATGGCGAAAACGCTTCTTGATATTAAGGATAAACTGATTGAGCTTGCAGGTAGAAAAGATGAGATTAATAATTATGACAGACAGGTAGAGCTAATAGAGAGCTTTGCAAAAAGAGTTCAAAATGTTAAACAACTTTATTTTGGCCGTGAAGACCTTAACAATCAGATTACCAAAGCATTTAATTCATTAAGACATAGTGAAAAAACTAACGAAGAAAAGCTAGAGCAGGCTAATAATGATAAAGAAGATATAAATATTCAGGCTAATATGGAAAAGAAGCTTATTGAGTCTGCAAAGGTACAGGAAATACTTATAAAATCCAAGCATTTGGAAGAAAAGTTAACAGAAGTCATTAATAAAATAGAAGAAGCTCAGTCTAAGATTAATACAGGAAACACAGAACTGCTACTTAAAGAAAGTGGGAATGATTATCTAGACTACCTGTATTATAGAGCCGAACGCGATGAAATGCGTGAAATTGTTGATAATGTATTAAAAGATAAGACAGAAGTTATAAAAGAGTTACAGATGTTAATATCAAATAAAAAAGCCAGAGATGATGTCCGTATTGAATCACTGACTAAGGAAGCAGATGACATTCAGGTTATTATTGATAAAGAATCTGAGATTAATGATGTAAATGGGCAGAAAGAGCGAGAATTAGACAGGGAAAGTGCTATTTTGATAAACCGACTTCTGGAGTATCAGTCTGAAGAGGAGAATCTCAATGAGACTATTATCAAGTTGAAAAATGAGGCAGGGTTGCTTATGCCATCTGATGCAGCGGGAGAATTGTCTGCGGCTTTAATGAAAAAACAAGGTATAGATAGTGAAATTGATAGAATTAATCAGGAAGAAATTAATGCAAAGGATAGGCTGAATATTAATGAAATGGATATTCATGACTTTGATAATCTTCTTCTAAATATAGATGAATCATATGACACTGAAATGGAATTTCACGAGAAAGCATTGGATTATAGAAAAAGAGTAGCCGGTCTTAAAGAGATTTACGGTGAAAATAATCTTGAAGACCTTATAAAAGTAATAAAGAATAAACATATTATGACTGAACTTAGACTTTCAGAACTTAATAATATACTTTCAGAGACTGGAAAACAGATAGAGGGATATAATCAGGGAAGACCAATAAGATGTTCAAAAGAATACTATGAGGTATTTGATTATATTAACAAATATCATGGTGATATAGCTATAGAGGGTATGGATTATCTTAGTCAGAAAAGTGCGGAAGAACAGGCATTGTTATTGGAGAATATTCCTATCTTGCCATATTCCATTATAATTAAGGAAAATTTTTTGAGTCTTATCACAGATGAAAGATTAAAAGATATCAATACTCAGGGAAGTCCAGTTGCTCTTGTTGAATTAGATGCGGTTAAGAGGAATGAGCCACTTATAGGAGATGGAAGAATTAAGTTTGTAATGTCAGATATGGATGTATTTGTAAATGAAGAGGTGGCAAGAAAGCAATTACTTCGTATTCAGAATATATGGGATTCTTCTAATGCTGAGCTTAGAAGAGTGATAGAGAATGAAAAGATTATTAGTAATGATTATGATTTTCTTAGAAAGTATCTTGATTATTATATGGATAGAATTGCTGAAAATGAATCTAAAATAGAGACATTTAGAATAAAACGCAGAGAATACAATGCAGGAATCGAAAGTATTAAAGCTGATAATATAGATATTATGAATAGCATTGATAACATGGAGAGTAAAAAATCAGAGTTAATGAATTCGTTAGCAGAACTTCAGCATAGAGCTAATGTCTTATCTGAGATTAAGGAAAAGTTTCAAAAAACCATGCAATTATCACAGAAAATGCAGGAAATAGAAGAAAGAAAACTTATTGCAGCTAAGGAACATAAGGAACTTAAGGCAATAATTGAGGCAAGTGTAAGATTAACAGCCTCAAGATGCAAAAATCGTGATAATATTTTAGATTTAATAAATAAAATCAAGAATGATTGGGAAAATATTTACAGGTCATACTATAAAGAGGGTAGTTATGATACCTTTGATATGTCAGATGAGGAATTAGAGTCTAAACTTAAGGGTATGATTAAGTCACTAAAAGATGAGACGACAGATTTAAATGATAAGCAGAAGCTTATTGATAATTATGATATTGCTATGGAAAAATCACTTCAGGCTATTGATTATAAAGGACTTCAGGTTTTAGAGATTAAAAAGGCATATGATAATCACCAGATTAGCAGAATTGAGACTGCCGAACTTAGTGAAATCAAAAAACAGATTGATGAGTGGAGAAAATATGAACGCGAGCTCTCTATAGACGAAAAACATATTCGCTCAGAGAAGGATAAACTTGACGGAATGGCGGTTCAGGCTTCATCTGCAATTATAGAGAAGTATGGCAGCTATGAGCAGACTAATATTGATGAAAATGCATTGATATCTTATGTGAAAGATCATCAGACTATTCTTCAGGGCTTTGAGAATAAAATGAATGAAATTGAACAAAGAATAAAGGAACAGGAACAGAATAAAATTGAACTGATTGGAATGAAAAAGGATATTGACAGAATTATTATAAGCGCTGGCATTGATCCTGAATTAAGTGATGATATTTTTGACAGTTCAGTTAATCTTTCGGACAAATTTGTAGAAATAAGTGGACGGTTTGATAAATTCCAAAAGGAATCAAACAGAAGAAGGGAAGAGCTGTTAAGCGATAAGCAAATGCTTGTAGATACCCTTAAAATGCTTAATGCAACGGAACTTGCAGATGAAATTGCAAGAAATATTAATATGCCCCAAAATGGAATAGAGACTGATGAGCTTATTAATATTTTAGCTGATATTAATTCATGTCTTGCACTGGAAAAAGAAAGAGTTGGAAAGTCTATAGAAGATATGGAGAGGATTAAGGATAATTTTGAAAATCAATGTATTCAGACTTGCCTGAATATTAAGACGGAGATTGACAGACTTCCTAACCTATCTAAGATATTTATGGAGGGTGAGAGTATTTCTATTATTGGACTTACTATTCCATATGTCAAAGAAGAGATGTATAAGCCGCTGATGTCAAAATATATTGATGAAATAGTATCTATTTCGGAGGATATAAAAAATCAGAATGAAAGACTTAGATATATTAAGAATCAACTTGCGTGGAAGAGATTGTTTTCAGTAATAGTTACTGATATGAATGGAATCAGGCTTAACCTGTATAAACGCGAGAGAATTAAGGAACAAAGCAGATATCTTAAGTATGAAGAAGCAGTAGGAAGTACAGGACAGTCACAGGGTATATATATCCAGTTTCTGGTAGCAATAATTAACTATATTTCCAGTATTAATTCTAAGAATTCTGAATGCAGCAGATTGAGAAAAGTTGTATTTATAGATAATCCATTTGGTGCAGCTAAGGATGTTTATATATGGGAACCAATATTTAAGCTTCTAAAAACTAATAATGTACAGTTAATTGTACCTGCAAGAGGTACAACACCAGCTATTACGGGAAGATTTGATGTTAACTATATACTCGGACAGAAGCTGATAGATGGAAGGCAGCAGACTGTTGTTGTGGATTATAGCAGTAATGTTGAAAATGATAAGATGGAATATACAAAATTATCCTATGAACAGACAGCTTTATTTTGACAAGGAAATACTGTTGTGATACACTAAAATCAAGATTTCGGTTGATAAAAATTCAATGAACGAGGTGACAGAATTTGGACAAATATGAGTATAATGTAAAGTCAGACCAGATTAAGAAATTGGCAGCTAGAAAAGACTTTAAGATTGCAGCTGAGATAGCTGATACGATAGATTGGAACAGAGTTAAGAATACAACAATGATAAGTCTTGTAGCAGATATATACGAGAACAACAAGGAATACAGCAAGGCAAAAGAAGCACTTCTTATTGCCTATGAGAGGTCGCCTCTTGGAAGACAGTTAGCGTACAAGCTTACTTTACTCTCTCTTAAGACAAAAGAATATATAGAAGCAGAAGAATTCTATCATGATTTTAAGGAGATGGCTCCTAACGACATTAGTCAATATATCTTAAAGTATGAGATAGCAAAAGCAGGAAAACAGCCAATAGGAATACTTATTGGTTTACTTGAAGTGTATCTTGAAGAGGATATGGACGAGAGATGGGCTTATGAGTTAGCGTCATTATATGATGAAGCTGGCGAAACAGAGAAATGTGTTAGCCAATGTGATATGATTATACTATGGTTTAATGAAGGTAAGTATGTAGAGCGTGCATTAAAACTTAAGATGAAACATGCACCATTGACCAATACTCAGCAGCTTAAGTATGAAGAATTAGTTGAATTATCTCGTGTAAAAGAGGAAGAGGATAGAAAAGAAGCAGAGAAAAAAGCACTTGAAACAGAAGAAAGAGTTGCAAGGAAGCAGGCTGGAGATGAGGGATTCCTTGATGATAATTCATCAGCATATGAAGACTCACAAGATATTGATTCACAGGTTAGAAGCAATATGGAGGCAGCATATAGCGACTCTGATGATGACGAATATGATATGTCGGATGGTGATGAAGACTATGCAGGTTCGGGAGTTTCGGGAGATACTCTTCAACTAGAGGAAACTAAGGATGGAGAAGTGCTTTCTAATGTTAAAGAGATGGTTGATGCAAGTCAGATTAAGGTTAAAGAAGTAAATTTTGATAAATACAATACAACCAATATTCAGGAAGCCTTAGCAAAGAGTATGTCATTACTCCTTAACGAAGATGATATACCAGAAATCATTAAGCCGGCTGATGACTATAATACAAATACTTCTGATGAGATACAGGATGTTAACATTATTTCTAAAGAGAATGATGTTTCTAGAGAAGCTAAAGACGAATTTAATGAGGAAAAAGTTGATATTACAGGAAGAACAACGAAGATATTTGTTCCTATTTCTGAACTTAATAAGGAGGAAGAGGAAGAAGCTATTGAAGAGACAGAGGAAGAGGTCGAATCTGAAGATAGAATTATTCCTGGGCTTGAGATTGAAGATGATGGACAAATTAGCCTTAACCTCGAAGATGATCAGATTGAAGGTCAGTTAACACTTGCTGAAGTACTTACAATGTATCAGAATGGTGAATTTGATGAAGGAAGACATCCAAGTGAAGAATTACTTGAGAATCGTATGGAGATGATTGAGGAAGGTGTACTTGATAGATTTATAGCTGATTCATCTGCTAATATTGTTAGTGAAATGAATGAAGAAGATGTAAATACAGACACAGATGGAGATATGGAATTTAACAACGATAGTTATTCAGATGATATTAAGGAACTTTCAGATATAGTAGATTCTATAGAATCAGAAGATGCAGCATATGCAGAAGCTAATAATGAAGATTTAGATAAAGAAGAGCAAGATATACTAGATGAAGAGACTGAATCAGGAGAAGATGTATCAGATATTTCAGAAATGAATATTCCAGTTAAGGAGAACGGAGAAATAGATGATATGGCTCTTAAGATTCTAGCTAAGGCAATGGAAGGTGCAAAGTTAAGCCTTCTTAATCCATCTTTGGAAGCTAATCTTGGGTTAGGTGACTTAGAAGATGAAGAGGATGAAGATTCTAAAAGATTTAAATTTAATCCTGATTTTGGAGATGATTCAGAGGAAGAGGCAGCATTTACAGATGAAGAAGATGTAGATTCTGCTGACGAATATGATGAAAATCAAGAAGAGAATGAAGAAGAATTTGATGATGAACCAGAAGAAGACCTTGACGATGATGAGGTTCAAGAATATGAAGAAGAGTCCAATAGTGATGCAGATGACAGCGTTTCTGACATGGACAATGAAGATTTATCAGATAATGAAGATGCGTCAGATAATAAAGAAGTATCGAATAGTGCAGAGCCAGATAAAAAGCCAGCTATTAAGATAAAGGCAGAGGTTAAAGATTATTTTGCTTCATTTGTAGTAGTAGATGAATTGACAAAGCAGGTAAAAGAGGCAATCATTAATGCAGCAGAGTCTTTAGTAGAGTCTGAAGGTAAATCAGTAGCCAATAATGTAGTGGTTATGGGAGATACAAAAACAGGAAAGACAACACTTGCTATTGAAGTTATAAAAGCAATCAACAGACAGATAGACAGAAAAGGAAGAAAGGTTGCTAAGATAAACGCAACAGTTCTTAATTCCAGAGGTCTTATAGATTCTATGGGAAAATTAAAAGGTGCTGACCTTATTATTGAAAGAGCGGCAAATCTTAATCCATCATTATGTAAAGAACTTTCAACTATATTATCTGAGGATACAGATGGAACTATAGTAGTTCTTGAAGATGACAAAAGTGCAATGGAGAGAATGCTTAAGGCTAATCCTCAGTTGGAGGAAAGCTTTAGTAATCACATCTATATTAAAGAATATGATATAAAAGAATGGGCTAAAATTGCTAAGCAGTATGCAAAGGATAGAGGTTATACGGTTGATGCAATGGGAGAACTTGCATTGCATGCTAAGATAGATGAAATGTATGGTCAAGACGAACAATTTGGTCGTGAAGAGATTGAAGCTATGATGGAAAAAGCAATAAAGAGACATTCACGAAAAAGTATTGGAAAATTATTTGCAAGAAATAAAAAGGCGATTGACGAATTAGAGTCACTTGTTGAATCAGATTTTAATTAATTTTCTATTAGATGAATTAATTAAATAAAATAGGCAATCCTTTAACTATTAAAGTGCTAAGGCACGAATAGTGAAAGGATTGTTTTATTTTGAAAAAATATTTATTTGGTATTATAGTTGTTTTGTGGCTTTCGGCTGTAGCGTGTATGTCCTATTCATATTTTGGAAAAGATGAATCAGTAATAGTTACTGCTTTTAATAATGCGGAATTTATTGAGACAGAAAGTACAGTAAGTGCTATTTCAGAGGTTGGTGACACATATATGAGTTCCACAGCAAAGCGAAAACTGGTAGTTCATATTGCGGAAAGCCTTGGTATTGAAGCCCCTTATAATTATAGTGAAGAAAATGAGGAAAATGAAACCAGAGCGGTACTTAAAAAGTCTGCAAAGTCCGCATCTACTGAAATCTGTCTTGAATCTATCGAAAGTGTAAATTCGGACGGAAGTATTAAACTTGAACAAAACCTTATGGTGATAAGACAACTTTGGAGGATATTATTAAGATTCTTCTGCTTAATGAAATGTTCAAAAGAAGATGTCGTAGAAGAAATCGTCGCATACTTTAGGAATAACTATGATAAATTAAAAGATTTTATTGAACATTTACGGCAAAGAATATACAATGTAGGTGTAAGCGTAGAAGTAGATATGAACTTGAACTGATGTAAGTAAGTTTAGAGCTGCGCAGAAATGAGGTATACATTGGAAGATACAATAAATAAATTTAGAGATGAACTTAAAGATACAATATATGATACATTAAATGATAGATTGATACAGATGGTGATTAGTGGTAAAAAAGATAAGACGTATGAGACGTTAAAGGTTAAAATCCGTCCAGTAATTATAAAAGATGAGTTACTATTTCAGGCTACATCACAGGTGGGAGCTAAGGTTATTCATTCTAATTATGACGTTAAAGAGGCATTAGAATTTGTGACTGGTGAGTTGGAGAATCATTTTAATCAGTGTCAGATAACTATGGAGGATAGAGTCGTATCTATTCTGGTTAGCAAAAAAGGCAAAGTTTCCATCAAATCTAAGCATCAGGAGCAGTTAGATGTTAAGAGAGAATTAACACATAATAGGGAAAAAAATTATTTAATACCTAGTGGAAAGCCAGTAGGCTTTTTGGTGGACCTTCAGGTTATGACACCAGAAGGTAAAATCATCAATTCCAAATATGATAAATACAGACAGATTAATAGATTTCTGGAGTTTGTAGAGGATATTACTGAGGAGCTGGAAGATGGAGCTACAATAATTGATTTTGGATGTGGCAAGTCGTATCTAACATTTGCAATGTACTATTATCTAAGAGAGATTAAGAATATTGACGTGAATATTATTGGATTAGATCTTAAAAAGGATGTAATAGAGAACTGTAACAAGCTACGCGACAGATACGGATATGATAAACTAGATTTTAGAATTGGGGATATTGCTGACTTTACAGATGTTAACAAGGTGGATATGGTAGTAACACTTCATGCCTGCAATACTGCAACTGATTATGCACTTGCGAAGGCTGTTAACTGGGGTGCTAGGGTTATTTTATCGGTTCCGTGCTGTCAGCATGAAGTAAATGCGGGGATTCATAACGAACTTCTTGAACCAGTACTTAAATATGGTATACTTAAAGAACGTATTTCCGCGCTGGTTACTGATGGTATAAGGGCAGAGATACTTACAGCGCAAGGATATGACACACAGATTCTGGAATTTATTGATATGGAACACACACCTAAGAATATACTTATTCGTGCAGTTAAAAGAAATCATACTAGTAAAGATACAGATACTCTGGCTAAAGCTGAAAGGCTGTTACAAGAATTAAATGTTAGCCAGACTTTTGATGAACTTATGAAGGGTGATAGGAATTAAAATGAGTAATATTAAGAAAACAATAGCAAAAATAATTGTGTTAGTACTTATATTTATTGCAGTAGTCACAGCTTATTTTCTGCTTACACATAAGACTAAGGAGGAAACATCTGCAACTATGGGGGATGTTACGCTTCCAACTATTACATTGCAGGCTAATAGCATAGAAGTAAATGAGCTTCATGGATATACTCAGAAGATGAATAATTCACTGATGAGAGATTCTATAACTCCGATTGATGAGAACCGTAATCTACAGATTGCAATTAATAATAATCAAAATGTTGTAGTAAAGGTAGCATTTGAGGTAAGAAGCCTTGATGGAGAGAGACTGATTGAGGATACGGATGTAGAATCATTTATAAGTAGTGATGGGGTAACGAAGGCAATACTAAATATTAGTAATATGATTGAAAAAGATAAAGAATATCTTTTTATTATAAAACTCTCGACTGAACAATATAGTAACATCTACTATTATACTAGAATAATGCAGGTGACAGATGATTATTATACAGAGCAGATTGAGTTTGTTAAAGATTTTAGTAATAAAACTCTTAATGATGATGAGGATATAGTTCCTTATCTGGAGCCTAAGTCAGATTCAGATAATACTAATCTGGCATATGTTAATATTTATTCGAGTTATAAACAGGTTACATGGGCAGACCTTGCCGTAGAGCGTGTAACTACGCCTGTCATATCTATAAAAGAGATATTTGGAGATGTTGGATGTTATGAGCTAAAGTATAAGGTGCAGGCCAAGAATGAATATGATACCTATCAGTTTTATAATGTAACTGAGTACTATAGGGTGAGAAAGACTACAAAAGCTATGTATCTTTATGTTTATGAAAGAAAGGCTGAGCAAATATTAGAGCCTACTTCACAGAATATTAGTGCATCAAGAGTTAATCTTGGACTTGATAGTGATAAAACCATAGAGTATCAGTCAAGTGAGACCGGCTCGTATGTTGCATTTGTTAAGGAAAGAAGCCTTTTTCTTATGAATATGAACAGCAATATCATTACAACGGTATTTTCTTTTGCACAGTTTGGCGATAACAATACACAGACTAACTATGATCATAATGATATTGAACCTGTAGCTGTAGATTCTGATGGTAATGTTGAATTTATGGTATATGGATATATGAATAAAGGAGAGCATGCAGGTCAGACTGGCGTTGCTTTATACAAATACAATAAGGAATCTAATGAAGTAAATGAGCTGGTATTTGTTCCTTCGGACAAGCCATTTGAGATTCTTAAGGAATCTATTGGTAAACTGGCATATGTTAATAGTAAAAATATTCTTTATATTATGCTTGATGAAAGCATTTACTCAATAAGTCTGGATAGTAATGAATATGTGGAACTCGTATCGGGACTTCAAGATTCTGCCTATATTATTAATAACACCAATACTATTATTGCATGGCATATTAATAATACTGTAAATAATGCGGATAGTGTAAGAGTTCTTAATATTTCAACGGGAGAAGATAAGACGATTACTGCTGATAACGGTAAGAAGCTTAAACTTTTAGGATTTGTTGAGAATGATCTTGTGTATGGAATTGCTAATGAGTCTGATATAATCACGGATTCCAATGGAATTACTACATTTGCAATGAGTGAACTTAAGATTATAATTGCAGACTCTAAGGGGGAATCAACATATCAAAAACCAGGAATATATGTTACGAGTGCAAGTGTTACTGGAAATATGCTTACACTTAAACGTGCCACAAGGAATGCAGATGGTACTTATTTGCCAACTTCAGATGATCAGATAATTAACAATGTATCGCAGGCAACCAATGTGGTTACGCTTTCAACAATTACTACTGACTTGAAAGAAACGGAGCTTGTATTGAATTTTGCATATACAGTTACTTCTGCAAATAAGTTGTCAAATAATGTTCCAGCAAAGATTATATTTAATACTATAAATTCATTAAGTGTGCGTAATGTTAACAGTACTTCTATAAAGTATTATGTATATGCAAAGGGTAAGATGATGAATATATTTAATTCACTTGCAGATGCTATTATTGAAGCAGACAATGAATATGGTGTAGTCGTGGATGAAGCTGGTAATTATATCTGGGCTAGAATATCTAAAGAAGTGACTATGCAGTTGTCCTCTACAGCTACAGCTTTGGCTGGTGTAAATGGAGTTCAAATGACGGGTATATCTTTGGAAGAAGCATTATACTATACATCAAACAATGAGGGTGTAGCATTTGTGGCGGTAGATGGTACAAGATATATTATATCTGCATATTCGGGTCCATATAGTGGAAAAGTAACAAGTGTTACACTAATAAATGCATCTACTAAAGAATCGAAGAATTATAGCTATAGCGAGGTTGATGAGATGTGTAAGGCAGCAGGAAACAAATTTATAGGTATGTATGAATAGAAGATAATATTTAAATAGAAAATATAAATAGATAGCAGAACGTAAAACACGAAACAACAGAATAGGAGACTAAATGAAACTTATATCATGGAATGTTAATGGACTGAGAGCCTGCGTAGGTAAGAATTTTGAGGAATTTTTTAAAGAAATAGATGCAGATATTTTCTGTATTCAGGAATCAAAATTGCAAGAAGGACAGATTGAGCTTAATCTGGAAGGGTATCATCAATATTGGAATTATGCAGTTAAAAAGGGATATTCAGGAACCGCTATGTTTACAAAAGAGGAACCAATTAGTATAGAATATGGTATGGGTATTGAGGAGCATGATCAAGAGGGAAGAATAATAACAGCTGAGTTTAAGGATTTTTTTGTGGTAACAGTATATACTCCTAATTCTAAGCAGGATCTTGCAAGGCTTGAGTATCGAATGAAATGGGAATCGGACTTTCTTCAATATCTCAAGAATCTAGAAAAGAAAAAGCCTGTTATTTTCTGTGGGGATTTGAATGTTGCACATAAGGAAATTGACCTAAAAAATCCTAAGACTAACCATAAAAATGCTGGATTTACAGATGAAGAAAGAAATAAATTTACAGAGTTAATAGGAGCAGGTTTTATAGATACATTTAGATACTTTTTCCCTGATATGGAAAACATATATTCATGGTGGTCATATAGATTTAGTGCGCGTGCCAAAAATGCTGGGTGGAGGATAGACTATTTTCTGGTATCAGAAGTGCTAAAAGATAGGTTAGTTGAATCAAAGATTCATACACAAGTGCAAGGATCAGACCATTGTCCGGTAGAGTTAGTGATAAAATAGATTAATAAAAAGTAGATTATATAGTCTTTAGTTAGAGGGTTAACTTGGCTATATAATCTACTTTTTGATTAAGCTATTATTTATTTAATAAGGTTCTCTGGATTTAAACATTCAAGTTCTGGTATTACAAATATGCCATTTTTTCTTATAAGTACATCATCAAAGTATATTTCTCCACCACCATAGTTTTCAGTTTGTATACAAACTAAATCCCAATGAATAGAAGATTTGTTGCCATTAGGTGCTTCGTCATAGCAGTTGCCAGGCGTAAAATGGAATGAACCCTTAATCTTTTCATCAAATAAGATATCTTTCATTGGCTTTGTAATATATGGATTAACTCCAATGGCAAATTCACCAACATATCTTGCACCATCATCTGTATCAAACACTTTATTGATTTTTTCGGAATCATTTGCGGTAGCATTAACAATCTGACCATTCTTAAATTCTAATGTAATATTCTCATAAGTAAAGCCTTGATATACAGAAGGTGTGTTATAGGCTAAAGTTCCGTTAATAGAATCTTTAACTGGTGCAGTATATATTTCTCCATCAGGAATATTCATATTGCCAGGACAAGGAATAGCAGGAATACCTTTAATTGAAAATGTGAGATCAGTTCCGGGGCCAACTATGTGGACCTTGTCAGTTTTATTCATAAGAGCAACTAGTGGTTCCATAGCCTTTGCCATCTTAGAGTAGTCAAGTGTACATACATCAAAGTAAAAATTCTCAAAATCTTCAAGGCTGGTGTTAGCGAGCTGAGCCATAGCATAATTAGGATATCTAAGAACAACCCATTTAGTATGAGGAACCCGTATTCCGTGATGAACGGGTGTCTGATAAAGTCGCTCATATATTGACATATTCTCAGAAGGTACATCAGATAATTCAGCAATATTATCTGAGCCACGAACTCCAATGTAACAATCCATCATTGACATCTCTTTACTATCAAGTTCAGCCATAATATTCATCTGCTCTTCTGTGCAGTGAAGAAGAATCTCACGTTGTAAAGTTGGCTCTGTAAAATGTACAAAAGGTATACCCTTTGCGGCATAAACTTCTTTAACAATCGCTCTTGCCAGGTCATTAGTTGTAGAACCTGTGTGATGAACATAAACCTTTTCACCTTCTTGTACACGTACTGAATAATTTACTAGTATTTTAGCTAATTTTTCTATTCTAGAATCCATATTGTTTTCCTCCATTTTCTGTATGACTCTATCTTAGTTATTAAAATGCATTTTGTAAAGGGGTATATTGACAAAAAAAATCAATGAAAGTAAGATAGACATATATAAGAACAGTATATATTAGTTTATCCATAATTATTCAAAGAAAGCAGGAAATCAATGGTTTTATTAGCAGAAATAGCAATATATTTGATTATATTTATGTTTGGAGCGACAATAGCAAGTTTTATAAACGTAGTTATTTATAGGGTACCTAAGAAGATATCGGTAGTTACGGGTGCTGGTGGCAGGTCATTTTGCCCAAGTTGTGGTAAGACATTAAAGCCATATCATCTTGTACCAATATTTAGTTACATATTTCTTGGTGGTAAATGTGGTTTTTGCAAGAAACATATACCATTTAGATATACAGCGGTTGAAATTATAGGAGGAGCATTGGCAGTAATAAGCGTAATTCGATATGGGTTTAGTATAAATTCTGTCGTCGTATTCGCTATTCTTAGTATTCTTGTTGCTATTTCTTATATAGACTATGATACTATGAATATATATAACAGTATGCTTATAGCTTTAGCAATTCCTACAGTTATATGTGCGGTTATATTTCCACAAGTAGATATCATCTCCAGAATTATAGGAGCATTTGCAATAAGTCTGCCCCTTTTTATTATTACAATGATTATTCCTGGAAGTTTTGGAGGAGGGGATATAAAACTGATGTTTGTAGGAGGATTTCTTCTGGGTTGGAAGATGGTACTAGTAGCAGGATTTATCGGAATAGTGCTTGGAGGGGTATATGGTATTTACTTAATGATAATTAAGAAGGAGGGTGGCAAAGCGCACATGGCTTTTGGACCATATCTGTCTATAGGAATAGGTACTGCATTACTGTATGGAGAAACTATATTCAACTGGTATTGGAATTTGCTTCTGCCACAATAAAATTATAGAAAAATGATTGTCGTAACATATAAAATTATTGACAAATCTGTATTATAAAGATATAATTAATATTATCTAAAAATTAAATCGAAGGGCGGAAACGAAAATGAAGAAATTCAAAGAATTAAGAAAAGAACAAAAGGGTTTTACACTTATTGAGGTAATTGTTGTATTAGTAATCATTGCTATTATGGCAGCATTATTGATTCCATCATTAGCAGGATACATAGACAAGGCAAAGTCAGATACAATGAAGTCAGACGCAAGTGCTTGTGTGAAGGCAGCGCAGACAATTGGCTCAGAAGTATACTTACAGGATAAGTCGGTAGTAGGAAAAGTTACAATTACATCTTTAACAAAAGAAGAAGAACTGAATAAGATTCTAGGAGCTGTTCAAGAGTTAGCAGAAGTAAAGGGAAAAGTATCAGGACTTACATATGATACAAAAAATGGTAAAGTTACTGCGCTTACATATACGAATAATGGCAAGAGCATTTCATACAAAGTAGATACAGGATATGGTGAAGTTGAAGAAGAAACTACAACAAAAAAATAACAAAATAATCAAATAATCTAAAAGCATTCGATAGCTTATGACGGAATAAGAATCGAATGCTTTTTAAGAATTATGAACAGGGAGGCAGAGGATGCCAATTTTTAACTATAAGGCAACTAATATGTCTGGTAAAACCATACATGGAACTATGGAATCTGCCAGTAAAGAAACTCTTAAGAATGCCTTAAAAGAGCAAAAGTTATATCTTTTTGAAAGTCGTGAAATTCAAAAGAAAAGTAATCGAAAGAGTTTAAAAGCTGATGAATTATCAGAGTTTAGCAGACAAATAGGATCAATGCTTGATGCAGGAGTATCGTTGGTTCAGGCAATGGCGATTTTACTTGAAAGACAGCTATCAAAGAGACTTAAAGATGTTTTTTCAGATCTTAATATACAGATAAGACAAGGTATTCCGCTGTCAGTTGCTATGGAGAAGCAGGGTAATGCATTTCCAGAGTTAATGATTAATATGTACAAGGCGGGGGAAGAGAGTGGTACACTTGATAAGACTGCTACTAGAATGGCAGAACACTATGACAAGGAATATAAGCTCAATCAGGATATAAAGGGAGCCACAACTTATCCTATAATTTTATTATGCCTAACGGTTGGCATACTGGTTCTTATATTCACAGTAATATTACCGCAGTTTATGACTTTATTTGAAGACATGGAACTACCAATGTCTACTCAGATAGTTATTGGAATAAGTGATATTTTAACACAACATTTTGTTATTATTATATGTATAGTGATTATTGCGGTGTTGGGAATTAGGATGCTGCTCAAACAGCCACATATTGCTATAGCAGTTGATAAGATAAAACTTAAGTTGCCTAAGATAGGATATTTGCTATCCATAATATATACAGCCAGATTTGCAAGGACCTTGTCATCCTTATATTCTAGTGGAATGTCAATATCGGATTCATTGGCAGTTTCACAGGGAACTATTGGCAATAAATATATTTCATCACAATTTGGTGATTTGATTAGAAGGGTACGCTCTGGTATAAGACTGTCAGATGCACTTGCACAGGTAGATGGATTTGACACAAAGCTGGCATCTACAGTGCTTGTAGGAGAAGAGACAGGAAAGCTCGACAGCCTTTTGGTATCAGTGGCAGATTCATTTGAATATGAATCAAATGCAGCGGTAAAGAGTCTTGTAACCTTTATAGAGCCAGTTATGATTGTCATTATGGCTGCTCTTATTGGATTTGTAATGATTTCTGTTATGCAGCCAATATATGCTTTATATGGCAATGTTAGCAATTCATACTAGAATAAAGCATTTGTAAGTATGAAAGATAAATATTATGCTCACAGGTTTGTGCTACGAAAAATCTGTGTTAATATATATTTTTAAAAAATGGTCGTAGCATGGAGGCAAATATGATTACATCAATAAGTATTTCAAATGAGTATGTACGAATCGTTCTTGGAACAGCTAGTTCAAGCAAGGTTAAGATAAAAAAGCAGATAACTATTAAGCTTCCAGAAGGAGTTATGATTAATGGAGTTATCACAGATGAGTCTCTACTTAAGCGTGAACTTAATTCAGCGTGGGAGAATCATCATCTGCCTAGAAAATACGTTAGACTGGTTGTAGATGGAAGTACAGTATTTAGTAAAAAGATAGAGGTGCCAAGGACTAATGAACAGAAAACACTTGCTATTATAAAAGAAGAATTTAGTGATATTGAGGGATATGAGGACCTTATATATGATTATTCTATAATTCAGAATAAGAATAAAAATAGCGGTAGAACGGTTCTTGCCTGCGCTATGGAAAAATCAAATATTGAAGCATATCTTAATATATTTAAGAGTATTAAAGTAGGTATATCATCTATAGGATATGCACTTGATAGTCAGAAAAAGATGTCGGCTATAATAAAGACTGTACGTCAATCTACATACATACTTTCGATTCTTGACTCAAATAGTATTGTTGTCTATCTATACAGAAAAGGAGTATATACTATTCATAATAGATCAAGGATTATGGAGAATAGGGGAACTACCGAGTCTGCTCAGGAGATTAGTAGAATTATATCATCTATGATACAGTTCAATAAATCAGAAAAGACAGGAGATGAGATAACAGATATTTACTTTGCGGGCGTTGCGGATAATGAAGAAAAACTTTGCGATATAATTTATGATAATGTTGGGATTAAAACAAAAGTAATACCAGATGTTAAAGAAGTATCTTTTGCAGAATATAGAGAAGCGTCTGGACAAAGATTATCACAATACTATTATGCGATTGCTAATCTGATTAAAAGTGACAAAGAGGTCAATTTCCTTACAAGAGCTAAGGAGAATATTGACTTAAGAAACAGAGTTACATATTTGATTTATTCAGGAGTAGCGATTGCTTGTGTGACGGCTATTACTATGATTGGATATCTTTATCTGGATGGAAGAAATACAAGGATTCAGAATGAGATAAATAAAGCTGACATAGAACTTATGGATCCATCTATGATGGAACAGGAAAGCATAAGAGATAATTATGCATATATGAATAATAGTTTAAAAACGGAAATAGCAAATATCGAAAATGTCAAAAATCTGGTTGAAACTTATCCAGAGCTTAATCTTAATTTGTTTACCAATATATCTAAGGCAGCGGGACAAAAGGTAGATATTATCAGCTATGATTATTCAAGCGTTACAGATGCATTTACATTAGAATGTTCTGCAAGGGATAATACTTCTATTCCGGAATTTATTAGAAACCTTCAAAATACCAATTTATTTTTGATTGTAGATTACAATTCATATGCATTAGTTGATGAAGATTATAGATTTACTGTAAACTGTGTACTAAAAATACCAGAGGTTAAGGAAGATGTTACCTTTGCTGATGAGAAGGAGGAGTAGGCTATGAAGAAAAAAACAGACCCAAGACAGGTTATTATGTTGATTATAGTGCTTTCGGTATTAGCATTAGCATTGGCATATAGATTTATAGCAATTCCACTTCTTGATGAGCATGATGAGCTAGCGGATAAATTATCAATGAAGCAGGATGAGGTAGTATCAAGGTCGACAATTCAACTTGATGTTAAACATTTACAAGACAGTTATACAGATTTAAATACTACATATGATGAGTTAACATCTTATTTCTATTCATATATGACAAAGGATGCTGTTGATGATATGGTTGTTGCCAAGCTAAAAGAATATGAGCTTAAAGTTCATTCATTTGTGTTTCAGGATATAAGAACACAAAAGGAGATAATATCCAGTGAGTCAGCTGAAAATGGCATAATTGATGTGAATAAAGTAACTGGTTCAGACAACTTATATATATATACATTAGGATTACAGATTGACGGAAACTATGATAATGCTATTAAATATCTGGATTATATTAATCAAAAATCAGGCATTACGGCATCGATTTTTCAGATGAACAGTTCAGAAAAGACATTTTCATTAAATATTGAAATCTACATGTACAATGACAAGGTGGCGAAATAGGTTTGAAGAGAATTATTAAAGCATTAAAGAATCAAAATGGAATGACTTTATCAGAGACAATTATAGCTGTTGCTATCATAGCTGTTGCCTCTCTAATTTTAGTGACTGGAATTTCGGCTGCTGGAATTATGATAATTAGAGGTTATGATGCTAAAAATGCTGGTAATAGATTATCTACAAAAACCGAAAATGCTATAAATGAATTAGAAACTGATGAGGATACCCAAAAAAGTGAAAAAACGTCAATTACAGTAAATGGAGAAACTGTATATGGTTATTATTACACTGTTACAGATAGTGAAAGTGGATATAAATATAAGACGTTTGTTCCAGAAAGTTAGAGGCACTATGAAGAATGATGAAAAAGGTTTTACATTAGTTGAAGTCATAGTTGCATTTGGACTTTTTTTAATGGTAGTAGCTATATCAGGTTCTATTATGCTTTTTACTGCTAATGTATCTTTTAGAAATGCAAAGATTAACAGTGCTCAACAACTTGGAGAAGCAGTATATTCTTCAATTAGCAATGAACTTAAATATGCAAAACAGCTTGAAGTAAAAAAGTCAGAAACTTTAGTAAATACATTAAAATATTCAAAAGGGCTTGCAATAGCTGGAGGTAAGATTCTACATAGAAAAACTATAACCAATACATTTGAAAGCTTATATGCAGATGATTTTTATGATTCAGATACTATAGATATCATAATTAAAGCAAATGATGAATATTTAAAAAAAGGTATGATGGAATTAACAGTTAGGGTATATGACAAAAAAGGTGATTTTTTGTATGAGACAGGAAAAGTTATAACAATTGATAATGTTGCTGCAAAACTTGCTGGAACTGAATATGAGATAGATAGTACAACAGAGGAGCTTGTGAATCCTCTTATTAGCTACCAATAATATTATTATAATATAATGTAAAGGATGTGGATTAAGTGAAAAGTGTACCAATTGGTGAAGTATTAAAAGAATACGGATATATTAGCGAAGAGCAGTTAAATAAGGCACTTCAGATACAAAAGTCAGATGGAAAAAGAAGAATAGGAACTGTTCTTGTTGACCTTGGATATATTACTGAAACACAGGTATTGCAGGCACTAGGCAAAAAATTGGGATTTGAGTATGTTGAAATTAACAATATTAAGATAAATATTGCAGCCGTATCCAAAATACCTAAGCCAATAGCTATAAAGTATAATGCAATAGCTATTGGGGAGAACAATGGAAGATTAGCTGTTGTTATGAGCGATCCACTTAATTTCTATGCACAGGAAGATATTAAGCAGATAACAGGATTACAGATTGAAGTGCTACTTTCTGAGACAGATAAGATTGCAATGGTTATAGAGAAGAGTTATTCAGAAGTTCTAGCAAAGGAAGCAACAAAGCTTGCGAATACTTCTGCTCAAAAGGAAGAAAATGAAATAGTTAAGGTTGCAGATAAGTTTGATGGTGAAGATGATGTACCAGTTATTAAACTGATTAACAGTCTGTTAATCAGAGGATATAGTTCAAACGTATCAGATATACATATTGAACCATTTAAAGAAAAAACAGTTGTAAGAATGAGAATTGATGGAGTCATTGTTGAATATGTTACACTCTCTAAACAACTTCAGGCACCATTAATTGCAAGAATTAAGATTATGTCTAACATGGATATTGCTGAAAAAAGAACTCCACAGGATGGGCATTTTAAGACAACAATAGATGGCTTTGAAATGAATATTCGTGTATCTATATTGCCTACTGTTCATGGTGAAAAGGCGGTTCTGCGTTTTCTAGCATCAGAATCTGTAGTTGATAATGCAGGGCAATTTGGAATGGGTGACTATGAATATGAAAAAATCAAAAAAATGCTTAACTCTCCAAATGGAATAATATATATTACAGGACCAACAGGTTCTGGTAAGACAACCACTCTTTATATGATGATGGACGAACTTTCTAAGAGGAATGTTAATATTTCAACAATTGAAGATCCAGTAGAACGTCATCTTGACAGGATTAATCAAACACAGGTAAATAATGCAGCAGGAATGACATTTGAAGTAGGACTCAGAGCACTTCTTAGACAGGACCCTGATATTATAATGGTAGGAGAGACTCGTGATGGTGAAACTGCGTCTATATCAGTCAGGGCTGCAATTACAGGACATCTTGTATTGTCAACACTTCATACAAATGATGCTCTTTCTTCTATTGTACGTCTTAGCGATATGGGTGTTCAGGACTATCTTATTGCCAATTCACTAGTTGGACTTGTGGCGCAAAGACTTATTAGAAAGGTTTGCCCAAATTGTGGATATGAATATGAACCAAGTGCTGAAGAAAGGCTTGTTGTTGGAGATGAGATTAAAACGGTTAGAAAAGGCAAAGGTTGCCATATGTGTAATAACACTGGATATAAAGGAAGAATGGCTATTCATGAAATAGTCTATATTGATAAGACCATTAGAAAAATGATTTCTACAAGAGCAGAAATGGATGATATCCTGATGTATGCAAAGAAAACACAGAAATTTAAGACCTTAAAAGATAGCGCACAGAAGCTTGTTGAACAAGGCATAACTAGTGTTGAAGAAATGTTGAAGATTACTTATTATAGTGATTAATATATAGAGGTTATTTTGTATTATTTGATTATATTATAAAAGTAAGCATTAGTTCTTATAGTATTCATCCAAGCTCCATGTAGAACTTTTTGAAGGGGTAGGGTCATCGCTTGTGATTACTGAATCTTTTGCAAAGGTGAAGGATACATTCTGTGAGTGTATATATATGTATCCGTCTAAATGTAATGTTTGCTCTACTTCTAATTGATTAGATATAGCGATACCACCTTTAAAATAATCAGGAGTATTAATGTGTGTACATCCATTCTGAGTATCGGCCATAATATATACAGTTATGCCACTATCTACATGACGGATGGTGATGTCTTTTGAACGCTTAAATGTAACGTATACGGTGCTAGAGGAAGCTCCAGGAGCAAGTTTAAAGTTTAAATCAACATTATCGCTATTGGTTGAATAGACATAGTTATATTTACCTTCTTTAAGGTTTTCAATCTTATCTTTTAGAACTTTATCTGTTCCAGAATTGTCATCTGGAATATCGGTCTTAGGAATACCACAGAAATATGAATTAGGAAGAATATCTTTATCAGAAGAGGGGAAATCAGGTTGCTTTTTAAATGCTACTGTAGATAGATTTTCACGTCCTCGTATTGTAAATCTGTTATTATTAAGGTCAGTGGAGGTAGCAATTGTAGAAGGACTAAGCACATTAAGTTTAAGTCTATCTTGATTATCCAGATTAATATCCTCCATGCTGAGGTTAGTGTTATCCATAGTAACCATAAATGAGCCATATAAACGGGTATCGCCAAAATAAGTATATACATTACAGCCAGGGACATTAATCCTTAAGGTATTATTAAAGTTACTTGACTTCTTCAGATAAAAATCACAATTACTTAGATTCATGGTAGTATTAGAACTAATACCACTGGTAACATTCATATATACGCGGGCACGATGAGTTAAATCGCCAGGGTTTCCTCCACCGGCATTACCCCCAGAAGCAGATGTTAAAGTAAGATTGGCAGAAACATTTTCGGTGGTGCTGCCTTTTAAACCATCAGCAGAAACTGCAAGAATAGTGTAATCTGTATCAGATTCATCAGCTTTTTGCCAGGTCAAAGTTACATTACAATAGCCTAAATCGTTATCATTATTATTTGCAGCATCAAAAAAATCTGATATAGTCTTAGTAAGTTCTCCAGAAGATTTGTCAGGAATTAAGTTACTACTAAGGATTTTGTCAGATGGTAAAGATGTTAAATCAGATATTACAAAATCAACTGCTGACTTGGCGGTATATGTAGCCTGACTCTTAGAGAGAGTAGTAAGTGCTCTTGTATGATAACGCTCGGACATTGAAAGTAATCCAGTAATTAGTACCAAAAGAATCGCAATGGTACTAATAGCCCAGACTATTGCAGAACCGTTTGTATCTTTTTTTAAATTTTGCATATGTACCATCCTCTCTATTGTGATATAGGACTACAAGTATTTTATTACAGTTATCATCTAATAAAATCTATTTTACAATACATTTTGCTAAAATACAATAAATATAAAAAATTACATGCCAGATAAAAAGCATTAATTAAAAAGATGAAGTTTGTATAAAGCAGGTATTTGATATATAATAAACCTACCAATTTACTAATAATATAATAGCAGAAATCGTAAGAGTACTTAAAATATGAAGAAAAAAAATAAAAATAGACCTAAAAGCAGAGCCAGAAAAATTGTACATAGAGTTTTAATAGTTATTTTGTCAATAATTATTTTGGCAATTATTATTGTGGGAATGAAATTTGGAACCATGTTCTATAAATATGCAGAAGAAGCAAAAGTGGCTGTAGATGGCGGAGGATATGATGCATTCAAGACTTCTCAGACATCTCTAATGTACTATGATGACCAGAGCATTATTGCGACAATTAGTGGAGATAAGGATTTGTATTATCTTGATTATTCACATATTCCATATATAGTGAAACAGATATTTATAACAATAGAGGATAGAAAGTTCTATAGTCATTCAGGTGTAGATTATTCAGCAATTATCCGTGCGGGAATAGCTCTTATTAAGAATGATGGAGAGATTACTCAGGGAGGAAGTACAATAACACAGCAGCTTGCCAGAAATGTATTTCTTAATCATGAGGTTTCAATTGAACGAAAGCTTAAGGAAATGTTTATAGCAAGGCAGTTAGAAAAAACTTATTCAAAAGAAGAAATATTGGAATTCTATATTAATAATATTTATTTTGGAAATGGGTTTTACGGACTTGAAGCAGCTTCCAAAGGATATTTCAACAAGGACGCAGAAGAACTGACTATTGCTGAGACTGCATTTATATGTGCAATTCCTAATAATCCTACAATGTACGACCCATTTAATAATTTTAATGCGGTTTGTGCAAGAAAGAATAGAATAGTAGAGCAGTTACTAGATGAAAATGTAATTGATAACGAGTTATATGATCAAATTCTAAGTGAAACAATAATGTTATCGCCAAGCATTAAATCTAAGAATAATTATGTTGAAACCTATGTAAAATACTGTGCAACTATAGCGCTCATGAAGACTAATGGATTTACTTTAAGAAATACATTTACGAGTGATGAAGATGAAGCTAGTTATAATGAAGAGTATAGTAAAATGTATTCTGAATGTAACGCCAGATTATTTACAGGTGGATATAAGATATATACTTCTATAAATAAAGAAATGCAAGAGGAGCTTCAAGCTATTGTTGATGATAAATTATCAAAATATACAGATGTTGATGAAAATGGAATTTATAAGCTTCAAGCATCTGCAACTAACATAGATAATAAAACTGGGCTTGTAAAGGCTATTGTAGGGGGCAGAGAACAAGATTTTAACGGCTATACGTTAAATAGGGCATATCAAAGTTTTAGGCAGCCAGGAAGCTCAATTAAGCCTCTTATAACATATACTCCTATTTTTGAAAGGGGGTATACGCCTGATACAATTGTTGAGGATAAACGTGAGGAGGGTGAACCAGATAATTATCCAGCAGCATATGAAGGAAATATTACGATTCGTAGAGCTGTTGAGGTGTCTAAAAATACAATAGCCTGGAGATTATTTGATTATTTGACACCATCAACGGGAATAAGCTATCTGCAAAGAATGAATTTTGCTAAACTTGATAAGAGAGACTTTGTTCCAGCAATGGCCCTTGGAGGAATGACATATGGGGTTTCAACATTAGAAATGGCTTCGGCATATGCGGCTATTGAAAATGATGGACTATACCGTTATCCATCCTGTATAAGTAAAATTACGGATTCCTCTGGAGATATCATCATAGATAATGTTAATGAAGAAAGTAGAATTTATGATGAAAATGCAGCTAGAATGATGACAGATGTATTAAAGGGTGTTCTTACATCGGGAACAGGAAAAAGGTACCAAGTTAACAATGCCATTTGTGCAGGAAAAACAGGAACAACTAACAGTGCAAAAGATGTATGGATGTGTGGATACAGCTATTATTATACAACAACCGTTTGGGTTGGATATGATATGCCAGCCGAATTAGATGCTTCCTATGGTAAAAGTGCAGCAGGATATATATGGCAGGCTTATATGCAAAAAATACATGAGAATCTTGAAAAAATGGAGTTTAATGAATATGTTAAACCAATAGAAGATGAAAAAGAAACAGAAAGTGGAACAACGGTATCTGATAGTGAGGCGGATGGGGATAATACAGAGGAAACGACAGTACAAGATGATACTTTGAATCAGGATACAGTAGAGCCAAACACTGAAACAGGATATACAACAAATAATCAGGAGAAATATACAGGAGAAACTCCAGAAGCGACATATGTAGATGAGACTCAAGAAGAAGCAACAGGTGAAATATAGTATAAATTAATATAAAAAAATGCTTGAAATGTTTGAACCGACCTCCAATCGTTAGAATTTTAGTCTAACTTTTGGAGGTCGGTTCATCTTAAGCATTTTATATAAGTAAAGATTTAAGCTCAATATCAAGGAACTACTTCTGGTTCTGTTCCTTATAATTTTTAACACATCTATTGATTCTTTCAACAGGATTTAGTAAGCTGCTAATTGATTCATCATGATTAAGTGTATCAATAAGTAATGCAATGTATTTACTCATATCCACATCAATATAGTATGGCTTAGTTAATAATTCAGGTGTTTGATAAGTTAAATTAGTTGTTAAGACTCTGTCAATAATACCATCTTCGTAAGCTTTGTCAAATTTCTCAAGACCGTTAGTAAAAAGACCAAATGTAGCGGCTATAAATACACGCTTAGCTTTTCTAGCCTTTAATTCTGTAGCAACATCCAGCATACTTTCGCCAGATGAAATCATATCGTCAATGATAAATACATCTTTACCTTCAACAGAAGCACCTAAGAATTCATGGGCAACAATAGGATTACGGCCATTAACAATTTTGGTATAATCACGACGTTTGTAGAACATACCCATATCGAGGCCAAGTACGTTAGAGAAGTAAACAGCTCGTCCCATACCACCTTCATCAGGACTAATGGTCATCATATGATTTGAATCAATAATAAGATCCTTCTCATTATTAAGAAGTCCCTTTATAAATTGATAGATAGGCTGAACAGTTTCAAATCCTTTAAGAGGAATAGCATTTTGAACTCTTGGATCATGTGCATCAAATGTAAGAATATTATCAACGCCCATATTGGTTAATTCTTGGAGAGCAAGAGCACAGTCAAGGGATTCACGACCATTTCTCTTATGCTGTCTGCTTTCGTATAAGAAAGGCATAATTACGGTAATTCTTCTAGCCTTACCACCAACGGCAGCAATAATTCTTTTAAGATCCTGATAGTGGTCATCAGGTGACATATGATTAATATGACCACATAATGAGTAATCAATACTATAATTACCAACATCAACTAAGATGTATAAATCTTTGCCACGAACTGACTCATTGATAATACCTTTTGCTTCGCCTGATCCAAACCTTGGTACACGTGTACTAATAAGATAAGAATCTTTCTGATATCCAGCAAAGGCTATTGTATGAGTATGTTCACCATTACGATCTCCTCTCCAGGTAGATATATAATTGTCAACTTTCTGACCAAGTTCATTGCAGCTTTGAAGTGCAACAATACCTAAAGGGCCGACAGGGATAGTTTCTAGATTCTTTTTTTCGTTTAACATGAAATGTTCCTCCGTAATCATAATGGTAATTATTTTCAGTACAATTTATAACATCAATTAGACTATTCGTCAAGGCTTGTTTGGTGTAAGCTTGTTATAAATTCTTAAATCTTCCCCATATATCTTGAGAAGAGTGTAATTACTGGTAATTCTTGAGAATGTTCTCTCCGAATAATTATTCTTAAGGTCTGAAATAGAGTAATTAGTAGAAATAATAGTAGACTTGCGCCTTAAATAGCGTTCGTTAATGCACTCAAATAATGCTGTATTAGTAAATGTATTAACCATCTCTGTTCCAAGATCATCAATAATTAGTAAATCGCAGTCTAGTAAATGCTTATCCAGATTAACTGATTCGGTATCTCTATGAAAAGTAGAATCAGCAAATATATCAAAAAGTCTTATAGCAGAGCAGTATACAACTGAGTAAGACCTATCAATCAGCTCTTTTGCAATACAGTTGGTAATAAATGTTTTGCCTACGCCAGTCTCGCCATAGAAAAAAAGATTCTCAAAATTAGTATCAAAGTTCTTTATAAAATCAAGGCAGATTTTAATAATACTATGAATATTCTGAGCAGGAGTCTTGCCAGTTGCTGTATCAATTGCATTATCAGAAAATAGTTCATATTTGAAATTGCTAAAATTCTCTTCTTTTAATATCTGTTTAATATTGGACATCTCATAAAGAGATTCAATAATCTTTTGCTCAAGACATCTGCATCTTCTATTATCAATATATCCAGTATCGCGGCAATGCTCACAGGTATAATGCATGTCCAGATAATCTTTAGGATACCCATTATCTTCAAGTAGATATGATTTCTCGTTAGAAAGCTTTGCAAGTTGCTCCTTAAGGTCATTAATAAGGGCAGTCTTATTATCAGGTGCATCAAAAAGAAGCTTTTTTCCCATAGCAACAGATAATGAGGCCATAGCATCATTTATTTCACGGATTCTAGGAATACGTTCATAAATCTCCTGGGTATGTTCATCTTGAAGACGCTTATTATTAAGTTGTCTGTAATTGTACTCACGCATAATCTCGTCGTATCTGGAACTATTAATCTGCAAAATAAGCCTCCTAGCGAATCTTTAATAGTTTTCTTTCAAGCTCTTCGTAATCATATGTTCGTTGAGGAAAACTATTGAAGTTAGTTTTTGCTGGTGTTCTGGTCTGCGCTGTCTGAGTGGATGCAGCATTGTGCTTTTCTTTGTTCTTAGCATGTTCTTCATCAAGCACTTTTATATCACCTAACTTAGTGATTCCACGTTTTTTCCATTTGGAAAGAATAGAATCAGCATATTCAAAACTTGGTTGATGAATGGCCTGAATAGTTCTGTTACATGCATCTATGATTATATCAATAGAGAATCCGTATTCATCAGTCCATTTGACTATGTAGTCTTTTTCAACCTTTGCAGGGTTACGTCCTGTTAATCCAAATGCCTTAAAAATAGGAAAACAATTCTTACTAAACATAGAAGTATATGACTTGGCTTTTTCAACAGTATCAATACCTTCTTTATGCCAATCAAGAGCAACTTTTTCTATATAACGTAAAGTCTTATGATTATTAGAAACACAGTATTCGATAAGGTATTCAATAAGTTCAATAGGAAAACTCAAAGTATCATAAAAATAAAGAATAATATTCGTATCTGCGGCACTAAATGTTTTGCCTATGTATGTCTGGGCAATATATAGTATATCTTTAATATCTTCGTTCTCTTTAAGAGCTGCAATCTCCTTAGCAGTATAAACAGGTTTTTCCTTTTCGTCTATAATGTGTGCATCAGCATTAATGGCCTTAACAGGCTCAGGAGCCACATAAACTGTACTGTCAGAGTCGTCAGAAGCAATAGTTACACAGCTTTCATCATGTGTATCAGAATGTTTATAAACGGTGTGGTCTACCGCATGAGAAGGACAATTGCTTTCAAGTCTAATGCAATTAATCTCATGATTTTCATCATATGAAAGAGTAATAAGTTTTTCTTGTTCCCAGTACTTTAAGGCACGTACAACATCTTTCTCAGTATGATTAAAAATGTCTGCTATTCTGCTAATAGATAAATCCAGTTCCTTAATTGAAACTGAACGAATAAGATAAAGATAAATCTTTACAAATTCACCATTAGCATTAGGCATGTAGTAATCCAAAAAATAGTTGGAAACAGTAGTGCAGTTATTTAGATGTCCATTCTCTAGAGTCAATTTTCCCATAACTTTAATCCTCTTTCTAACAGGAGTATAGTGAATCAATTACCACTATAGTAATTGATTATGTTCAATATTCATAGGCGCAATAATATTGCTTGCAATGACAAGCACTTATACATAATAAAAAACTACGCGAAATGTATTCATACTATAGCACAAATTCAAAGAAAAGAGAACACCATTTTTCCAGTACAATCCTTTAAAATCAAGGCTTTGCGATAAAGTGGATAATGTGGAAAACGTGGATAAGTCAAAAACGAATTTAAGGTATAATAGCTTCAAAGCATTACTATAAGCAAGGTTAAGACATTTTGTTAAAAAAATAAAAATCCACGTTTTTATCTCGAAATTAATCAATATAAAAATGTGGATAAGTGGATAATAATTATTTGAGAAGATTTTCTCCTATTTTTACTACATCTCCGGCACCCATAGTTATCAACAGGTCGCCGTTAATACAATTTTCTAATAAAAAGTTTTGAATTTTTTCAAATGAATCAAAATAGTAAGCATTTGGATTATATTTTTTAATCTCATGCATTAAAGTTTCAGAACTAATTCCAAGGTTATCAGTTTCTCTTGCAGCATATATATCTGCAAGTACAACTTTGTCAGCAACAGATAAAGATTTGGCAAACTCGTTCATTAAAGATTTGGTTCTAGAATAGGTATGTGGCTGAAATACACACCAGATATCTCTGTGAGGGTACTTTTTAGCGGCTTCAAGTGTAGCATTAATCTCATCTGGATGATGAGCATAATCATCAATAATAGTGACACCATTAAGAGTTCCTTTTAACTCAAATCTTCTATTAGTTCCTGTATAGGATTGTAAACCACGTACAATTGTATCTAAATCAACACCGTTAACGTGAGCGGCAGCTACTGCAGCAAGAGAGTTAGAGACATTATGAAGTCCGGTAACATTAAGGCTGATGCGGCAAAGCTTTTTCCCCTGCTTTAATAAATCATATGAAGGACAGGCAAACTCATCATATTCAATATTGCCAGCACTATAATATGAAATCTTAGAATCAAGCCCGAATGTTATTATATTGCATTTGACACCATTTGTAATAGATTCAAGCTTGCTAATACCGCTATTAATAATCAAATATCCATCTTCAGGGACAAGCTTTGCATATTCTCTAAAACTATGACGTATATCATCTATATCTTTGAAGAAATCCAGATGGTCTTCTTTTACATTGAGGATAACAGCCGTTGTAGGAGATAGACTAAGAAAACTATTAGTATATTCGCAAGCTTCTGTCAAAAATGTCTCAGAAGAGCCTATTCTAAGATTACCGTGAATAGAATTAAGAATTCCTCCTACCAATATAGTGGGATCAGAATCTTCTTCAAGAAAAATATGAGAAAGCATAGAAGTAGTAGTAGTCTTGCCATGAGTTCCAGAAACGCCAATGGCAGTTTTGTAATGTTCCATAATCTGACCAAGCATTTCAGCACGCGTAAGCATTGGAATATTGTGAGATATACAGGCCTTAAATTCTGGATTTTCAGGATTAATAGCTGCTGTATATACTACTACATCAATATCATTAGTAATATTTTGGTCACTTTGTCCATATATAATATAAGCACCTAAATTTGTGAGCTTATCTGTTAGTTCGGATTCGTGAGCATCAGAACCAGATACAGAAAATCCTTTGGATATAAGAATCTCGGCTATTGCACTCATGCTAATGCCTCCGATTCCAATAAAATGTACTTTAACGGGTGTATCAAAATTTATTTTATACATATATAATGTGCTCCTTTTCAATAGCATTAATCTATGAATATAATTAAAGAATTATTGTTATTTTCTTCAATTTATTCCTATAGGTTATTATAGCAAATGGTATTGAAAATGCAATGCTGAAATGGAATGTAATTATTGCACAAAAAAGCCAAAAAACGGCAAATAATTTTGACAAATCGGTTCACTAAAAAGGGGGGATGTGATATAATAGATTCAACAAAAGAAAAGAAAACGTGGATATAATTATTAGATAATACGCATTTACTTTTCTTAGAAAAATTAACGAAACCGACAGGTTTGGGTTATATTATATAAGCAAAGCTTAGAATAATATATATTAAAGAAATGGGAGGTGACTATATGGTTAAAAAGGAAATGATAGCCATGCTGTTAGCAGGTGGACAAGGAAGCCGCTTGGGTGTCCTTACAGAAAAAGTAGCAAAGCCTGCAGTATCGTTTGGTGGTAAATATAGAATTATTGATTTCCCTTTAAGTAATTGCATTAATTCAGGAGTTGACACAGTAGGTGTCCTTACGCAATATCAACCATTAAGATTAAACACACATATTGGAATAGGTATCCCATGGGATCTGGATAGGAATATAGGCGGAGTTACGGTCCTTCCACCTTATGAGAAAAGTACAAGTAGTGAATGGTATACAGGAACGGCGAATGCTATATATCAGAATATGGAATATATGGAGAGTTATAACCCAGAGTATGTACTTATTTTGTCAGGCGACCATATTTATAAGATGGATTACGAGGTAATGCTTGATTATCATAAAGCAAACAATGCAGATATTACTATTGCTGCAATGCCTGTACCGATTGAGGAAGCTAGTAGATTTGGAGTAGTAATCACAGATGATACTAATAGAATTACTGAGTTTGAAGAGAAGCCTGAACATCCAAGAAGCAACCTTGCTTCTATGGGTATATACATTTTCAAGTGGGAAGTGTTAAAAGAAGCATTAATTCAAATGTCAGATCAGAATAATTGTGATTTTGGTAAGCATATAATCCCATATTGCCATAAAAAGAATGAGAGAATATTTGCATATGAATATAATGGATATTGGAAGGACGTGGGTACATTAGGTTCATATTGGGAAGCTAATATGGAACTTATAGACATTATTCCTGTATTTAATCTATATGAGGAATTTTGGAGAATATACACTAAGAGCGACACACTTCCACCACAGTACATTTCGGCTGATTCTAAGATAGAAAGAAGTATTATAAGTGAAGGAACAGAAGTGCATGGAGAAGTTTATAATTCAGTTATAGGAGCAGGTGTAGTTATAGGAAAAGGCACTGTAATAAGAGATTCTATTATTATGAAAGACACAGTTATAGGTAAGAATTGTAATATATACAGGGCTATTATAGCAGAGAATGTTAAGGTTGCCGATAATGTAGAGATGGGAGTTGGTGAAGAAGCAGAGAGTAAGCTGAATTCTAAAGTTTATGCATTTGGATTGGCTACAGTTGGTGAATACAGTACTATACCTTCTGATGTTAAGATTGGAAAGAATACGGCTATATCGGGTGAGACCACTAACGAAGATTACAGAGATGGCGTACTTATGAGTGGCGACTACATAGTTAAGGCAGGTGGAACATTATGAGAGCAATAGGAATTATTTTAGCAGGTGGTAATAACAACCGAATGAGAGAACTTTCCAATAAGAGAGCTATTGCTGCAATGCCGATGGCAGGCAGTTATAGAGCAATAGATTTTGCCTTAAGTAATATGTCTAATTCACATATTAATAAAGTTGCAGTTTTAACACAGTACAATGCACTTTCGCTCAACGAGCATCTAAGTTCTTCCAAATGGTGGAATTTTGGTAGAAAACAAGGAGGATTATTTGTATTTACTCCATCTATTACAGCAGACAACTCATACTGGTACAGAGGAACATCTGATTCCATATATCAAAATCTAAGCTTTTTAAGGAATAGTCATGAGCCATATGTTGTTATTGCAACAGGTGACTGTGTGTACAAGATGGATTATAATAAAGTGCTAGAATATCATATTGAGAAAAAAGCTGATATTACAGTAGTAAGTAAGGAACTTCCACCTGAAGAAGATGCAATTAGATTTGGACTTTTGAAGACAAATACTGATGGAAGAATTGTTGACTTTGAAGAGAAACCCGTAGTTAAAAGTTCAAATCTTATTTCTACAGGTATATATGTTATTAGAAGAAGACTCTTAATAGAGCTAGTTGAAAAATGTGCTGAGGAAGATAGATTTGATTTTGTTAAAGATATTCTTATAAGATATAAGAATATGAAGAAGATATTTGCATATAAAATGGATTCATATTGGAATAATATTTCTACCGTTGATTCATATTATAAGACCAATATGGATTTCCTGAAACCAGAGATTAGGAATTATTTCTTTAAGCAGTATCCTGATATTTATTCAAAGGTTGATGATTTACCACCAGCTAAGTATAATCCGGGAGCACAGGTTAAGAATAGTTTGGTATCAAGTGGTTCCATTATAAATGGTACGGTTGAAAACTCTATATTGTTTAAAAAAACATATGTAGGTAATAATTGTACAATTAAGAACTCTATTATTCTTAATGACGTATATATTGGTGATAATACCTATATTGAGAATTGTATTGTTGAGAGCAGGGATACAATAAGAGCTAATTCTACTCATATTGGCGAGAATGGTAACATTAAGATTGTAATTGAAAAGAATGAGCGCTTTACCCTATAATACATAATGGGAAGGGGATTTACAATGCAGATAACAGATATTAGAATTAGAAAAGTTGAATCCACTACAAAGATGAAGGCAATAGCATCTGTGACAATCGACAATGATCTGGTAATTCACGATATTAAGTTGATTGATGGAGATAAAGGTCTATTTATTGCTATGCCGAGTAGGAAGACATCTACAGGTGAATATGTTGATATTGTCCATCCTATTAATTCTTCAGCAAGAGAAGTATTACAAAATGCTATTATAGAGAAATACAATGCAGTTTGTATGGAAGAATAATAGTATTTGAATACTATAACAAAGCAGGAACTGTTGCAAAACGGGACCTGCTTTGTTATGATATAAGAAGTCTGTTATGAGTAAATGGCAGCGCAGAAATGAGGAATAATATGTATATTATAGTTGGATTAGGAAATCCTGAAAAAAAGTATGATGGAACAAGACATAATATAGGATTTTCTGTAATTGATAAACTTTCAGATAAATTTGGTATAGAAGTTGATACTAAGAAGCATAAGGCATTATGTGGTAAAGGAATAATAGCTGGCAGAAAGGTTCTTCTCGCTAAGCCACAGACATATATGAATCTAAGTGGAGAGTCAGTTAGGGCAATATGTGATTTTTATAGTGAAGATCCAAAAGACAAGTTAATAGTAATCTATGATGATATAAGCCTTGAAGTTGGACAACTCAGGCTCAGAGCTAAGGGAAGTGCAGGCGGACATAACGGCATTAAAAGCATTATTGCACATATAGGTTCTGAAGAATTTAAGAGAATAAAGTTTGGTGTTGGTGCAAAGCCTAATGGCTGGGATTTGGCTGATTATGTTTTGGGAAGATTTGATTTGGCAGACCAAAAATTTGTGGAAGAGGGTTGCGTAAATGCTGTAAATGCAGTAGAATCATTAGTCTCTGAAGGACTTGCTGAAGCAATGAATAAATATAATGGAAGTAAGAATAAGTAGAATTTAATACTAAAAGTAGAAAGGTTGGTCTGAAAATGAAGACTTTATATGAGCCATTACTAGAACTGAATGAATATCAGCGAATAGTTGATAAACTTCAGAAGAAGAGCGATACCATCCAGATTAATGGCTGTATCGATTCTCAACAACTTCATATGATTAATGGTCTTGGCAATGGCTTTAAGAATAAAGTTATTGTTACATTTAGTGACCAACGAGCTAAAGAAATATGTGATGAATATAGGTTTTATGATAGGGAAGTAGTATATTATCCCAATAAAGACTACATTTTTTATAGTGCAGATGTCAGAGGTAATCTCATTGTTAAAGAGCGTATGCATGCAATTAGAAAGATTCTTGAAGATAAAAATATAACGGTCGTGACCTCAATAGATGGTCTTATGGATAAACTATTACCCATTGATACATTAAAAGATAGTATTCTGCATTTTGCAACAGGAGATACTATTGATTTAGAAAAATGTCGTGAAGTTCTTGTAATGCTTGGATATGAGAGAACCTCACAGGTAGATGCTCCAGGTGAGTTTGCTATTAGAGGAAGTATAATAGATATATTTCCATTAACGGAGGAATTACCATTTAGGATTGATTTATGGGATGATGAGATAGATTCAATCAAGTCATTTGATAAAGACAGCCAGAGATCAATTGAAAATCTAGAAGAGATTACGGTATATCCTGCAACAGAATATGTACTTAATGAAGTTCAGATTGCCAGTGGGTTAGAGCGGATTAAAAAAGAATTAGATAAGCATGTTAATAGTCTTAGAAAAAAGATGCTTACGGAAGAGGCACACAGAATTAGCAGTACAACGAAAGAATTCGTTGAAATGATTTCGATTTCACAAGCGGGTGCTCTAATTGACAGCTATGTTAATTATTTCTGTGAAAAATCTGTGTCATTTATCGATTATTTTGATATTAGTGATACAATATTCTTTGTGGATGAACCTAATAGAATTGCTGAACGCTGTGATGCAGTCATGATGGAATTTAGGGAAAGTATGGTTCATAGACTTGAGAAGGGATATCTGCTTCCGAATCAAGCTGATTTGCTGTTTGACGCTAAGACTATATTTGGATATATAAATGTTAGAAAATCAGTTTTATTTACTACACTGGATCAGAAAATTAATAATTTTGATGTAGCAGAGAAATTCTTCATAGAAGCTAAAAATGTAAATCCATATAATAATAGTGTCGAGATGCTAGTTAAAGATTTGCAAAAGTATAAGAAAATGGGATATAAAATGCTTATATTATCTGCATCTAAGACTAGAGCAGAACGTCTTGCAGATGACTTATTTAAGGAATATGATTTATCAAGTTTTTATTCTGAAGATAAAGACAGAGTGATAAAAGCTGGTGAAATCATGGTTTCAACGGGCAATATTCATAAGGGATTTGAATATCCTATGATAAAGTTTGTTGTTATCGCAGAGACGGATATATTTGCTGCGGAGAAAAAGAAAAAACGAAAGAAGACTAATTATTCTGGCAGCAGTATTCAGAGCTTTTCCGAACTTAATATTGGTGACTATGTTGTCCATGAGAATCATGGTCTTGGAATCTACAAGGGAATTGAGAAAATTGAAGTAGATAAGGTTGCAAAGGATTATATCAAGATTGAATATGCAAGCAGTGGTAATCTTTATATTTTAGCGACTCAGCTGGATATGATTCAAAAATACGCTAGTTCTGATGCGAAGAAGCCTAAGCTTAACAAGCTTGGAACTCAGGAATGGAATAAGACTAAGACTAGAGTAAAGGGTGCAGTTAAGGACATAGCAAAGGATTTGGTAGCATTATATGCAAAACGTCAGGCTAAATCAGGATTTGCATGTGGATCAGATACTGTATGGCAGAGAGAATTTGAAGAGGTGTTTCCATATGAGGAAACAGGTGATCAGTTAAAGGCTATTGAAGATACTAAAAAGGATATGGAAAGCCACAAGATTATGGATAGGCTTATTTGTGGTGACGTTGGATTCGGGAAGACAGAGATTGCAATAAGAGCAGCGTTTAAGGCAGTACAAGAAGGTAAACAGGTTGTGTTCTTAGTTCCAACTACGATTCTTGCACAGCAGCATTACAATACATTTTCCCAAAGAATGAAAGATTATCCTGTAACTGTTGAAATGATGTCTAGATTTAGAACGGCATCAGAGCAGAAGAATACTATTGCAAATGTTAAGAAAGGTTTTGTTGATATCTTAATTGGAACTCACAGAGTTCTTTCGGAAGATATTAAATACAAGGAACTTGGACTTTTAATAATAGATGAGGAGCAAAGATTTGGTGTTACTCATAAGGAAAAACTTAAGAAGTTAAAAGAAAATGTTGATGTACTTACTTTAAGCGCAACTCCAATTCCAAGAACTTTGCATATGAGCCTGATTGGAATCAGAGATATGAGTGTGTTAGAAGAACCACCTGTTGACAGGATTCCTATTCAAACTTACGTTATGGAATATAATGATGAGATGATTCGAGAAGCCATTAATCGTGAGATGTCAAGAGGCGGTCAGGTATACTATGTATATAATCGTGTTAACAATATTGAAGAGATTGCAGGACAGATAGCAAAGCTTGTTCCAGATGCTAATGTTGCATTTGCACATGGACAGATGAGCGAAAGAAAGCTCGAAAAGATTATGTATGACTTTATTAATGGTGATATTGATGTGCTTGTATCTACTACTATTATTGAAACTGGTCTTGATATATCAAATGTAAATACTATGATTATACATGATGCAGATAAATTAGGTCTTTCTCAGCTTTATCAGCTAAGGGGAAGAATCGGACGTTCTAACAGAACAGCATATGCATTTTTAATGTATAAACGTGACAAGATGCTTAAAGAAGTAGCAGAAAAGAGACTTCAGGCGATTCGCGAATTTACAGAACTTGGAGCAGGATTTAAAATTGCTATGCGTGACCTTGAAATAAGAGGAGCAGGCAATATTTTAGGAGCTGAACAGCATGGACATATGGAAGCCGTAGGTTATGACTTGTATTGTAAAATGCTTAATGAAGCTGTAATAATGATGAAAGGTGAAAAAATCATTGAAGATGACTTTGAAACTACAGTTGATATTGATGTAGATGCATTTATTCCTTCAACATATATTAAGAATGAGATTCAGAAGCTTAATATTTATAAGAAAATTGCAGGAATTGAGAATAAAAGTGAATATGAGGATATGCAGGATGAGCTTATGGATAGATTTGGTGAGATGCCTAAAAATGTTCTTAATCTCCTTGGTATTGCGCTAATTAAGGCGCTTGCACATAGTACCTATATTACTGATATTAAGGCAAATAATAGGGAGATTCGCTTAGATATTTATAGAAATGCACCTGTAAATATTGCAAATTTGCAAAGCTTGGTTGATAGACATAGGAACAAACTTAAGTTTACAGCAGAGTCATCTCCATATCTGACATATAAGATAGACAAGGTAGTTAAAGATATTGATGATTATATTGATATTATAACATGTCTTTTGAATGATATAGAAGAACTCATAATAGAAAGGGATAATAGAAATGATATTAAAAAAGATATTTAAAACGGTAATTCGCAGAAAAAATATAGCATTAATTCTATCAATAACGATGGCCGCATCTGTTATATTGACAGGATGTGGTAAGTCAAAGGATAGCGAAGATGAGACAAAGGTTATATCATATTCTAATGATACTATAACTGCAACTCTGGGAGAGAAGAATATTTTGCTTGATGAAGCAAAGTTTTATGCATATAGCCAGCAGGCAAGTTATGAAGTATATTACCTTGCCAATAATCAGACTATTGATTGGACTACTAAATATAAAGATGATGAAACCCTACAGGATGCTGTAAAAGATGAAGCAATGTCACTTATTAAAAAAAGAATAATTTTTAATAATCATGCATCAGATTATGGTATCGAGCTGAGCGATGATGATAAATCAACAATAGAAAAGCAAGTTAAGGACTTTTTTGACAATAGTGATGAGAAAATAATTAAAGCAACTGAAATAACGAAGGAGCTATTAACAAGACTTTATACAGAAAACTATATTTACAATAAAGTTAGGGATAAACTTCTTGAGGGAAAAGATGTTACAGTAACAGATGAAGAGGCTAAACAGACCAATATCACAGCACTACAGATATATTCTGATAGTACAGATGATCCAGAAGCAACTGCGAAAACTATTCTTAAGCGAGTTCAAGATGGTGAAAAGCTTGATGAAGTGTCTAAAAAATATGGCTTTAATGTAAGTGTTGGAAATGTTGGCCTTGGTGATATGGATGGTAATAATCTTGAAAAGGTTTGCCTTGAGCTTAAGACTGGTGAAGTAGCTATGGTTAAAATTGATGGAACGCATTACATTGTGTATTGTAATTCGGATTATGATGAAGAAGCTACTAAGATAGCTAAAGATAATAAGAAGACTGAAAAAGAAAATGCGATTATAGATGAAGTTTATTCTGGATGGGAAAAAGATGTTGAATTTAATATTAAGGATGATGTTTGGGATACAATAAAATATGATACGGCCATTTTTACAACTGATAACATGGAAAGTGTTACAACATCGGCAGATGAAACAACGGCTGAGGGAGAAACAACAGCAGTTGAGAATTAGAAAGCAACAGTTAGGATATTCAAATATATGATGAGCAATTAGTAGTGTGAGTATAATATGTGCATGCGGGTTAGAAAATAACAGGAATGTCAGATAATGTCTTATTATGTTACATTTATAATTAATAATAGAATAAACAATTCCTCTGGTATATACTATAGATAAAGCATCGGTTGGAAAATCAGGGTGCATTAAACAATTATACCTTAAAAGCTTTAAAGGGTCAGATATTGGGAATTGGGAGGATAAGGCAATAGTAACAAAACAATTGGGAGAAACACTGAAAGACTATCTTTCATTACTTGAGTATTCATCTCTAATTGAGATTACAAAAGAGTATAAAGAGGTTTTTACAAGAAAAATCATGAAAGAAGAGGCAGCTTATCATGAAAAAGAATCCTTGATAGTGTTATTGGAAGAATGTATCAGGGAAAGTTTTAAAGATTATGTATCTTGTATTATCTATAATGAATTACAAAATCTTAGATTTGTATATAGCTTTGATAATGAATTTGTAACATCTTCAAATGAAAAGATAGTTATGGGATTTGTTAGAAAAGGATATGCATTTATATGTGAAGAAAAGATGGGAGGAGGAATAGTAGATAAGATTCACATACCGCGCGAAATTATTGATATGGCAGAATTTCTCGATGATGAAGATACTATATGCGAAAGAACGCGAATTTATAGTAAAATATGTGCAATAGTGAATATATGTGGAAGCATAAAACGTAGTAAATTAGAAGAGATTATTATTCAATCAGAAGAATTTGAGAATAATTGCAGTAATTACATTGATGAGTGTATACGCCTTTCTAAGGTTGTTCATCAGGATTATCAAATGAAGTTTGACTATATTGTAAATGATTTACTGCCATTAGAAGAAAATGAGATAGATGGCATATGCATTATGGAAGAATCACCAAAATATAATATGGTTAGTGAATCAGATAATTCAGATATAAATAATACTTGGGAAGAAACTGAGCATACAAGTAGGATTATAAGAGAATTACCAAAGTATGTAGGCAATATATTTGATGTAAGAAATGCTAATCTGCAAAAGATAAAGGCAATTTTACTTAGAATTAATGGTGTTGGACATGAAACTGCAAAGAAATATCTGCTTGCTATAGAAGCAGCTTGTCTAACTAATGAACCAAGTAAAGACGTAGTGGATTTTCTTAGGTTTGAGTTATCGGGAAAGAAATTTCATGCAGAAGAGATACAGATAGAGCAGATTAGAATGTTGTATGAAAAGTTAAAACTATCTACGATTAGATGGAATATATAAAATAGATTTAAAAATCAAATAATCTTGTCTATCAGTTTGTCAATAAGTTAAAGTGGCTGTCACTTAAGTGAACAGCCACTTTACTTAATTAATTAGAAAATTAAATATTATAGTTAAAAAAGAGGAAAATTCATGAGTAAATCAGGAACAGTTAATATGGTCTATAATATGGTTAATATTTAAATTGACCAATCTGTTCAGAAAGCTCAGTGGAGACTGATTTACTATTCTGAGCAAGGGTGTCAATAGAAGAAATTTCATCTGCAAGTTCTGATGTTGAAACAGTTACCTGACCTACACCATTAGCGCTTTCTTCTATGGCTATCGAAACAGCATCAATTGCTGTTTTAATCTCTGATATATTATTAGATAATTCAGTTGCCTGAGTATCAAATTCCAACATCATGTTATTAAAGGTTGCAGAATCTTCACTGTATTTATTACCAGTTGCAACTAAAACATCATAGTCCTTGACAATGTCGGTATTAATGAAATCTAATAATTTTTTAGCTTCTTCAGCGAGTTCCTCAACAGCTTCGATAACGACATGGCTAGCTGTCTGAATCTCTGTTGCAGTATTATTGGAATCTTCAGCTAATTTACCAATTTCACTGGCAACTACTGCAAATCCTCTACCTTGTTCACCAGCTCTAGCTGCCTCTATACTAGCATTAAGTGCCAATAAATTGGTCTGCTCTGTAATATTTAGTATCTGCTCTGTAAGAAGATGAATCTTTTCAACTGATCTTGAACGCTCAATTTTTTCGGTTAATGATTGATTAATCTCATCTACAAGCTTTATTGTAGCTTGCTGTGATGCAGTAGCATTAGCACTAACATCAATGGCTTGGTGCTTAATACTTTCAGCCAGTTCAGAGCCAGAATTAGCTTCCTGAGCAATCTTGTCACAGAACTGCTTAATGTTATCTGTTGTTGACTCTATTTCAAGAACAGCAGCAGAAGTCTCTTCCATAGCAGCACTCATTTCTTCCATAGTTGCAGAAACATCATTAATCTTGTCATTAGCACTGCTGGTATTATTGGCGATATTGGTTGCTCCAGAATCAAGTGAATTAGAAGAAACAGCAATATTTGAAACAATTTCACGAATCTTTTTAATAAAGGAATTAATATTATCAGATATAAGTTCTAATTCATCTCCAGAATGTATCTTTAATTCCTTAGTTAAATCTCCATCGCTATTAACGATATCATATACTTTTTGATTAACATTATGTAGCTTTTTAACAAGACTATTAATAATGAGATATAACAATGCATCTGAAATTATAAAGATAATAAGTCCCAAAACTAAGCTGTTTTCAACTAATTTGGTTAATGCAAGAATCATATTACTACAGTCATAATCAACGGCTACCATACCTACAACTTTGTTGTTAGATCCATATAATGGTGCATATGCGGTAATAAGCTTGCCATATGGAGTAGTATCAACATTACCAGAACAATATCCTTCCCCAGCATAAACTTGCTCAACAGGGATATAGGCTATATCTTTAGTATCTCCACCTATAGGATTAGGTGCATCTGTATCAGTATCTAATGCATAGACCATATTGCCAGAGGAATCTTTAACAAGTGCATATATATATTTGATGTTGGAACCCTCGCCCTGCATTTCTTTAGCTAGGTTAAGCTGTGTATTATATGATGTAGTATTTTCATCACCAGCCTTTAGATTAGATATTGCTGAGGCATCAAGAAAATTGTGACAGATGTTAGCGAGCTGCGATGCTTCTTTGACACCACTATTAATAAACTCCTTTTGAGCAGCAATAAAACAACATACAATTACGGAAATAATAGTTCCAATTAAAATTATAGTAGTTGGTATAAGCAGCTTTGCTTTGATACTTAGCTTTCTAACTTTGTTGACTTTTTTAGATTTAGTACTCATAAAAATCCCCTTTCTTATAATAGATTGTTGTATCTATTATAGCACTTATAATGTCGAAAAAAAGTTTGATTTTGAAGTTGGCAAGTTTTTGTATGAAATCAAAAGAAATAAAAAGGATATTAGAAGCATTTATCAAATAGAGTAAAAAGGATATTAAAAGCATTTATCAAATAGAATAAGTAGATTAAAACTACATATCACATTATTGATAATTAAAAATATATCAAGTATGAATATAACATATAAATCAAACAACAATATCGTCTATTCTTGTAAGTACCATGTGGTATGGTGTCCAAAGTATAGACGAAAAGTTTTAACAAATGGAATAGATACTAGATTAAAGGAACTGATTACCCAGTATGCTGCAAATATTTCTGTAGACATCATGGAAATGGAAATCATGCCAGACCATGTACACATACTCATGGAGGTAGACCCACAGTTTGGTATTCATAAAGCGGTAAAGTCTTTAAAGGGATATACTTCTAAAGTTTTGAGAAGTGAATTTCCGATGCTTAAAACAAGAATGCCTTCACTATGGACAAATAGCTATTTTGTATCTACCGTAGGTGGTGCACCACTTGATGTAATCAAACAGTATATTGAAAACCAGAAAACATCGCAACGACAAAAGGATAAACAAGGCTAATGCAAAAAGGTGTAAAGTTTCGGATTTACCCGAATAGGGTACAGAAAGACTTAATAAACCAAACCCTCGGCTGTTGCAGATTGGTTTACAACAGAGGTCTTGCTATGCGTGAAGATGCGTATAAAAATGGGAACAAAATAGGGTATTCGGGGACATCTGCAATGCTTACAGACCTAAAAAGAAATGAAGATTTTGCATTCTTAAAAATAGTTGATTCCATTGCATTACAACAATCCTTGCGTGACCTTGACAGAGGCTATGTGAATTTCTTTCAGAAACGTGCGTCACATCCAGCATTTAAGAGCAAACATAATAATCATCAGTCTTACCGCACAATAAATCAATGCATAAGCTCATTCGTGAACAGCGTAAGCTTTCACGAAAAGAAAAAG
>CAZNEZ010000005.1:0-34313 GCA_964572475.1 uncultured Lachnospiraceae bacterium
GCACAAGCGCTTGGAAGAACTGCGTTGCAGTTCTTCTTGAAATGTTCCACGTTACCGCATAATTTCTTATTATATAAAAAAGCGCTTGTCGGCACAAGCGCTTGGAAGAACTGCGTTGCAGTTCTTCTTGAAATGTTCCACGTTACCGCATAATTTCTTATTATATAAAAAAGCGCTTGTCGGCACAAGCGCTTGGAAGAACTGCGTTGCAGTTCTTCTTGAAATGTTCCACGTTACTGGATATCTGGTATTTGCCAATCAATTGGCTCAACACCATTTTCTTTTAGATAATTATTGCAGTCTATAAAGTTATTACATCCGAAAAATCCTCTGTATGATGATAGCGGACTTGGATGTGGTGCTTTTAGTATTAAATGTTTTGGATTAGTTAACATAGGAATCTTGCTTTGTGCTGGTCTTCCCCATAGAAGATATACTATAGGTCTGTCCTGAGCATTTACAGCATTAATTATTACATCTGTAAACTTCTCCCATCCATGTCCCTGATGTGAATTAGCCTGATGAGCTCTCACCGTGAGAACTGTATTAAGCATTAAAACACCCTGCTTTGCCCAATATTCAAGAAAACCATTGTTTGGTATTTTGCATCCAAGTTCTGTATTTAATTCCTTATAGATATTTTGCAAAGATGGAGGAATCTCTTTCTGGTCTGGTAATACAGAAAAGCTAAGCCCATGTGCCTGATGCTCATTATGATAGGGATCCTGACCTAGTATTACCACTTTCACTTCATGTAATGGTGTTAGGTGAAGTGCATTAAAAATGTCTTCTGAGGGTGGATAAATCGTGTGGGTACTGTACTCATTTTTGACAAAAAGATATAATTCTTTATAGTATGGCTTATGAAATTCTGTATCAAGTTTTTCAAGCCAATCATTAGTTATTGCTGACATAATCTAACTGATACTCCTTTTTTATTAAGATAGCTTTTAAGATCATTAATCTCCATCTCTTTATAATGAAACAACGAAGCTGCAAGTACTGCATCCGCTTTGCCTTCTGTTAGAGCATCATAAAAATGTTCCATTGTACCTGCACCTCCTGATGCAATTACTGGAATACTAACATTTTCAGAGATAGTACGTGTAAGTTCGATATCATATCCATTCTTTGTTCCATCACAATCCATACTTGTTAATAAAATTTCACCAGCTCCAAGTTTGTTAGCTTTGACAGCCCATTCTAGTGCATCTATACCAGTGTCAAGACGTCCACCGTTCTTATAGATGTTCCAGCCTGTACCATCTAAACGCCTTTTTGCATCAATAGCTACAACAACGCATTGACTTCCAAATTTGTCAGCAGCTTCACTGATTAAATTGCAATTGTTTATTGCTGCTGAATTAATGGCTACTTTATCTGCACCTTCTCTAAGAATATTCTTAAAGTCATCTACGGTTCTTATTCCGCCACCTACTGTGAACGGTATAAAGACATTCTCGGCAACTTTTCGCACCATATCAACAACTGTATGCCTCTCATCAGAAGAAGCCGTTATATCGAGAAATACGAGCTCATCAGCACCTGCTTTGTCATATGCTTTTGCAATCTCTACTGGGTCACCTGCATCTCTCAAATTAACAAAATTAATGCCCTTAACTACTCTATTGTTATTTACGTCAAGGCAAGGAATAATTCTTTTAGTAAACATTTATATTTCCTCCTTATCAAGATTGGCAAAATTATCAAGTATCTTTAATCCAATATCGCCACTCTTTTCTGGGTGAAACTGACATGCAAAAATATTATTCTTCTCTACAGAGGCATGAATATGAGTACTATATTCAGTTGAAGCTGTCACAATATCTTCATCTTTTGCAGCAAGATAGTATGAATGTACAAAATATACATAAGCATTCTCGTTAATACCTTTAAAAAGCCTGCCATTATTAGAAAGGTGTAAGGAATTCCAACCAATATGTGGAATCTTTAATCCTTCGCAATCTGGTATTCTAAGAATCTGCCCTTTAAGTATGGATAGCCCCTCAATTCCATCACATTCATCACTTCTTTCAAACATAAGCTGTAATCCCAGACATATTCCCAAAAATGGAATATTCAAATCTACAACTTTATGAATTGTTGATACTAAGTTGTATTTATTAAGCTTATTCATAGCATCTCCAAAACTTCCAACACCCGGAAGTATGACTTTATCAGCATTTAGGATTGCTTTTTCGTCACGAGTAATAATTACCTCCTGGCCAAGGGATATAAGTGCTTTTTCAACACTTCTAAGATTACCAGCGTCATAATCAATAATTGCTATCATTTTGTCTCATCCTCTTTCGCGTCAGTTTCTACACCAACATTAGATTTTTTAACTACATCTCTTATTCTGGTAGAGTATTCGGCACTATTCTCGATTAAGGACAGCTCCCTAGCCTGACTCTCTGTAAGACCATATACATTTTGTAATTCATTGTTAATTTTATCTAGAACTGCTTGCATATCATCAAGAACACCTAATTCGCGTCCCTCATCTTTATGCTTGTCAAACTTGATAATACCTTGTACAAGCGAGTCTAAAGCTTTGTCATAACGTTTAAAAGTTATATTATTATTATATGAATCTAATTGTCTATTCACATACATAATACATTTTAGCTGATTATAGAAATATCTATCAGATGACTTCATCTTAAGGGTTGAAATACTATTAAAAGCCGAACTATAATCCTGGTCTACGAAATCACTTACTGCAGAAGTTAATACTGACTTATAATGATAAGACCTTCCACCAAAATATACGCTTACAACAACAATTATAATAAAGGATACAACTAAAATCATACCCAGCGGAGAAAGTCGTACCTTTTGATTATACTCTCTAGAATGCTGTATAACCTTTTTAGGTTTTTTTTCTTTTTTAGGTTTTTCCTTTTTTTCTTTCTCTTTTTTAGGCTTTTTTTCTTTCTTAACTTTTTTATCTTTAGAGTCTGCTTCTGATTCTTCTAATTCACCACTTTCTAATTGTCTGATTAAGAGATCATTTTCATCAATTTCATCATCTAGGCCCAATTCTCCAAGACGATTGTTAGATGATTCATCATTCTTTGGATTCTCTTCTTTAAAAAACAGTCTTTTTAAAAAGCCTGATTTCTTATGGGTTTTACCCTTTAACTCATCTAACTTTTTATTAATAGTATCTTCATCCAACTCATCTGGATTAGAATCAGTCTTTTTATCATCAGCTAGTAGTTTTTCGATTTCAGCATCAGCACGTAAAGATTTAGTCTCATCATTAAGTAATTCGTTTAATTCTTCAGCATCTGTATTATCAGTAGTGACTATATCACTATTATCTTCTAAATTAATATTATCTGGTTGGGTATCTGCAATATCATCATCATGACCATATTCGGTATTAATATCATTATCAATATCAGCAGACTCCGAGTCCTCATTTGTTTCTGTCACAATACTGCTATTAAGGTCTTCATCTGTCTCCCTAAAAATGGCATCAAGTGTTCCTAGAAGATTCTCTCTAGAATCTTCCTTTTTTTGCTTTGAAGAGGTAATAAGATTACCAATATCTGCTAAAACATTATCATCTATTACTTTCTCTTCATGTTCATCTATATCCATCTTCATGTCACTAAACAAATCATTTTCAATGCTTTGAAGATCTTCTAAATCTTGTTTTTTTTGCTTATCATCAGAAGTATTGTTTGTCACTGAATTCAACAGGCTGTCCAAGTAATCTTCTTCAGAGGTTTTATTTGCTGGCATAACATTTCCGCCCCTTCGCTTTTATCTTCAAATTTTAACATAATATACGATTAATTTCTACATAATTCATTAATAAATTTAATGGGCTCCTCTTGGATACCAACAGCCTTATCCTTAATCTCTTCAGTAAGTTGATAAAATCGGGTACAAATACGATACATATGGGCTTTATTATTAATATATACTGCTTTCTCAAATGGCCACCTAATTACAGATGGCATAGAAAAATCAGTACCAATTTCAAGAATAAAAAGCTTTTGATTTAATGTTCTTTCTAACCATTTAGTATATTCAGTCCATTGATATAAATATCCATCTTCATTATAATCATCATGTACAAAAGCATTGGGAATAAGCGGTAAGACATCCTTAAGGTCATCATTATTAATTAATTTTTTGATAATTCTGTCATATTCTGGCTTTGCATCATAAATGCTATTATTTTCCGAATTCTGAATTCTTAAAAAGCTACCACAAGGTGATACTATCTTGGAACATGAAAATCCAGAATTCTCTGGCAATTCCCACATTAAGGTACTGATAATATAGTAATTTTTATCCTTTATTAACTCGTAAAGCTTACGAAATGCTTCAACATACGTGTTTCCAACTCCATTGTCAATCTCATAATATACAATTGCGTTCTTAATTGTGTTTTTGACATTTTCATCGGAAATGGCATCTATTATATTTGATTTATCTTTGTAAAGCTTTGAATTCTTTAAAACATTCTCTGTATTAATTCTTAATTCATTGCCAAGACCTATTAATACAAAATCGGCATCCTTTATTTTGTCTTTAATATCTTTATAATACATAATTTTTTTCCATTCTAACAAATTTGGGCAGGTTCATATAAGAACCCACCCAAATTTTATTTTGTAATTAAGTCATCTATTACTTTAACGAGATCTCCAATCTCTGGTTTTGATAACTGCGCATCTGCACCAAGTGCAATACCTTTTGCTCTCATTTCTTCATTAACAAGGGATGAGAAAATAATTAAAGGAATGTCTTTGAACCTGTCATCAGTTTTAACTAGCTTTGTAAGTCTATGACCATCCATAATAGGCATCTCAATATCTGTTATAATACATTTAACTTTAGATGAAACATCACCCGCCTTAGAATATTCTTCTAATGTATTAAGGGCTTCTTGTCCATTAAATGTTCTGGTAACATTGGAATATCCCGCTTTGATAAGAGAATCACTAATCAGTTTGCTAAGCAGAGGTGAATCTTCTGCAATAAGAATAGGAGATTCATTTCTTTTTCTAGTTCCTAACTTATCAATATCTGATACTTTAAGTCCTGTCTCAGGACTTATATCAGTAACAATCTTCTCAAAATCAAGAATAATTATAAGTTTACCATTAATCTTGATTATTCCAGTAGCTACACCTGCATCATTAGCATTAAGAGTCGCATCTGGCTTAATAATATCACCCCATGATACTCTGTGTATACCCTCAACTTTTTGTACATGAAAAGCAATATCTAATCTGTTGAAATTAGTAATAATCATCATATCTGTTGGTGCTAATTCACTATGTAGTCCTAATTGATTGGCTAAATTAACCACTGTTATCATTCTATCTCTAGGCATAAATATTCCTTCTATGCTTGGATGCGACTTAGGAACAGGTGTAACCTGCTGATATTGTATTATCTCTCTAACTTTTGCTACGTTTATTCCGTAATGATTATTGCCTATAGCAAATTCTAACACTTCTAACTCATTGGTACCATTCTCAAGTAAAATTTTAGTATCCATATGTTCCCTCCTGTGTATAATACAGTTTTCTTTTTATAAATAACATTATACTACATAATGCTAGAAAAAACATTATTTTTCTAGTGAAATAGTATATGATTTATTTCCATCTGATATAGCAAGATTAAGTGTCTTAATACTCTTTGTGTATTCAGTTTGAGCTTGGAATACAAGTACTAAAGACTTGCTTTCACCCGAAGCAATACTATTATTATATGTATTAAATGCATTAAGTAACAAAGTTACCTGAGCATTCATCTTTTTACTACCATCAATAATACATCTAAATGTATAGTTCTTATCTAACATATTGAGAGTAATTGCATTGTCAGTTGTATTTGTAACCTTTAATCTAATAACTAAAAGCTTGCTTCCATTAACAGCTTTCATAACAAACTCAGAACTTCCTGAATCAGCATCTGGATATGAATCTCTAATTAAATAATCAGAATAATCTATCTGTAATCCATTGATTCCAATTGCTTCATTAAGTGTGTATGTAGTTGTGGTATTGGTTGAAGAGTTACTACCATCATTATTAAACGAAGGGGTTGTGTATTCCATTGCTGTAGTAGTCTCTGGTACAGTAGTTTCTAACATATAGTTATAATTATTGTCATATTGTAATACTTTATCAGCTGCATACTCAACAACAAGTGCTTCTTCATCAGCGGTCAGATTATAACTGCTGCATCCACTTATTGATGTTACGATTACAGAAAATACAACGATAAGTATCATAATTGACTTGTTATTCTCGCGCATTAGTAGTTCCTTTCAGTAACGAAATATTTATAATTATATTACCATTAATCCTTTGCACAATCAAGTGTAAACCAAAATCTTACACCACCATCTACATTCTCTACTCCACATTCTCTATTGTGTGAATCCATAATGGCTTTTACAATAGAAAGACCTATTCCGCTACCGCCATATTCACGGGTTCTGGCCTTATCCACTTTATAGAATTTAACCCAGACATTATCAAGTGAATCCTCTGGTATATGTTTTCCAGTATTAAATACAGATATAGTAACTATTCCAGAGTTTACTTCTGACATAATCTTTATTACATTTTCATAATCTACATGATTTAAAGCATTAGATAAATAATTTGTAATAACCTCTTCTATTTGAAATTCATCAGCCCATACAAAAATCTCTGAAGAATTATCGAAGATTACCGTTACATTCTTCTGTAATATCATAATAGATGCTGAATTAAGAATAGCATTAATAACAGAAATAATATTGAATCTTTCAAGATTTAGCTTTTGACTCCCAAATTCTATCTGATTAAGGTCAAGTAATTTCTTTACCATCTTATTCATCTTACCAGTCTCATCCATAATAACTTCACAATAGAAATCTCTACTTTCTGAATCATCATTAACACTTTCCTTAAGACCTTCAGCATAGCCTTGAATAAGTGCTAATGGTGTTTTTAGTTCATGAGATACATTTGATAAAAAGTCTTTTCTCATCTCATCAATCTCAGTTCTCTTTTGAATGTCTTTTTGCAATTCAATATTGGCAGACTTAAGTTCTGATATACTAGCTTCAAGTTTTTCGGATAAATTATTCATACTATGTCCTAGAACTGCAAGCTCATTTCTACCCTTACCATCATATTTAACATTAAAATCTAGATCAGACATTTTTTCAGCAATGTTAGCAAGCTTTTTAATTGGCTTCGTAAACTCATATGACACAATTAACATTATGACCGCACTTAATATAATAACTACTATTCCAACAAATATATAGAATTGATTAGCAAGGTCTACAACATCGGTAATGCTTGTAACTGGCATACGCATAACAAAAAAATCACCGCAGTCTAACTCACCATACATTTCCAGATAATAAGTTTTAAGTCCGGTATCATATGTCTTTTGCAGCACAAAGTTATCTGCATTAATAAGTATGGAACTATTATCTGTATTATTTTGAAACATTATATCCATTAATCGATTAACTAGCTTGTCTTTTGACGCACCATAACTAAAAAGCATTCTAAATGAACTATCCGTTAATAATATTGAAGTCCCAGCATTTTCACACTGCAAAAACACTGTATTCATTTGCTCATCTGTTAAAGCCACTGACTCATTTACAGTAGAATTAATGCTCTTATATATATCAATAAGAGCATTTTTCCTAGTATCAACGTAAAAATCTTCCAAAAACAAATTATTTATTATAATGCAGGTAAAAATTGCTGCCGCTGTAAGACCTACAAGTAGTACAGACATCTTTAATCGTATAGAATGCTTCATAATGTCACACTTTCACTTAGTTATTGTTCAACTTCAAATTTGTAGCCCATACCCCATATTGTTTTAATATAATCTGCCTGCTCACCCAGCTTACTTCTGAGTTTTTTGACATGAGTGTCTATTGTTCTTGCATCGCCAAAATAATCATAATTCCAAACCTTATTAAGAATCTTCTCTCTAGAAAGAGCAATGCCTTTATTTTCAACAAAATATGATAAAAGTTCAAATTCCTTAAAGCTTAATTCAACAGATTCACCACATACTTTAACTATATGAGCTGCCTTGTTAATTTCAATATTACCAATAGATACGACCTCTTCTTCATTAAGTTTATTACTTCGTCTTAATAATGCATCGACTCTTGCAACAAGTATCTTTGGACTAAATGGCTTGGAAATGTATTCGTCAACGCCAAGCTCAAATCCCAGCAGCTCATCCTGTTCATCACTTTTAGCTGTAAGCATTATAATTGGCACTTTAGAATATTGCCTTATTTCTCTGCAAACTTGCCAACCATCCATTTTAGGCATCATAACGTCTAAAATAATTAGTGATATGTCCTTGTCTGCAAAGAATTTTTCAACGGCCTCTTCACCATCGCTCGCTTCTAATACTGTATAACTTTTTTTGATAAGAAAGTCTTTGACTAATTTTCTCATTCTGCTTTCATCGTCAACTACTAATATCTTTAATTCGTTCATATCATCATCTCATTTCTTATAATTTGTCATCATTTACAACATGTCATAACTTATATATATGACATTGTATAATAGTTCATAAATTATTCAGCTAAAGTCGTAGTTTCTGAAGTTGTATCATTCAATATATTGTTGATTGATTCTTCAATAGAATTAAGCTCGCTTTCTTTAGTTAAAAGAGTAGCATTCCACTTAGCTAAGCTATCTTCGGACTGCTTATTAGCTGCATCTAACCTACTCTTATAATTAATTATATTAGTATTCTTACTATTAGCAGTTATAATAAATATAGCAATAATAGCAATTACCAATAATATATTAATGACAATCGAATTAAAAAACTTAGACTTATAAGTAAGCTTATCTTCTTTTGTAAGAGCATGTTTGGCTCTCTTTTTTTCTAATTTAATTGCATCTCTATCTGTAAAAACATGTTCAATACTATGAAAATTAGGAGATATAATATTTTTAACCATAGAATTATCAATACTTTCATCTGCAATAAGTGTATCTTGTAATTCTTTTAAAAACTTATATCCAATTGGTGTCTTAAATAAATTCTTATCAATTATCTTATTGTATACATTAAGAACTAACTTAGGATTATTCATGTCTGTACGTTCTTTAACATATTCAATGCCTTTTAATTCATTTTCAGCTTCTGTTGCTTCGGCTTTATTGGAAAAAACGTAACCATCTACGATAAATTCATTCTTATCCATAAAATCTCCATTCTTTTGAATTACTTGTATTCTTTTGAATTACTTGTATTCTTTTATCTCTATCTTTTCTATAATAACATCTTCATTTGGTTTGCTTGTACTATCAACGGCAACTTTTGCAATCTTATCTACAATATCCATGCCTTCATAAACTTGTCCAAAAACAGTATGTGCTTTATATAACCACGCAGCTCCTCCATTTTCCTTATAATAACTTACAAGCTTGTCTGGAAGTCCCCAGCTCTTGAATTTGTTGGAATACTGAAGGTCAAATTTTTTCGTCTGTACAATAAAGAATTGTGAGCCATTTGTATTTGATCCACTGTTAGCCATACATAATGCCCCTCTAACAGGTGCTAAATATTTTGAAAATTCATCTTCAAAAGGTTCTTCCCAAATACTTTCTCCACCAGAACCTGTTCCTTTAGGATCTCCACCTTGAATCATAAAATCATCTATAATTCTATGGAATGTTAATCCATCATAATATCCGTCTTTTGCATGTGTAATGAAATTCTCATATGCCTTTGGCGTAACATTAGCAAAAAATCTAACTTTTATTACTCCAAAATCTTTTACTGTTATCTCGGCTACTGTATCACCTGCTTGAGGTGCTGCAAGCTGATCTACTTCAATATTAGTTGTATCAATGGTTGTTTCCTTTTCTTTACTAGTGTCTGATTTTGAACAGGCTGTAAATAATGTCATACTTCCAGCAATTAGTCCACATGTTAATAATAATTTCTTAATTGTTTTTTTCATGATGCTTCTCCACTTTCTAATTTCTTTCGATTCCTTATTCTATCAGCTTTTCTTAAAAATATCAATTGAATACACACTTTATTCACGAAAAAAGCGTTCACAGCGTGAACGCTTGGAAGAACTGCTGTGCAGTTCTTTAGTGGAGTAGACGGGAGTCGAACCCGTGTCCAAAAGCCCATTCATTGTACTTCTTCTATCACAGTCTATTCTTTGACATTCCCTCCATCTGGCGAAAACAGACATTCTCCAGACTTTAGTAGATTCATAATACGCCTATATACGCAAATCTTTGTATATATCGTTTCTCACAAAGTCGATACCTAAGCTTAAAGTGCGAGTGCTTTAAGTAAGGCAGCTGCAACTAGGCAGCGATTGCTAAATTATCGTTAGCGTTTAAATTTAATTGAGATTTGACGCATCATCCTACGGATAGCTTCTCCAACTTCAAAACCCCTGTCGAAACCGTTACTACCCCATATAAACATATCTAATGGATTGAAAATTCAAATAATAATTCAATCCATTATGATATGTATTGATAACATGGAATAAAACAGTTTATTTAGTTTTGTTGTGTGTCTAGTAGAATATAACAAATAACTTCTTTTGTCAAGGCAAAATCAAGCAAATAATCAAATAATTAAATTGGTAAAAATAGTAAATAATCTAATTATATAATTAATCATTAATACTATAGGCTTCTTCAGGTGTATAAACACCAAGTCCCTTTTCAGCAAGCGCTTTAAGCGTTTTATCTGGATTAGAGGGCTTAATAATAAGAGAAGCCTTATCTTTTCCTGTTGAAAGAGCATACATATATTCAATATTAATATGTGCTTTGTATACTATACTCAAAAGATTCTGGAGTGTACCAACATTATTAGCCAGCTTAACAGCTAATACATCCGTTAACATAGCAGAAAAACCATTCTCTTTAAGTGCCTTTGCTGCCTGTTCAGGGTTAGAAACAATTAATCTTAGCATTCCATAATCTGCTGTATCAGCAAGACTTAAAGATTCAATGTTAATATTTTGCTTTTTAAGAGTCTCAGTTACTTGCTCTAGGCTGCCTTCTTTGTTCTCTACAAATACTGATAATTGTTTTACAAACATTTTCACCACACCTTTCGATTATACAAGAATTCTCTTATCAATAACACGTTTAGCCTTACCTTCGCTTCTTTCAAGAGTTTTAGGTTCTACAAGCTTAACTTTTACCGCAAGTCCCAAAGCCTGTTGAAGAATATGTGCTATTTTCTTAGTCAACTGTTCGAGTTGCTTGATTTCGTCTGAGAAAAACTTCTCATCAACCTCAACCATTACTTCAAGAGTATCATGATTGTTAACGCGATCAACTATCATAAGATAATGAGGAGATGTCTCACCTATCTCTAATAGAGCGGCTTCAACCTGAGATGGGAATACATTTACGCCTCTAATAATAAGCATATCATCAGAACGTCCTCTAAATCTTGATATTCTGGCAAGAGTTCTTCCACACTCACAGCGGTCATATGTAATACTTGTAAGATCCTTAGTTCTATATCTTAAAAGTGGTATGCCCTCTTTCGTAAGAGTTGTAATTGCAAGCTCTCCAGTTTCACCAGGAGCAACTGGCTGCAAAGTGTTACTGTCAATAATTTCAGGAAGGAAATGATCTTCATGAATATGCAAACCACAGTGATATTCACAATCTGCTGCAACTCCAGGTCCCATTATTTCACTTAATCCGTAAATGTCATGACAATTGATGTTGAGCTTAGTCTCAATATCCTTTCTCATCTGTTCAGTCCATGGTTCAGCTCCACATATAGCAGTTCTTAATTTAATTCTGTCAATAGCTCCTGCTTCTTCAAGAGCTTCCGCCAGATGCAACAGGTATGAAGGAGTACATGCTATTGCATTTACGCCAAAATCTTCCATCATAGTAATCTGCTTCTTAGTATTGCCGAAAGACATAGGAACCACTGTAGCACCGAGGTTTTCTACACCGTAATGAAGACCAAGACCTCCAGTAAATAAACCATATCCATAAGATACCTGAACAGTATCATTATTAGTAATACCAACCATTGAAAGGACTCGTGCAACGCATTCCTGCCAAATCTCAATATCTCTTCTAGTATATCCTACAACAGTAGCTTTACCTGTAGTTCCGCTTGATGCATGAATACGTACAATCTCTGACTTAGGAACTGCAAATAAACCAAATGGGTAATTATCCCTTAAATCCAACTTTGTAGTATATGGAAGTTTAGTAATATCATCAATTCCTTTAATATCTCCAGGTTCCAACCCTATAGCCTGCATCTTTTTTCTATAGAATTCAACATTATGATAAATCTTGTCAACCTGCTTAACAAGTCTTGCGCTCTGAAGATTAGTCATCTCATCGCGGCTCATACATTCTTTTGTTTCATTCCAGATCATTTAATCTGTCCTCCATTATATTATATAAAATCAATCTTATACCTTAAACTTAAAGTTCGTAACCAACTTCAAAGGCTTTCTTATTAATATCTACAGTCTTAGGAGGTACAGTCTTTTCGATTACCTGAAGCCAGTCTTCTTTTGAGAAATCCATGTGTTTAGCTGCCATACCAAGAACTATAATATTAAATACCCTTGTATTACCAAGCTTTCTGGCTTCGTCAGTAGCTTTAATTGAAAGAGTCTTATATTTATTACTTAAATTCTCAAGAATTCCTTCTGGATATTCAGCCGCACCAGTAACAACAGTAATTGGATCGATTCTTTCATCATTTACAATAAGAACTCCATCTTTTTTAAGGAAATGTGCATATCTCAAAGCTTCTAATCTCTCAAATGCAATAAGAACATCTGCCTGACCTTCTTCGACGATAGGTTCATTAACCTTGTCACCATATCTAACAAATGTAACAACACTTCCGCCACGCTGAGCCATACCATGTACTTCTGAAAGTTTAACATCATAACCAGCCTGAATTGTAATACCACCTAATATACGGCTTGTTAGTAGGGTTCCCTGTCCACCAACACCAACTATCATAATATTCTTAGTTTTCATCCTTATTCACCAACCTTTTCTATTGCATCAAATTTGCATAATTGCATACATAAACCGCAGCCATTACACATTGTATCATTAATACTAATAGTTCCATCTTCATTTTTAGTAATAGCAGGACATCCCGGTTTTAAGCACATACCACACTTTTTACATTTGTCAGAATTAGGAATACAGTATACTTTTTTAACTGGTTTGGTTAGAAGAACACAAGGTGACTTAGTGATAATTACAGAAATCTCATCCTTAGCAACCTCTTCCTTAATTGTTTTTTCAAGTAAAGGAAGATCAAATGCATTAACCTCAATTACATTTTTAACTCCAATGGCCTTGCATAAATTGTAAATATTAACCGCATATGTTTCTTCACCCATAAGTGTTTTACCAGTTGCAGCATGATCCTGATGACCTGTCATACCTGTAGTAGAATTGTCAAGAATCATAACTGTACCTGTAGCTTTATTGTAAACCATATTAATAAGTGAATTAACACCTGTATGCATGAATGTTGAATCACCGATGACAGCAACCCAATTCTTTATGTAATCTTTACCTTTTGCTTTTTCCATTCCATGAAGTGAGCTTATGCTAGCACCCATACAGATTGTTGTATCAACTACGCTAAGTGGAGCTAATGCACCAAGTGTATAGCATCCTATATCTCCAGCAGCGTGAATCTTAAGCTTAGATAATACTGAATATACGCTTCTATGAGGACATCCTGGACAAAGAATAGGAGGTCTAGCTGGAGCCTGAGCTGGTGTTTCAAGCTCAACATCTTCTTTTAATAATGCTTTTCTAAGCAGATTAGCACTGTATTCTCCCTGAATAGTAAATATTTCTTTACCAATAGCCTTGATTCCCCATGACTTAACCTGTTCCTCAATAACAGGATCAAGCTCTTCAAAAATGTATAACTCATCTACTTTTGAGGCAAAATCTTCTATAAGCTTTTTAGGTAATGGATTAACTAAACCAAGTTTAAGCACTGATGCTTCAGGCATAGCTTCTTTAACGTACTGATAAGCAATACCACATGTTATAATACCAATTTTAGTATCGTTATATTCAACTTTATTAACAGGGAATGAACATCCGTCTTCTATCATTGCTATAGTTCTTTTTTCAACATCTATATGTCTAAACTTAGCATTAGCAGGCATCATTACGTTTTTGCGAATATTACGCTCATAAGGCTTGTCAGCAATCTCAATTCTATCATTAAGTTCAACCATACCCTGTGAATGTGATAATCTTGTTGTAGATCTAATAATAACAGGGGTGTCATATTTTTCGCTCATATCAAACGCAAATTTAACAAATTCCTTAGCTTCAGCACTATCAGATGGTTCAAGAACAGGTACATGTGCTGCTCTTGCTACACTTCTTGTATCCTGCTCATTCTGTGAGCTGTATAAACCTGGATCATCGGCAGCTATAAGTACAAGACCACCATTAACACCTATGTATGAAACAGTATATAGAGGATCAGATGCAACATTAACACCAACCATCTTCATTGATGCCATTGAACGAACACCACTTATTGATGCTCCAATCGCAACTTCCATTGCAACCTTTTCATTTGGTGACCATTCTGAATAAATCTCCTTATACTGTACTAAATTTTCACTAATCTCTGTGCTTGGAGTTCCTGGGTAAGCGGCTGAGACTTTGACTCCTGCTTCATATGCGCCTCTGGCAAATGCTTCATTTCCAAGCAGTATTTTCTTTTCTGACATTTTATTTTCATCCTTTCGTTATTAAATAACTTTATTAATTGTACCATAAATCTACAAATTGTAAATTATCTAATACAAATTTTTAACCTTAAAGTTCTTTTCCGCTTCACGTCGTTGATCTTTTTTAGCAATATCCTGACGTTTATCGTATAATTTTTTACCTTTAGCAAGACCAATTTCAACTTTAACAAGGCTTCCTTTAAAATAAACCTGCAAAGGAACCAGGGTATATCCCTGGATTGCAATCTGCCCGGTTAATTTGTTAATCTCATAGTTATGAAGCATAAGCTTTTTAACTCTTAGAGGATCCTTATTGAAAATGTTTCCTTTCTCATATGGACTAATATGCATATTATAAATATACATCTCACCCTTTTCAATTTTAATAAATGCTTCTTTAATGCTGCAATTGCCCATACGCAAAGACTTAACTTCAGTTCCATGGAGTACAATTCCAGCTTCGTAAGTTTCCTCAATAAAATAATCAAATCTTGCTTTTTTGTTATTAGCAATCATTTTAATTGTTTCTTTCAACTTCACTCACATCCTTATCATCGCAATTTTCAGAATTTTCTACTAATTCAAAATCTATAGTTCTAAGAAGCTTATCCGTCGACATAACTCTAACTTTTACTTTTTGTCCAAGCTTATATCTTTTACCTGTAGCTTCTCCAACCATCTCATAATGTTCTTCATGATATGCATAATAGTCGCCTTTTAACGCAGTAACATGAATCATTCCTTCAACAGTATTGGGAAGTTCAACATACATTCCCCATGAAGTAATGCTTGAGATAACACCATCAAATTCTTCTCCTATAAACTGTTCCATATATTCAACTTTCTTAAGCTTATCAGTATCTCTTTCAGCCTCATCTGCTCTTCTTTCAGTTTTACTTGATTGATCAGCAATACCAGACAGAATACTTTCATAGTGCTTTCTTCTCTTTTCAGATAATCCGCCGCTAAGATTCTCTTTAATGATTCTATGAATCTGCAAATCAGGATATCTTCTTATCGGAGATGTAAAATGGCAATAGTATTTTGTGGAAAGTCCAAAATGTCCAGCATTACCTATAGTATATTTTGCCTGCTTCATAGAGCGCAGAGTAAGCCTGCTAATAAGCGGTTCTTCCTCAGTACCTTCGATATTACAAAGAAGCTTTTGAATCTCTTTTGGGTGAATTTCACCCTGTCCCATCTTGATTTCATATCCAAAATTATTAATAAATGTACCAAGTTTAATCATCTTTTCTGAATCTGGAGTATCATGAGTTCTGTATACAAATGGTATTTCCTGCCAAAAATAATCTTCTGCAATAGTTTCATTGGCAATAAGCATAAAATCTTCAATGATTTTAGTTGCTACATTTCGGTCATATGGTTTAATATCTATTGGTTTACCATTGTCATCAAGTATAATCTTAGATTCTGGAAAATCAAAATCAATAGAACCTCTTTGACGTCTCTTTTCTTTAAGAATGGCAGCAAGCTCATTCATTAATTCAAACATTGGTACAAGTTCCTTATACTCATTAATCTCAGCTTCATCATGATCAGCCAGGATTTTCTTGACACTTGTATAACTCATTCTTCTGTCTATTTTTACAATAGTCTTAGCAATTTTATGACCTATAACTTTACCAGTAGAATCAATATCCATAATACAGCTAAGTGCAAGTCTGTCAACGCCTTCGTTAAGTGAACAAATACCATTAGAAAGCTTATGTGGAAGCATCGGAATTACTCTGTCAACCAAATAAACACTAGTACCTCTTTTTATTGCCTCTTTATCAAGAGGGCTATTTTCTGTCACATAGTTAGATACATCTGCAATATGGACACCTAGTTGATAAAGAGTGTCATTTTTAGTAACTGTAATTGCATCATCAAGATCTTTAGCATCCTCACCATCAATAGTTACCATCTGCCAGTCTCTAATATCCATACGGTCTTTAAAATCAGCTGGATCAACAACATCAGGAATCTTCTCTATCTGTTTCATAACCTCTGGTGGAAAATCAGTTGGTATTTCATAACCTTTAACAATACTCATAATATCTGTGCCTGGGTCATTAACATGTCCTATTATTTCAGTTACAATTCCTTCAGGCTTTTTATCCTTTGAGCCATAATCAGTTATCTTCACTACAACTTTATGCCCAGTTACCGCACCTTTAGAACGTTCAAGCGGAATAAATATATCTTTATCAAATCTTTGATTATCACAAATAACAAAGCCAAAGTTTTTGCTCTTTTGATAATATCCAACTACCTCCGAAGTACCACGTTCAACAATCTTAACAATCTCACCTTCACGTCTTTTTCCGTCTTTTGCATTAACTTTAATATTCACCTGAACAGTATCCTTGTGCATTGCACCATGTACACCACTTTCAGGAATAAAAATATCATCTTCTTCGCCTTCAACAGCTACAAATCCAAAGCCTCTTGCATTTGCTTCAAAAACACCAATAATAGCATCCGAATCTGCTTTATTGTCATTGTTGTTTCTGGATGTTGTAGTTGGAGCTAAAGAATACTTTCCACGCTTAGAAAGTGTAATTCTACCTTCAATCATAAGTTCGTTTAGAACTTCTGTAAGTTCAGCTCTTTTCTCTTTTGGTATGTTAAGCACAATTGCTATTTCTTTAATCTTCATAGGAATGTAATGCTTATCCTCAATTAAATCAAGAATTATTTTTTTACGTTCCTTCATTTTGTTTTTATCCATTATTAAACCTCATTTCTGCATAATAATATGCAAATATACAAAAAGCATGAAAAATGAACAATCACCTTTCATGCCTGCATAAATTCTATTTCGTTCTACTGTATGTTAAGGATAATAGTAATAACTATAAAAGCTATTCCTAAGAACTTAGTTGACTTCTCGAGAGCACCCTCTATTGAACGTCCTTTATTCTTTCCCCAGTATGTCTCTGCGACACCACTGATAGATCCTGTAAGTCCAGCTGATTTGCCTTCCTGCATAAGTACAATTACAGTTAAAGCAATTGATACAATAATAAACACTATAGTTAATAAAGTATGAAACATCTTTCCACCTCCTAAATCAAACATCATAATTTTATCATAGAAGAGATATATAAGCAAGACATATTTTTACAATTATTTAATTGGATTTATGCTTATAATCTATGATATATTATACTTGATTTGTACAGCAAAATAGTTATACTTACATAAAGATTTACTAATTACAAGTTACTGTAACACGAAAGGAAAGATACACTATTATGAATAATACAACAGAAGAACTTGGTACAGCTAAAGAAGGAAAATTATTGTTTAAACTTGCGCTTCCTGCTATTACAGCACAGATAATCAATCTTTTATATAATCTCGTGGATAGAATGTATATTGGGCATATAAAAGATATTGGAAAGATGGCACTTACAGGCGTTGGTGTCTGCCTTCCACTCATTATGCTTATAACAGCTTTTGCTGCTTTAGTTAGTATGGGAGGAGCTCCGAGAGCTTCTATTTATCTTGGTAAAGGTGAAAAAGATAATGCCGAAAAAACACTTGGTAATTGTACTACTATGTTGATTTTCATAAGTATAATCCTAACTTTCATATATATTCTTTTTTCCGAAAAAATGCTTCTAATGTTCGGAGCTAGTGAAAATACTATAAGCTATGCTATTGATTATATGAAAATATATAGTTTAGGTACAATATTCGTTCAACTTACAATGGGATTAACAGCATTTGTTACAGCAGAAGGTTTCTCTAAGATTAGCATGTTTACAATAATAATTGGAGCAATTGCTAATATTATTCTCGACCCTGTGTTAATATTTGGATTTGGCATGGGTGTCAAAGGTGCTGCACTTGCAACTATTATCTCACAATTCATATCAGCCGTATTTGTACTTAAATTCATTCTAAGCGAAAAAACAGTTATTAAGCTTAAGATATCGCATATGAGACTTGAAAAGAAAATAATTATTCCCGCACTTGCTCTTGGATTATCACCATTTGTTATGCAGGCTACCGAAAGTATAATTGCGGTATGTTTCAATTCATCTTTATTAAAATATGGCGGAGATATCGCCGTTGCTTCCATGACAATTCTTACAAGTGTTATGAGCTTTTCACTACTTCCACTTAACGGTCTAACGCAAGGTGCTCAGCCAATAATAAGCTATAATTATGGGGCCCGTAATCCTGGCAGAGTCAAAAAAACATTTAAGCTGTTATTAATAAGCTGCTTAAGCTATTCACTTGCAATATGGGCATTATCTATGATTATTCCGCAGATATTTATGAAGATATTTACAAATGATGCTGAGCTAATAGAATATGGCAAAAGCACTCTAAGAATGTACATGGCAATGTGTGGAATATTTGGCATACAAATTGCATGTCAGCAAACCTTTGTATCACTTGGAAATGCTACATATTCATTATTTCTTGCACTTCTCAGAAAAGTGTTTTTGTTAATTCCATTGATTTACATTATGCCAGCAATATTTACTGGCAATAAGCCATATGCCATATTTTGTGCTGAACCAGTTGCAGATACTATAGCTGTTGCTACTACTTCTATAGTTTTTTATTTTCAGTTCAATAAGGCTATGAAAAAATTATCATAAAGCCTTTAAGAATGCATTTTTATATAATGCACTAGCCCCTAACTCCTCTTCGATACGAATAAGACGATTATATTTTGCTGTTCGTTCGCTACGACATGGGGCTCCTGTTTTAATTTGACCAGCATTTACTGCAACAGCAAGATCGGCAATAAAAGTATCTTCTGTCTCACCTGAACGATGTGAAATAACAGTTGTATATCCATTGTTTTTAGCAAGTTCAATAGCATCCATTGCCTCTGTAACTGTTCCAATCTGATTAACTTTAACAAGAATAGAATTAGCTGTGTTCTTAATTATACCATTATGAAGTCTTTTCCTATTAGTTACAAACAGGTCATCTCCAACAAGCTGAATCTTATTACCCAATCTCTGTGTTAATCTTCTCCAGCCCTCCCAATCGTCCTCAGCAAGAGCATCTTCAATTGATACAATAGGAAATGTATTAGATAAGTGTTCATAATACTCTATCATCTGGTCTGTATTTCTATATACATCAGAACCCTTAATCTTGCTCTCACCTTCAAAATGATAAAGTCCACTGTCTACATTATATATTTCACTAGATGCTGCATCTAATGCAATTACAACGTCTTTACCAGGAATATAGCCCGATGACTCAATTGCATCTACGATATATGTTAGTACCTCTTCCGCATCTGCTAAATCAGGAGCAAAGCCACCCTCATCGCCTACACCAGTACTTTTACCCGTGCTTGCCAGCTTTTTCTTAAGATTATGGTATATTTCTGCACAGATTCTAATGCAATCTGAAAATGTTTTAGCACCTATAGGCATTATCATAAATTCCTGAAAATCTACGGTATTAGCCGCATGCTTTCCGCCATTAAGAATATTCATCATAGGTACAGGAAGAAGTTTTGCATTATTTCCACCAAGATATCTATATAGTGGTATTCCGAGTGCTTTAGCTGCGACTCTTGCAGTTGCAAGTGAAACAGCAAGAAGTGCATTAGCTCCTAGCTTACCTTTATTATCTGAACCATCTGCTGCTATAAGCATATTATCTATATGAACCTGTTTTAAAGAATTTTCTCCTATTAGTATTTCACTTATAATATTATTGATGTTATTAACTGCATTTTTAACTGATAATCCGTTATAATCATCATCTTTGTCTCTTAATTCTACTGCTTCAAATGTGCCTGTTGATGCACCTGATGGGACATCTGCTATAGCACTTATTCCACAGTTTAGAAAAACCTCGGCTTCAACTGTTGGATTACCTCTGGAATCTAATACCTGTCTTCCTATAACTTTTGATATTTCATATTTTTCGTACATAAAAATGGCCTCCTAAAAGATATTGTGTATCTCTAGTATGGCCATTTCCTTTATTCTAATACCCAGTCAGCGATATATTTATCAACAATATTCTGTAGTATTGCTTTACTAAATTTGATTCCTGCCCTTTTTATAATTCCATGTGTAGCAGCTTTTTCTTCTGTATAGTCGGATAACTTACAAACACCTTCTACAATTGCATTTCCACCTGTATATTTATAATGAGTAACAATTGGAATTATACCAGTTCCATCTGTTTTAATAGAGGTCTTTCCATTCTCTTTAACAAGCTTAACTATTGCAATTCCTCCGAGCATACCTGCTGCATCATTCTGTGTGGAGACATAATTTCCAAGAGAATAGTAGCAAAGTGATTTATTGCCGTTATCTGCCTGAATCCATTCGATTGTTTCTATAACATGTGGATGTGCGCCTATTATTAAATCACAACCAGCTTCTGTCATCTGTTTAGCCCATAATTGTTGTGTCTCTGTAGGTGTATTACGATATTCCGTTCCCCAATGAGGAAAAACAATTACAAAATCAGCATTGGCATCGGCTTCTTTGATTTGTGAAATAAGCTTGCTTGATATCTCTGTTGTTGAAATAGCATTTGTAGCAGGATCAACCTGTCCTAATAAATCAATTCTAAATGAATCAGCATTCTTTAATGTACCACCATTCAACCCATATGTGTAGTTAAGCATAGCTATTTTTACACCTTTTACGTCCATATAAGTGATTGTATCCTGAGACTCTTGTGAGTCATGTACACCCAGAACTGTTACGCCCTGTTGCTGCTTCCAATATGCAATAGCATTTTGAACGCCAGTAATTCCTTGATCTTTTGTATGGTTGGATGCCTGTAAAACAACATTAAATCCAGCTTTTACTACTGCATCTCCCACTTCTGTAGGTGAATTGAACTTAGGATAACCACTAAATCCTAAATTGTTTCCGCCAAAAATCGTTTCCTGATTGATTACTGAAATATCAGCTTCGTCTATATACTTCTTAATTCCGGTATATAAGAAGTCAAAGTTGTATGAACCATCTGTCTTCTTACCACTTGTAACAATACCCATATGAATTAGATTATCACCTACTGCCATAAGAGATACTTCTACGGGTGCATCTGTTTCTGGCTCAGTAGTTGGTTCCTGCGTGGTATCTTTCTCGTTATCAGATGTTGTTGAACCACCATCTACTATTGTAGTATCATCATTTTTCTTTAAATCGTTAACAATTGCAAATCCAAATACAGCAATAATAACGATAAGAACAGCAGCAATAATATACTTAAAGTTCTTCATTATTCACCATTTCCTTAATTGATAATTGTATTTTATTTAATAAGCAATGACTTTCCTGTCATTTCTTTAGGCTGTGTCATTCCCATTAATTCTATAAGAGTTGGAGCTATATCTGCTAAACATCCGCCTTCTCTTAACTTGTAAGCAGGGTCTGCATTAACAAGAATAAATGGTACTGGATTAGTTGTATGAGCTGTAAATGGAACACCTGTTTCATAATCAACAAGCTGTTCTGCATTTCCATGATCAGCACAAATAAAGAGTTGTCCATTTACTTCCTTTATTGCTTCAACTGTTTTTCCAACGCATTCATCAATTACTTCAATAGCCTTGATTGCAGCATCTTCAACACCAGTATGTCCAACCATATCTGGATTAGCAAAATTAACTATGATTACATCATATTTGTCTGACTTAATTGAACTTATAAGTCCTTCACAAACCTGATATGCACTCATCTCTGGCTGTAAATCATAAGTTGCAACCTTAGGTGATTTAACAAGAAGTCTTTCTTCTCCAAGATTTGGCTCTTCCTTACCACCATTGAAGAAAAATGTAACATGAGCATATTTCTCTGTTTCAGCTGTTCTTAACTGTGTCTTACCATTAGCTGCTAAAAACTCTCCAAAAGTATTCTTAATCTCAACTTTATTAAAAGCTACAATCTTATTAGGAATTGTAACATCATACTCTGTAAAAGTAACGAATTTGAGTTTCATAAATGAATTAGCTCTCTTAAATCCTTCAAATTCTTCATCACAAAATGCTCTTGTTATCTCTCTTGCTCTATCTGGTCTGAAATTAAAGAATATTACTGAATCATTCTCTGAAACAGCAGCAACTGGCTTACCATCTTCTTCTATTACTGTAGGAAGAACAAATTCATCAGTTTTATCTTCTGCATATGAATTAGCTACTGCTTTTACCGCTGAATCTGCCTTTTCACCTTCTGATTGAACAATTGCCTTGTATGCGAGTTCAACTCTATCCCACCTGTTATCTCTATCCATTACATAATAACGTCCCATAACAGTTGCTATCTTACCAATACCAATTTCTGACATTTTGCTTTCAAGTTCTTCAACAAATCCTTTTCCTGATGAAGGAGCTGTATCTCTTCCATCTAAAAAAGCATGTACATATACATTTTGTAATCCTTCTCTTTTCGCTAATTCAAGAAGTCCATATAAATGTGTAATATGACTGTGAACACCACCATCTGACAATAGTCCGAATAAATGTAATGATGAATTATTAGCTTTACAGTTCTTAATAGCCTCTAATAATGCTTCATTTTTAAAGAAATCACCATCATTAATTTCTTTTGTAATTCTAGTAAGTTCCTGATATACGATACGTCCAGCACCCATATTAAGATGGCCAACTTCTGAATTACCCATCTGTCCATCAGGTAGTCCAACAGCAAGGCCACTAGCATATCCTTCGACAAATGGATATTCGCTCATAAGTTTGTCCATAACTGGAGTTTTAGCCTCCTCAACAGCGTTAGCCTTTTTATTCTCATTTAATCCATATCCATCTAAAATCATTAATACAGTAGGTTTTTTACTCATTCTAATCTCCATTCTGTGTTATCAGCACTATATATATTCTCAAAATATTGCTATATTTCAATCGATTAATATTCTAACATACTTTATTGATTTTTCAAAGATAATTTTACTCTTGAGAAAATAATGCAACTTTTTAAATGGATAAAACGTGAAATATGTATAATATCAGCAATAATACTTTGATGGAATTCTTTTAGTTTCTCTAATTTCGTCGCAAATCCCTTTACAACCTTTTAAACCAATATTTGCCATATCTTCAAGAGCTTTTATTGCATTAAGATATTTATTGCGTTGAATATATGTTAATACTTCTGATAAATCATAAGGTATGTCATTTATATAACAAATGTTATCGTCCGTTTCTTGTATTGTGCTTTTTTTCAGAGGATACCCACAATAAATACAAACTTCATCAAAACTGTAAATTTCTTTTCCACATTCAGGACATTTAATTAACATATAATTACCACCTTTTTTATTTTATCATACATATTATTACAATACTACTAAAAATCTAGGCAAGTTTCCCAGACTATGACGTTGCGCTATATAACATAACACCACTTAATTAGCAATAATACTAAATTAAATGGTGTTTTGTTATAGTTTGTACTGTTTTATTCTAATGATGAATTATTAGTTTATTGGTAATTAACAATCTTACCAAAATCTTCTTTAAGGCTGGCACCACCAACTAATCCACCATCTATATCTGCCTGAGCAAATAATTCTGGTGCACTTGAAGCTGAAACACTGCCACCATACTGAATTCTGATTGCCGAAGCAGTAGCTTCATCATATATCTCAGCTATACATTCTCTAATGGCTTTACATACTTCCTGAGCCTGCTCAGTAGTAGCAACTTTACCTGTTCCGATAGCCCATATTGGCTCATAAGCAATAACTGCTGTCTTAGCCTGAGCTGTTGTTACATTTAAGAATGCAATCTTAATCTGCTGACGTATCCAATCAATTGTAATTCCCTGTTCCCTTTGAGTTAATGTCTCTCCACAGCATACGATAGGTGTTATATTATGTTCAAATGCTTTAAGTACTTTTTTATTAACTGTTTCATCAGTTTCAGCAAAGTATTCTCTTCTCTCTGAATGTCCGATAATGACATATTTAACACCTACATCTGTAAGCATATTAGGAGCAATTTCTCCTGTGTAAGCACCACTTTCCTCATAATACATATTTTCTGCTCCGATAGAAATATTGCTTCCTTTTGCCGCTTCCATTGCAGGAATAATTGAAATAGCTGGTACGCAGAAAACTACGTCAACTTCTTCATTTGCCACAAGAGGTTTAAGCATATTTACAAGAGCTACGGCTTCACTAGGAGTTTTGTTCATCTTCCAGTTACCGGCTATAATTTTTTTACGCATATATCTTCTCCTTTATATATCGTTTTTAGTAAATCTTAATTGGCTGTTTTATCGTTTGCAGCTGCAACACCTGGTAGTTCTTTTCCTTCAAGGAATTCAAGTGAAGCTCCACCACCTGTTGAGATATGTGTCATTTTATCGCCAAATCCTAAGATATTAACAGCCGCTGCTGAATCACCACCACCAATAATTGTTGTTGCATCAATATCAGCCATAGCCTTAGCTACTGCTACTGTACCAGCTGCAAAGTTAGGCATTTCAAAGCAGCCCATAGGTCCGTTCCAAACAACTGTCTTAGCATCTTTAATAGCATCTGCAAATAATTTGCAAGTTTCAGGTCCAATGTCAAGACCTTCCATATCAGCTGGAATCTCTCCACGACCAACTGTTCTAAAGTTAGCATCATTTGAAAAATCATCAGCGATAACTGTATCAACAGGAATTAATAATTTAACGCCTTTTTCTTCAGCTTTCTTAAGCATATTAAGCGCATATTCTTTATAATCCTCTTCAAGAAGGGATTTACCAACTTCTTCACCAAGTGCTGCCATAAATGTATATGCCATACCACCACCAATGATAAGAGTATCAACTTTATCTAATAAGTTATCAATAACTGAAATCTTACTTGATACTTTTGCACCACCAAGAATAGCAACAAAAGGTCTAACTGGATTATTAACAGCATTGCCTAGGAAGTCAATCTCTTTTTGCATTAAATAACCAACAACAGCAGTCTTAACATACTTAGTAACACCAACATTTGAGCAGTGTGCTCTGTGGGCTGTACCAAATGCGTCATTAACAAATACATCTGCTAAAGATGCTAATTCTTCGCTAAATGTATCTACATTCTTTGTCTCTTCTGCTCTATAACGAGTATTCTCAAGAAGAACAACGTCACCATCTGCCATAGCAGCAACAGCAGCCTTTGCGTTAGGACCAACAACTTCTGGGTCAGCAGCAAATTTAACTGGCTGTCCTAATAATTCTGTTAATCTTACAGCAACAGGTGCTAAAGATAATGAAGGAACTGCTTCTCCCTTAGGTTTTCCAAGGTGAGAACAAAGTATAACCTTTCCTCCATCACTAATTAATTTTTTGATTGTAGGTAAAGCTGCAACAAGACGATTCTCATCTGTAATTTTGCCATCCTGTAAAGGTACATTGAAGTCACAACGTACTAATACTCTCTGTCCTTTGACATTAATGTCATCAACTGATTTTTTATTAAGCATAATTTGCTCCTTTCAAATATAAAAATTTATAAATACACATTCGTGTAATTCACATATTTAATCTCTGTATATAAGAGAAAACGAGTCCAGTCCTTAAAGAACCGGACCCGCTTAGGATCTAAATATTATCGGATTAGTCTTAAGCTAATTCAGAGAAATATTTGATTGTTCTAACCATCTGGCTAGTGTATGAATTCTCATTATCATACCATGAAACAACCTGAACCTGTGTATTTCCATCATCCATAGGAGATACCATTGTCTGTGTTGCATCAAAGATTGAACCGTATGTGCTTCCAATGATATCACTTGATACGATCTCGTCTTCATTGTAAGCATATGACTCTGTAGCAGCAGCTTTCATAGCTTCATTAATCTGCTCTTTTGTTACTTTACCTTCTACAACAGCAACTAAGATAGTTGTTGAACCTGTAGGACAAGGAACTCTCTGTGCAGCTCCGATTAATTTACCATTTAAAGCTGGAATAACTAATCCGATAGCTTTAGCAGCGCCTGTTGAGTTAGGAACGATATTAACAGCAGCAGCACGTGATCTTCTTAAATCACCTTTTCTCTGTGGTCCATCAAGTGTCATCTGATCACCTGTGTATGAATGAATTGTATTCATAATACCAGATTTGATTGGTGCTAAGTCGTTAAGTGCTTTAGCCATAGGTGCTAAGCAGTTTGTTGTACATGATGCAGCTGAAATAACTGTATCTGATGACTTTAAGATGTCATGGTTTACATTGTAAACTACTGTTGGAAGGTCATTACCAGCTGGTGCTGAAATAACAACTTTTCTAGCTCCTGCTTTGATATGAGCTTCTGATTTTTCTTTTGAGCAGTAGAAACCTGTACATTCAAGTACAACGTCTACCTTTAATTCTCCCCAAGGAAGTTTAGAAGCATCTGCTTCTGCGTAAATTGTAATCTCTTTTCCATCAACTGTGATTGAGTTCTCGCCAGCTGTTACTTTATCAGCTAATGCGTACTTTCCCTGTGATGAATCATATTTTAATAGATGTGCGAGCATCTTTGGGCTTGTTAAGTCGTTGATTGCAACTACTTCATATCCCTCTGCTCCAAACATTTGTCTGAACGCTAAACGTCCGATACGGCCAAAACCATTAATTGCTACTCTTACTGCCATGATTTTATTTCCTCCTGGTAAAATTTAAATTTGATTGTTAAAAAAAAATCAACCTGATAGTATTCTACCTAATTTACCCAAAAATATCAAGTCCATTTTAGATAAATATTGTGATAAAGTAATATTTTTTATTGTATATCATTATGTAATCTAATATATTCTACTTTAATTGACAATTAAATTCTTTTGACATAAAATCTATTCATGAATTTGTTTTAAGAAAGAAGGATTATTATGATAGCCGATTACCATGTACATTCAGCATTTTCAGGGGATTCCCAAGCTGATTTAGATTTAATAATAAAGCAGGCGATTAAACTTGGGATGAAAGATATTTGTATTACTGACCATCTGGATTTTGATTATCCATATGAGGGTTTGAAGTTTGAATTAGATTTTAAACAATATTTTAGCACTCTTAATGTATTAAAAGATACTTATGCTGATAAAATCAACATTAATATAGGTATTGAAATGGGGCTTGAGCCATTTCTGGTTAAACAAATCAATTCCACAATTACATCTTATCCATTTGATTTTGTAATTGGTTCATCTCATCTCGTTAATAGAATAGATCCTTATTATCCTGGCTTTTTTGAAGGAAGAAGTGACAAAGAATGCTTTATCGAATACTTTGAAGCTATTTTAGAGAATCTGGAAACAATTAATGATTTTGATGTATATGGGCATATTGATTATATCGTACGATATTCTCCTAATAAGGATGCGAATTACTCATATAGTGAATTTTCACTATATATAGACAAGCTCTTAATTAAAATAATTGAAATGGGCAAAGGGATTGAGATTAATACCGGTGCCCTTAGAAAAGGTCTCACATCTACTAATCCCTGTTTAGACGTTGTACGAAGATATTATGAATTAGGTGGTAGAATTATAACTGTTGGCTCTGATGCGCATTATCCAGAGCATGTTGGAGCGGATTTTAATAAAGCCGCTAGCATCTTAAGATGCTGCGGTTTTAAAAATTATACTATTTTTAGGAATCGTAAACCTATTCTTCTACCTCTACTTTGAGGTAGAATCCTCTATCATTCTCAACAATTTCTTTGATTATCCCTTTTCTTGCCATTACTCTGTCTCTTGGTTTAAAATTAGCAGACATTGCAACTGCTGGTTCTACAACATAATAGTAGCTATTTGGAAGTATTCCTTCTCTAAGTTCAACTTCATCACCTTCACTTACAAGACCATTTCTTTCCATTTTAAAATCAATAACTCTCATATAATCACCTTTTCCAAATTATATTTATTTGATATATTTAGTATAAATTATTATTTACATTTAGTCTATATAAATCAATTCAATAATATATGACGGCTTCTATATTTTCCAATAATAATTATAGCACATGAAAGTACTAATTCTACTATACCTATAACTCCTATATCATAACCATATTTACTATAAATATTTGTTCTTGCATAAATCCCCCAATTTCCAAATAAATATTTTCCAATTCCATTAACAAAATGATCCCCTTGGATACACAAGATTTGGGCAATTACAATTATTGTTAGCGATATATACTCTTTTCTATATTTTAATACTATATTGGTAAAAATTATCTCTATAAAAATTACATATATGCAAAACGAAAAAAACATAATCATTATCTGCTTAATATTAGAAATATAGTTTGTAGCATTAATAATGCCATATATGAAAACTTCAATAAATATAAATGCAAATTCTATTACACACAGAAAAACAGATACTAAAACTGTATTTACAATTACATAAGAATAAAAATTTTTAGCACTTATATATCTTGGAGCTGTTATGCTGAATCTTTTATGAATAATTTCATTAATGCTACTTCCTACTACTGAATGAATTGCCAACATATTTGCTAACCAAAGCATAAGTTTTAAATCAAATATCTTTGCTTCATATCCTGCTCCAAACATTGTTCTAAAGATGCAAACTATGTCAAAGCTATTTATATTGATACCCTTATCTATAATGATAAAGTTCATAATAACTGCCATAACAGCAAAAAAAGTAAATGTTCTTGACTCAAGATAGACTTTATTTCTCATTTTGAAATTATTTCTCCTTTATTCATCTCAAAAACCTCATCACATAGTACTTCTATATCCTCTTTATTATGGCTGGTAATTATTATTATTCTTTCTTCATTCTTCATCGATAATAATAGATTTCTTATATCTTCAACGCCTTCATTGTCCAATCCATTCATTGGTTCATCAAGCATAAGAATTTTAGGATTTTCCATTATTGCTTGTGCTATACCTAACCTCTGACGCATTCCTAATGAATACTTACCTACCCTTTTTTTAGATTTAGGATCTAGTCCAACTTTTTCAATTGCCGTACAAATATCATTATCGTCTATTTTGTTCTGAATAACTGCAAGTCTTTTTAAGTTTGAAAATGCAGATTGGTAAGATATAAACCCCGGTGTTTCAATAATAATACCAATACTTCTTGGAAAATCAATATCCTCACCAATTATATCACCATCAATTTCTATCGTACCCGTTGTAGGAATTGTTAATCCACAAATCATTTTCATTAAAACAGTTTTTCCCGATCCATTTCTTCCAACTATTCCATAAATTTTGTTTTCTTTCAATTCTAGTTCAAGAGGTTTTATAACTTGTTCGTTTTTGTATGTTTTACTAAGATTTTTAATTTTTATCATAATATCACCATTCTTTCTCAAATCATTGTATCATTTAATATTTAATTTTTACTCACTATATACATTAGAAGTATACCTCATTAAGCCATCAGTCAAGCAAATGGTATATGTTCCGTTGTCTTTAGACCAAGTATCATTAGAAAAGTTATATATCTCATTAACTGTACTTATCTCAATTGCTGGTACAATGCTTATTCCTTTAACATCATCAGAATTAGGAATATATACATATCTAGTACTCTTGACATGACAATACTTATAATACCTCTCTTTATTACTATTATCTTCAAGATATTTCCTTAGAATATTTATTAATTCATCACTCGATTCAACTTTTTCACTTTTAAGTTCAGCTTTAGAATTTATATTTCTAATATTCATAAGCACAATTCCTACTATTTTAGAATTTTTAATCGAAACTTGCACTATCTCGGCACTACCAATAGTTTCATTTTGCATTACAACACTTGAAGAGCAAGTTAATGGCACTCCCTCATAAGCTCCTTCTGCACATACTGTATATTGATTTAATTCATTCCTCGTAATGGAGCTAATTACATATGAAAGTTTACGTTCTTCTGATGAAATACCACTATCATTTAAAAACGAACTCATTATCGCTTTAATTTCACTATCAGTCATTTGATTACCCACTGTATTCTGTGTATCAATATCCGTAAATGAGTATGATAGGAATCCTGTGCTTTCACAATAATCTAATACTTCTGAATTTCTTTCTGATGATACAATAACTTCCTCATTTGTAGCTTCAGTTTTTGATGTATTTTTATTTGTAAAATATTTATCATATATTGAATCAAATATTCCTTTTCCTAGTTCTTTAGATGCATTCAATATGTATATTTTTTTTGATTTATCAACAGATACCAGGTTCTCGTCTGTTAATTCATATCCATAACCTTCTGGAATACCATATAGCTCATGCAATTCTTTATTAATCTGTAAATTTCGACTTTGAATACTATCAACATTATCAAGTGAGCTTCCTTGATTAACAGAACTAGTTTCAGTAATTTCAACATATTGGATATTATCATTAGTATATATTTTAAGAACAAAATATGAAATAACTATTGTTACAATACCTACAATTAATGCTACACTAATTATAAAAATATTCTTTTTTCTCACCTTTAAGCCTCCTTACTAATTGAAGAGCATATCTTGTTTTCTTAATGTTTCTTCTGAAAATGCATAAAGTAAAATTGATAAAATCATAAAATAGCAACTAGCATAAATCAAATGGAATATATCTCCTGAGCTAAATGACTGACTTATATAATTAGGCATAATAAATCTATATATTTGAATATTATTGTTCATCATAAATGCGCACACTCCATTATCAATAAGAATTAGTAAAATACATATTGCATTACCAGCTCCATGTTTAAGTATTAAATTACATATTAAACATAATACCGAAAATAATAATGATAATAAAACAAATAGTATAAATGCAAAAATGTCATTCTTATTAGGTACAGGCTTGCTATAATTAATGCATCTATTACCTGCACACAGTAAGATAACGTATGTTAAAACATAGTAAATAGAACTGATAATAATAGAATATAAAATTTGGGAAATCATCCAAACGCTTCTATTAGTACGCATAATCATCTGCATTGTACAATTATTTAACTTAGGAATATCACATAAAATAACCAAAATAGCAATCTTTATATAATTACCAGTTGAATTAGATAAAATATTGCTCATCAGTGAAGACGCATCCCATTTAACATCTAGCATAAAATGTGGGAAAATCCCACTTAATTGAACAAAAAAGAATCCACTTATAAGTATTAAGATTGACCAAAATCTAGCACCAAGTAAAGTGTCCATTAGATTCTGTTTTACAATTGATATTATACTATTTATTTTATTCATTTTGATGCCTCCTTTTTAAAACCAAATAGGAACACATAAAAAACACAAATATAATTAGAGAGCAATACCCTAATGAAAATGGTATTCCCCCAAACAATAGGTTTTCGCTGTTATCAATCGTCATATACTGTATATTAAGCAAATCAATTTTAGCTAGCGAAGAAATAACATTGATAGTTGCCAATACTAAATATGGTCCAATTATAGCTATGTACTTATTCTTTGAAATAGCAGCAAACGAAACAGCTATAGCTGGTGCCACTCCTGCTTGAATAATGTTAGATAATAGATAAATCCAAAACATTAATAACCCTTTATTAGTATTATATAAATAGTATTTCATGGGTTCAATTGGACGAATATTATTAATTGTAAATTCAAAATGCACATCTGGGTTCAGAATAAGTATTGTAACAAAAAATAATATGAATGTAATAAGTACCATAATCATCCCAGATGCAATTGATCCAATCATTCTTGTTAAAAGATATTTAATATAACTACATCTTGTCGAAATCAACTCATAATATCCTTTTTTCATTTCATCAACAATAATAAATGAAGAAGGTAATGCTGAAACGACAATTAATGAAATAGTGAAAAATCCTGATAATCTCATTGAATAAAAATATACCTCTTGAAGTGATATACTTGTTTCGTGCAAAAAGACTTCATATCCTCCCCATATCATACCAATGTAAAGAACAAGGATACATATAAAATATATTGGAGAGACTACTATTCCTTTTAGATAATTTTTAGTCATTAATTATTCCTCCGTATACTTCACCTGTAATAATATCTACATCAATGTAACTCACATTATTTTCATATTCTATTTCAAATTCATACATTGGCTTAAGATAATCATCTTTATATACATAAACAAGTTCTACAGAGGAAACTATATAATCAGTAGCTTCATATGTATTTTGAAAATAATTCAAAACTAGCTTTTCTGCATCCTCTGATGTTCCAATACAATCTCTAAAGTCAATAACACTACCAAGCATTAGACTAAACGAACCAATTCCTGAAATATCTGCTTCTACAACTTTTCCATTCTTATATTTTAATAATATATATTGAGATATTGTATCATTAATAGTATTAGCTGTAATAGGAATATTTTTATAATAGCTTCTCATAATAACAGTATATACATTTTCCTTAGATTGTGAAATCTTATATATATCATATGTTTTTGTGCCCTCATTACAATTAATATTCATATCGGATAGAATCTTATTCGCTAATGATGAAATTTCTTCTCGAGAATATTCTTTACCAATAGAATCATCATATTTGTCCTCATATTTATAACTTATTGAGTCTTCAGATACTAAAAGCTCTTCACTTATTCCATTTATTGAATACTTGTATTCATTTGTAATTTCTCCCTTCTCTATCTTGTTTTCAATATCAGATTCCGTTTTTAAAAGACTAATAAACGCATTTTGAGGTGTTAAATAAGTTTTAAATAATGACATTTGATACAAATCATATTCTCCCAAATTAATAACTTCAGTTTTGCTACGGTTAAGAGTTATTTTATTAAAATCAGGATATTCAATCTCTGGATATGCTCCAAAGAAAAGTAGTGCAAAAGTAACTAAAATCCATATGCTACAAATTAATATACCCTTCTTCATATGTCCTCCTTATAAAAATATTTAAGTTAGTCTTCAGGAACTTCAGGATTATATGTTAATTCTTTATTCCACTCATATTTATTACATACTGATTCAAAAAAAGTCCTCCAATCATCTTTAGGAATCAACTTATATGCAATTTGATTCTCTGTATAATTTTCCATAATAAACACAATTAAATATTTATTATCTACTGAATTTCTAAATGAGTACTGACTTTTTTTGTTTGTTAAGATTGTAAATGATTTATCATAATTCTTCGCCATATCAATTATTTCTTCATTAGTTAACATACTATTAGAAGTATCGTTTTCCACAACAAATGATAATATATCATCAATAATTTTTACATAATCTTTTTTATTAGCTAACAAATATATATAAGTATCATCACTAGCTACTCCATAAAAAATACTTTCAATATTACTTTCCGAAAGATTGTAAACTTCAGAAAATTCATTAATATGTAACAAATCTATATAGTTGACTTCTTCTTTGATTAATGTAGTTTCATTATCGTTTTTTAACAATTTCCCTTTGTTAAAAATTACTATTGCTAATATAACTAATAGTATGGCTAATATTGATGCAACAATACAATACTTTTTTTTCATAAAAGGCTCCATTCTACTTTATTTTAAAAACGACTAATTATGTACAACTTATGGTCTCCATATTCCAG
>CAZNEZ010000005.1:34413-80674 GCA_964572475.1 uncultured Lachnospiraceae bacterium
CTACTTTATTTTAAAAACGACTAATTATGTACAACTTATGGTCTCCATATTCCAGAAATATTAATTCCATAAATTCTAAAACCATCTACATAATTATCTGCAACTCTTCCATATAAAGTATAGAAAACATTTGTAGTATTAGTTCCTGCTTTATAAGCTGTAGATAAGTTTCCTATTCCTTGAATAAATCCTATAGTACTAGCAGATACAGTTGTATAAGTTGATGTCCTTTTTGCTATAAAGTAAACTTTAGGTAACAAATCTAATCTGTTTACTGTATCAACTTTAACAGTATAATAATTATAGGTTGCTATTTTTCTCTTTGTTACTATTCCGGTATTAGTGTTATTGCAATCAATAGCAGTTGCACCAAATCGTGATTGATTTTCTGAGTTATCAATAATAGGAATAGCAGCAAATGATGCTACTGAAGCCAACATAGCAATAACTAGTGACAAAATCAGAATTTTCTTTGTTCTGTTTTTCATAAATATCCTCCTTAATATGCATTGATTTGATAAATCAATTCTGAATGTTTTTTTGTTAAAAAAAAGAATGTATGCATATGCTATGGAAAGTAAATATGATTTTCTTTAAGAACATTTTTAATCAACTTCAGCTCACCAGCAATGATATAAATATCTTTTTTTAGTACATACATATTAGCTTCACCTCCTTTGTATTTTGAAAAAAGCCAGAAATTGTACAAAAAAAACATATGCATTTGCATATGTTAAGATAAATGTCTACTCCATCACACAATAATTAACCAAACACCATATATTAATTATCAAAATAACAGTTTCTAACAAATACCTTCAATATGCATCAATAACTGTATCTCTTTTCCTTATACATATGTTAACATTTTGTTATTAAGTTGTCAACACTATTTTAATACTATTTTAAGTTTTTGTTAAATATAAAAGCAAATTCCATATCACCATCTCACTTTTGTGATTCAAAATTTTACATTTTAACATTAGAGGTGATATTAAACATTAATTAAAAATGCTAAATAATGTACTTGCAAATAAAATAATAGCCAGTCTTGGATATAATGATACCATGATCGACTATTATTTTAAAATATTTAAAAACTAGAGCGTCACTATATTACTTATTCTTCATCCTCATCTGGTTCATCCCAGTTGTGATATACATATTGAACATCATCATCTTCATCGAGTAAATCAAGAGTCTTTTGAAGCTTTTTGATATCATTCTCATCAGTTAACTCTACCCATGTCTGTGGAATCATAGTTACTTCTGCTTCCATCATAGGAATCTTAGCTGCTTCCATTGCTTCTCTAACTACGCTGAATTCATCAGGACTTGTAATAATCTCATAGCTGTCTTCTTCATCAGAGAAATCTTCTGCACCAGCATCAAGAGCTATCATCATAACTTCATCAGAATCCATAGTGCATTCTTCTTTGTCTACAATAATCTGTCCCTTTTTATCAAACATAAAAGATACACAGCCAGGTGTTCCGACATTACCATTTCCCTTAGTAAATGCATTTCTTACATTAGAAGCTGTTCTGTTCTTATTGTCTGTTAAAGCATCAACTATAATAGCAATACCGCTTGGTCCATAACCTTCATAAGTTACAACTTCGTAATTAACGCTGGCTGCGTCTCCAGCAGCCTTCTTAATTCCTCTGTCAATAGTATCATTAGGCATATTATTAGCTTTTGCTTTTGCTATAACATCACGAAGTCTGCTGTTATTATCTGGATCTGCTCCGCCTTCTTTTACGGCTACCGCTATTTCTCTACCAATAATTGTAAAAACTTTGCCTTTAGCAGCATCATTTTTTTCCTTCTTATGCTTAATGTTTGCAAATTTTGAATGTCCTGACATTTTAAATCTCCTTCGTTAATTTATTTTAATTTTCTTCATTATCTGAATTATCTTCTTCAGATTCTTTGGGCAATGTAACCTGAACAAGGCTAATCATCTTGTTCTCTATCGTCAACACTCTGTAGACATATCCATCTATCTCAAGTACTGGCTTATCATTTTCTTCAGGTATTCTATCAAGTTTAGAAATCAGATAACCATTAAGTGTATCATAATCTTCTTCGTCAAACTCAATATTCAGTTCATCTGTAATCTCTTCAAGCGGTGTTCCACCTTTGACATTATAGATGTATTCGTCTATTTTAACTATATTATTTTCTTCATAATCATATTCATCAAGAATATTACCAACAATTTCTTCAAGAATATCTTCCATTGCTACAAGACCTGCTGTTTGTCCATATTCATCTACCACGATTTCCATATGGCAATTGTTGGACTGCATTTCTTTGAATAAAAGATTAATATTTCTGGTTTCAGGAATAAAATGAATTGTTCTTACTAAGCCTTCTATATCCTTAATCTTGGATTGTTCAATGTTTTCTTCATCTGCAAATATCATTACATCTTTAAAATGAACCAAGCCAATTATATTATCAATATCTCCAATAAAAACAGGAAACCTTGAATTACTCTCTTTTAAAATAAAATCTACTGTCTCTTCTAATGTCCATTCACCGTCAATGGCAACAATACTCTTGCGGTGAGTCATAATATCCTTAGCTTCTTTGTCATTTAACTCAAATATATTAGTAATCATCTCAGCTTCACTTGCTAATAAATTACCCTGCTCATGACCTTCATTTACCATAGACATAATATCTTCTTCTGTTACCTTATCATATTCTGTATTAGGATCTATGCCAAACACTCGAAGAAAAAGTCCTGTAATAAATGTTATGATAACTCTTGCAGGTGTTAAAATAGCCATAATCATATTTACGATTCCAACAAGGGCATTTGCAAATGCCTCTGGATATTTGGCACCGAATTTCTTAGGTAAAAGAACACCGATTGCAAGTATTAAAAATAATAAATATAATAAAACAATTATATAAGCTATAAAATATAGCACTCCATCACGTATATAATTTGAAGCAAAATTTACTAAAAATCCATATACAATTCTTGCGTAATTATTGAGATGTAGATAACCAACTACAATAGCCATAGCCATTGATGTTATCTGAACAGTATTAGTAAAATCCGTTGGATCATCAATTATATGTAAGATTTTTGCTGCCCTACTACTGCCTTCCTCGGATTGCTTCTGAAGACCTGCTTCATTAATTGTTCTGATTGCTGCACTAAAACCATACATTATCGCATTTACAATCAAAAATGCAATAAAAACTATTAACCCAAATAAGGGACTATCATCCATGCTGTTAAAAACTCCTTTATGTTTCTGTATTCTAAACTATTACAATTAATAAATATAACATTTTATCAGTTATTAGTCAAATATTTTAGCTCTAAACTTATGTAAAGCGCAGTATCAACCTTTTCCAATATATCATTATCAAGATGACATATTTTATCTTTGAGCCTTAGCTTGTCAATAGTTCTAAGCTGCTCTAGAAGAATAACTGAATCTTTTACAAGTGCATATTTTGTAGCATCAAGTTCTACATGAGTTGGCAATTTTGCTTTATTCATCTTGGATGTTATTGCTGCACAAATTACAGTAGGACTATGTCTGTTACCAGTATCATTTTGTATAATCAGAACAGGTCTGATTCCTCCTTGTTCTGAACCAATCACAGGCCTTAGGTCTGCGTAAAAAACATCACCACGTTTAATTATCATATTCTACACTCCATCAAAATCATTAGGTATTTATCCCACCTTTAGTATTTCCGCATTTGATGTTAGTATTCTGATAATTTATCGACAAATAGTTACATTTCGTAGATATCCGTGAAATAATCCTTTGTACATACTACTTTGTCATCTTTGTAATATACTCTTGGAATTCTTTTGCCGAGGTCACAAACAAATTCATAATTAAATGTTCCGGCAAGTTCTGCAAGCTCTTCAACAGTAATAGTATTATCTCCATCTTTACCTATAAGCGTAACTATATCACCCTCTTTTACGTTAGGAATATTGGTAACATCAACCATAAACTGATCCATGCATACTCTTCCACGTATTGGGGCTTTCTTGCCATTAATAAGGACAAATCCTTTATTTGAGAGGTTTCTTTGATATCCATCGCCATAGCCAACTGGTATAGTAGCTATAATTTGATTGCTATCTGTGATATAAGTCGAACCGTAACTAATTCCAGTTCCTTTTTTAACCTCTTTAATTAATACTATGTGGCTTTTTAGTTCAAGTGCAGGTCTAAGTGCACAACTTCTCTTATTTACCTCATTAGATGGATATAAACCATACAAAGCAATGCCCGCACGAGTTTCAGTAAAATTAGCTTCACTCATGTCTATAATTCCTGCACTATTAGAACAATGCTTTATAGGAATCTTTACACCAGCATTCTCAAGCTTGTTAAGGAATTCAGAATAACGCTTAAGTTGAATGTTAGCAGATGTTTTATCAGCAGAGTCCGATGCTGTAAAATGTGTAAAAATACCTTCGATTATAATATTATTAAGTTTTGATGCCTTCTGAAGAAGAAGAATTGTAGAATCATCATCCTTAAATCCAATTCTGCTCATTCCTGTATCTAAAGCAATATGAATTATAGCTTTTTTGCCTATGGAAGCTGCAATCTCATTCATATCATATATCATCTGTTCTTTAAATACAGCAGGTCTTATATCATTAATTATAAGTTCTTTATATCTGCTTTCATGTGTAAAGCCAAGAATATACACAGGCTTTACAAGACCATTCACCTTAAGATTAATGGCCTCATCAATAGTCGCCACAGCAAATGCGTCAACTATATTTTCAATTGTTCGTGCAATAGGAACAGCTCCATGTCCATACCCGTCAGTTTTAATTACGGCTACCATACCTGTCTCGGATTTAACAAGACCTTTTAAATTTACCATATTAGCATAAATATTATTCAGATTTATTTCAGCGTATACTCTGTAATATTTTTCTATATTTTCCATTTTGTTTCACTCCGTTATTTTGTTAGTGTCCATAGATGTTCAATAATATCAGTGGCCATTAGATTTCGTTCGCCTTTATTGAGGCTGCCTGCGTCTCCAGCAAGTCCATGTAAATATACACCCAAAGTACTTGCTTTGTAAAGACTTAACCCTGCACAAATTAGAGCACCAATTATTCCAGTTAGCACATCCCCACTTCCTGCTGTAGACATACCTGAGTTACCAGATGTATTAATATATACTTTATAGCCATCACAAACTATAGTCCTAGAGTCCTTTAATACACATATAACATTGTGGCTATATGCATATGACTTACATTTATCAATAATATCACTCTTAATAATTTCAATTGGCATACTAATTAATCTTGACATTTCTCCAAGATGTGGGGTAACGATAATATTATTGTGGAAACAATTCTCCAGAATAGAACTATCACTTATCATATTAAGTGCATCTGCATCTAGAATCAAAGGCTTTTGTGATGAAATAATCATTTCCAGTCTTTTGATATTATCAGATTTATTACCAATTCCTGGACCTGCAATAATAACATCAGACCATTCTATTGCACTCTTTAAGCTCTTTGTATCGTCAATATCCGTAAAAAGTACTTCTGGAAGAAGCTGTTGAATTATCGCTCTATTCTCCTTAACAGTTACTACTTTTACCAGACCAGTACCCATTCTATAAGCAGCATAAGCTGACAAGTAAGCAGCACCACTCATAGTTTCTGAACCAGCAAAAATAAGAAGTTTACCATATGATCCTTTGTTAGAATCAGTGTCCCTAAGTGGAAACACTATATCATCTTTATTATAAGTAAATACTTTAGGAGAAATATTATCATATGCAATACGTGGGAATCCTATATCCACCTTTTTAACAGTCCCAGCGAATTTTCTTCCAGGATTAAGCGTAATTCCAAGATTAGAAGTTCCAAATGTTATTGTTGCATCAGCTTTTACTGCTACGCCCATAACCTGACTTGTTGTAGCATTAATTCCTGATGGTATATCAACTGAAATAATCTGAGCGTCAGAATTATTTATATTACTAATCTCAGTGGCACAAAGTCCCTCTACTTCCCTATTAAGTCCAATACCAAATATCGCATCTACAACAATACTATAATCTGAATAATCTACATATTCAGATATATCTGCTATATCTACCTTCAGATTACTTAATATATTATATTGTAGTTTAAATTCAGTTGTTCCACTAGAAACATGACCTAATATTTTGACTTTCACTGGAAGATTACGTTCATTAAGAATCCTTGCGGCCGCAAGCCCATCAGCTCCATTATTGCCTGTATTGGCTACGATGATAATCCCCTTTTTATGATTAGCAATGTTAAAAAATATAGTACTTACCTCATCCGCAACAGCTAACGAAGCACGTTCCATCAGAACAACTGAAGGAATTCCAATTTTATTGATACTGTAATCGTCAACCTCTTTTGCTTCTATTGCATCTAAAATGTATTCCATACACTAACCATGCCTTTCTGTAATCCTACAGTGATTTACATTAATATTTTAAGACAAATTATTTAGCTGTTAATTTTCAGCTATTGCAAACGCTGCTGCTAAGTCATCTGTATTGGTAATAGTTACCATAATATTACTAATGTTAACTTTGTCAGCAAGTTCTTTAGCACCATTATAAAGATTGACATATGGCTTTCCCAATTCATCTCTTAAAACCTCGATATCTTTTGGTCCAAATGAGCGAAAACCAGTTCCAAAAGTCTTTGAAACTGCTTCTTTTACTGCAAAATTACCTGCCAGAGAACTATACTTACCTTCAAATGCCGCAATTTCGTTTTCAGTATAATAACGTAATAAGAAAGCCTTATTCTCACAGGCTTTCTTAATTCTTTTTATTTCTATCAAATCACTACCAATCCCAACAATCATATTAATAGCAAACCTTTCTAATATACATCATATTTGTCCTTCATTTTTATATCGATCATAAGTCTCCATAAATTCTCTACCCATAGTTCCGTGTAAATATGAATATATTCCTGCATTAACTTCTTCTTTTTCAGTCTTGATTAAAATCTTTTTTTTAAGTTCAATTCTTGTCTTTTCAATCCATTCGGCATTAGCATCAATTACCTGCTGATTATTTCTAAACACACCATATAGCTCTTCTAATGATGCAATAGCTAGTTCTACATTAGCTTCCCTAATCTTTCTTGGAAGATTATCTTGATCACCTTGAGCCAATTCAAGCTTAGAATTAATATCTTCTATAAGCTGTCTGCTCTTTTCAAGTTTCTTAATCCTCTTAACTTCAGAACTAGAATCTGCCTCTTCCATATTTTTAACAATCTCTTTCATAAGAGTCTTCTTAAGATTCTTAAGCTTTGTTATGTCAGTATTAATCCTTCCCTGACTTTTAACAACATTATTGAGTTCGTCCTCTAAATGCTTGATTCTGGGAGTTTTCTTCTTAGGTGGAAACATCTTTAACCATCTTGAATCTAAAGTAAGAATCGGAAGATTCATATGCAGTAATTTATCTTTAATACCTTCTGAAGTAATGTTTTCAGCTTGTTTTGCCATAATTGCACCTACTTACTTATCATTGTCAACGTGTACCAGCTTATACGATAAACGCATAAGACTTTCTGATAGATGAACATTCTCAACAAGAACATCATCTGGTAGATTAAGATCAGTATGAGCAAAATTCCATATAGCTTTTACGCCACTCTGAACTAACTTATCTGCAACTTCAGCTGCAAATATTTTAGGAATAGTAATTGCACCTATATGTATATTTTCTTTTTTCACTATTGTTTCTAAATCATCCATAGAATAAACTTTTATTCCTCTTATAGTTTTACCTATAAGAGATTTATTGCTGTCAAATAATGCCTTAACAACAAAGCCTCTCTTTTCAAAATTAGAATAATTAGCAATAGCCTGTCCAAGATTACCTGCACCAATAATAATCATATTATGCTTACGATTAACGCCAAGAATCTTGCCTATCTCATCATATAAATATTGGACATTATAACCATAACCCTGTTGACCAAAGCCTCCAAAGTTATTTAAATCCTGTCGTATTTGAGATGCTGTAACTTTCATCTTAGAACTTAATTCTTTAGATGAGATTCTTACAACACCATTTTCCAGCAATTCGCCTAGATATCGGTAATATCTTGGTAATCTCTTAACTACCGCGTTAGATATTTCCTTCACAGTGCCACCATCCTCTACAAATTAATAAGTTCATTATAATATTTTATTCAAAGATTGTCAAATAATTATCAAACTATATAAATATTATTATCATGCCTGTCAGACCTTGATTTAATTAGTTTTCAACCTTTTTTGCTTCTTGAACGGGAATATTATCGAATATCTCATCATCATCTGTAACTGTCATAGTGTCATTAATGGGTTGTACTATAGGTGTGTCAGGTCCATTGAAATACTTGATTTTATTGACAATAGCAACTCCTATTATTCCCCACATTATACCTAAAAGCATACCACCAATAACATCTGATGGATAATGGACATATAAGTAAATTCTTGAGAATCCAATCATTGCAGCCAAAATTATAGCTGGAATTCCAATCTTTTTCTTATTCATAAACATAAGAACACTAGCTACGGCAAATGAAGCTTGCGTATGTCCAGATGGAAATGACCAATCCCATGGTTTTTTAACTAACAATGTTATATCGAGACCTTCATAAGGTCTTGGTCTTGCAATAACATTCTTAAGAATTCCATTACCAACAATTACACCTATTGCCAAGGCTATTATTGCCGCAACACCATATTTTCTGTACTTTTTAGTGCAAAGCAAAGCTACTGCAACAACAATCCAAAACCAGCCTCCATCGCCTAACATAGTTATAATTGGCATAACAGCATCTAAAAAAGCATTATGCAGATTATCTAATATAAAATTCAAAATCTTAAAATCAATATTGTTTATAGCCTCAATCATACCTTCTCCTTATATGTTGATGTTAATTATTAGTTAAATTGTACTTTATCTATAGATTAGTCTTAACAAGACGTGGTCTGTATCCCTTATCTTCAAGGGCTTTAACTATCTTTTCTTTATGTTCTGTACCAAATGCCTCAAGAGTCACTCTAAGTTCAACTGCTGCATTTCTATTAATATTGACAAACTGATTATGTTCAAGCTTGATAACATTTCCCTGCTGTTCGGCAATAACATTGGCAACCTTTACAAGTTCTCCTGGCTTATCAGGGAGTAAAACTGATACTGTAAATATTCTGTCTCTCATAATAAGGCCATGCTGTAAGATAGATGACATTGTAATGATATCCATATTACCACCGCTCAGTATAGAAACAATCTTTTTATTCTTGCATGTCATATGTTTAAGAGCTGCAACAGTAAGAAGACCTGAATTCTCAACTACCATTTTGTGATTCTCAACCATATCAAGGAAAGATACAATAAGTTCATCATCTTCAATAGTAATTATATCATCAATATTTTTCTGAATATAAGGAAATACCTTCTCTCCTGGTGTCTTAACTGCTGTTCCATCTGCAATAGTTGATGCACTCTTAAGAGTAACAACATGTCCTGCTTTAAGAGATTCCTGCATACAGTTTGCACCAGCAGGTTCAACGCCAATAACCTTAATGTTAGGATTCAGAAGTTTAGCAAGTGTACTAACACCTGTTGCAAGTCCGCCGCCACCAATAGGAACTAAAATGTAATCAACAGTTGGAAGTTCTTTGATAATCTCCATTGCAATTGTACCCTGACCTGTTGCAACAGCAAGATCATCAAATGGATGAATAAATGTATAGCCTTTTTCTGCTGCAAGTTTTAATGCATAGTTGCAGGCATCATCATAAACATCTCCATAAAGGATAACATCTGCACCATAACTCTTAGTTCTGTTTACCTTCATAAGAGGAGTAACCGTTGGCATAACAACTGTTGCTTTAACACCAAATAACTTGGCAGCATTAGCAACGCCTTGTGCATGATTGCCTGCTGAAGCTGTAATAAGACCTTTTGCTCTTTCTTCATCAGAAAGTGTGCTAATCTTATAATAAGCTCCTCTAACTTTATATGCGCCTGTAAATTGTAAATTTTCAGGTTTCAAATATACTTTATTTCCACATTGCTCGCTTAAAAAATCGCTATAAACAAGACTAGTATTAAGTGTAACTTTTTGGACTACTTCAGAAGCTTCCTCGAATTTTTCTAATGTCATCATAATATATTCTTCCTTCCTTCATTATTCAGCTGAAATGTTGAATAATGCATTAACAAAATCTTCAGCATTGAATTTTTGCAAATCATCTATCTGTTCACCTACACCAATGTATTTTACTGGAATACCAAGTTCAGACTGAATAGCTACCGCTATACCACCCTTGGCAGTACCATCTAGCTTAGTTAAAATAATACCCGTCACATCTGTAACTTCCATAAACTGCCTAGCCTGCGTAAGTGCATTCTGACCTGTTGAACCATCAAGAACTAAGAGATTTTCTCTGTAAGTTCCACTATATTCTTTTTCTATGATTCTGTCAATCTTCTTTAATTCTTCCATAAGATTTTTTTTGTTATGAAGTCTTCCAGCAGTATCACATATCAATATATCAGCATTTCTTGATTTAGATGCCTGTATTGCATCAAATATTACAGCTGCCGGATCAGAACCAGCCTGTTGTGAAATTATATCAACTCCTGCTCGATGTGACCATTCCGTAAGCTGCTCGATTGCCGCAGCTCTAAATGTATCAGCAGCTGCAAGTACAACTTTCTTACCCTGTTCCTTTAACTGACCAGCAAGCTTTCCGACAGATGTTGTTTTACCAACTCCATTTACACCTATAACGAGAATAATAGATTTTTGATGTTCAAACTCATAAGCATTCTCGCCTAGGCTCATCTGCTCTTTAATACTAGAAATCAAGAGATGTTTACATTCCAAAGGTTCTTTAATCTTATTCTCTTTCACTTTTTCTTTAAGATTATCAATAATCTTTGTAGTTGTGTTAATCCCAAGGTCCCCCATAATAAGGATTTCTTCTATCTCTTCATAAAATTCATCATCAATACTTGAAAATCCATTAAAAATCGAATCCATTCCAGATACTATGCTATCTCTTGTCTTGGTAAGTCCTTTAACCAATTTACTAAAAAAACCTTTTTTCTCTTCTGACATAAAAATCTCCTTTCAAATCTGATTATTTACTTGTCTAGCTGCTCTTCTATAAGATTAACTGATACTAAGGTAGATATACCCTTTTCCTGCATAGTAATACCATAAAGTCTATCTGCTGAAGCCATAGTACCTCGTCTATGTGTAATTACAATAAACTGTGTGTGTTCAGTTAATTTATGAAGATAACCTGCAAATCTTACTACATTAGAATCATCTAATGCGGCCTCAATTTCATCAAGAAGACAAAACGGAGATGGTTTAAGATTCTGAATAGCAAATAAGAGTGCTATAGCTGTAAGAGCTTTTTCACCGCCAGACAACTGCATCATATTTTGAAGTTTTTTACCTGGTGGTTGAGATACAATAGTAATTCCTGCCTCAAGTATATCATCCGAATCATCTTGAAGTTCAATACTTCCTTTACCACCACCAAACATTTCCTTGAATACAATATCAAATTCTGCTCTAATCTCACTGAATTTTTCTGTAAACTGCTTTCTCATTCCTGCGTCTAATTCATCAATAATCTTCATAAGAGTATTCTCAGCTGTAACAAGATCATCATGCTGCGTTTTAAGGAAAATGTAACGTTCAGATACATTTTTATACTCTTCTATAGCATTTATGTTTACATCACCAAGTTCTCGAATCTCAGATTTTAATGAAGCAATTGTCTTTTTAATCTGTGGCAGATTAGTTAGATTCTCATCTCTCATATCTTTAGCAGCACTAAATGTAAGCTCATATTCATCCCACATATAATTAATCTGCTTATCATTAGACTCTTCAAGCTTCTCTTTTTGATTATTTAATCTAAATAGCTCTTTGTTAAGTTCTGTTAATCTGGTTGAGATTTCTTCACGTTTGCTAAAGAAATCTTTATGTTCTTTAGTCTGTGTTTCCTTTTCCTCATTAAGCTTAATTATCTGATTTTCAACATCTTTAACATGTTCAGAAGCTGCAATCAATGATTTTTCAATCTCAGCAATGTCTTTTTGCTTATCAGCAATCTCCTTAGAAGAATTAGCAGCATTTTCATTAATCGAATTAAGCTCTTCTGTAAGCTTTTCAGTTTCATTAATTATACGGCTGATATTATCATTAATAAATGAACACTTTTGATTGAGATTAGCCAGCTCAAGTCTGCTATTCTCATTGTTTTTAAGCTCTTTGGCTTCATTTTCCTTTTCTTCTTCAATCAATTGATTTAGCTCACCAATCTTAGCCTCTAATTCACTATTTCGTGACTCAAAACTTGTAAGCATATCACTAAGTTCAGTATTATTATTAGAAATGTCTTTAAGCTGAATAGCAATCTGTTCTTTTTCTTTATCAAAATCAGCATAGTATTCTTCAATCTCTTTTTTCTTCTGACCAGCTTGATTCAGATTCATCTTTACAGTATTTTGTAATATGTACTGCTCATTAAGAACAAGTTTAACTTTTTCTAATTCTTCATTAAGAGCTGCAATCTCAGTCTTATTTTTATCCATAGACTTGCGGATATCAAAAAGAGAAAGCTTTATATTCTGAATTGACTGTTCTAAGTCTTCAATCTCTCTTCTTCTGCCTAAAAGATTACTGCTATTAGCAAATGCACCACCTGACATAGAACCACCTGCATTAAGCAATTCACCTTCAAGAGTAACAATTCTAAGAGAATAGTTGTATTTTCTTGCAATAATCATAGCGTTATCTACATTATCGACTACCATTACTCTTCCTAGTAAATATTTAGCAATGGCTTCGCATCCCTTATCTACCTTAACAAGATCACAGGCAAGACCTATAACACCATTCTCACTAAGCGCTCGTTCATTAGTAAATCCAGTCTTATTAGCTATATTGCTAAGTGGAAGAAATGTAGCCCTGCCAAATCTGTTCTTTTTCAAATATTCTATAACTTCTTTGGCAGTTTTGTCTGTATCGGTTACAACATTCTGAATGCTTCCTCCAAGTGCTGTTTCTATAGCAGTTTCATACTTTTTATCAGTTTTAATAATATCTGCAACAACACCTATAATTTCCTTTTTATTCTCTTTCAATTCCATAATCTTTTTAATACTATTGCCGTAGCCTTCATATCTTTCAGTCATGTTACGAAGAGCTTCTAGTTTGGAATTGTCTCTATGAAACTGTTGCTGCTTAATATCTAAATCTTTTTGATAATTCCTATTTTCTTCATTAATATTTTTTATTTTGTTATCAATCTCAGTTGAACGAGTAGAATTATCAATTATTTCAGAATTAATCTTTTTGAATTCTTCCTCTAATTCATTAATAATAGTTACCTGTGCTTCTTCGTCAGTCTTATATTTAAGAACTCTCTGTGCAATTTCAGCCTTTCTAATATTAGTCTGTTCAAGCATAGTATCATATCTTTGAATTTTCGCCTTAACATTAGACTTTTCATTAAGAAGCTCAATAATTTCATTCTTACAATTCTCTACTTTTTCAGATAACTCATTAATCTTAAATGTAATGGCATTAACTTTTTCATCCGCCTCACCTTTAATTTCTCCAGCTTTAGAAACTTCTTCAAGAATACCATTACGATTTTTAATAAGTTCTTCTTTTTCAGCATTATGTTTATCGATATCATTAGAAATAGCCACAACTCTACTATTAATATGTTCATCATTAATCTTAGCTGAATTAATTTGTTCATTAAGGACCTTAATCTCGCCTTCAAGCTTTTCCTTCATAACATTAGTCTGATTAAGTTCATCCTTTTTAGAATCTAGATTAGAGTTTAATTCCTCAATAAACTGGTCTAACTTTTCATATTCAGATTTGGCCGCCTCTAAAGCATTATTATTACCGGAAATATCTCCCTCTACGATATCAGTTTTTCTAATAATATCATCTAACTGCTCCTTAATAGCTGTGATTTCCAGGAGAAACATATTAATATCATAGTTCTTAAGCTCATCTCTAAGCTTCAAATATGTTCTCGCTGTCTCTGACTGCCTTTCAAGAGGTTTTACCTGCTTTTCCAGCTCAGATAATATATCAATAATACGTGTAAGATTATTACGTTCATTTTCAAGCTTTTTCTGCGCTTCTGCTTTTCTTCGCTTGAACTTAACAATTCCTGCCGCCTCATCAAAAAGCTCTCTTCTTTCCTCCGGCTTACCACTTAGGATTTTATCAATCTGACCCTGTCCGATAATAGAATAGCCTTCTTTACCTATACCAGTATCATAAAAAAGTTCATTAACATCTTTAAGTCGGCATACAGAGCCATTAATCATATATTCACTTTCACCTGAACGGTAAATCCTTCTTGAAACAGTAACCTCTTCATAGTCTATAGCAAGTTTATGATCCGAATTGTCAAGTGTAATTGCCACATATGCAAATCCCAGAGGCTTTCTTTTTTCAGTACCAGCAAAGATAACGTCCTCCATCTTTGCTCCTCTAAGCTGCTTAATTCTCTGTTCTCCAAGAACCCATCTGACTGCATCTGCTACATTACTCTTACCACTTCCGTTGGGGCCAACAATTCCTGTAATACCATTGTGAAACTCAAAATTAATTTTATTCGCAAAGGATTTAAATCCTTGCACCTCAATGTTCTTTAAGTACATAGTTAATTAATGCCTTTCAATTTTTTAATTGCTTCATAAGCGGCTGATTGTTCAGCATGCTTTTTAGTTCTTCCAAAGCCTACACCTATGCTTTTTCCATTAAGCACAGCCTCCATAGTAAACTTTTTATTGTGTGCAGGACCTTCTTCTCTTATAAGGTTATATTCAAGAATAATCTCTGGACCGGTCTGTACCATCTCCTGCAAGATGGTTTTGCTATCAAAAAAGAGCTTCTTATTGTCTATATCGTTCATTATGAACCTATAAACAAACTCTTTTGCATTAGTAAAACCACCGTCTTCATATATAGCTCCAATTAGAGCTTCAAATGCATCTGAAACTATTGAATCCCTTTCTCTGCCACCCGAAGTCTCCTCGCCTTTTCCAAGAATAATATATTTAGGAAGATTAATAGCTCTGGCACAGATTGCTAGTGTTTGCTCACAGACAATGCTTGCACGCAGCCTTGTCATTTCACCTTCAGGCATATCGCTAAAATTAGTAAAGATAAATTCACTTGATGCCAGTTCTAAAACCGCATCTCCAAGAAACTCAAGACGTTCATTACTACCAGATGCACCTAGACCATTTTCATTAGAATATGAGCTATGTCTCATAGCATGAAACAATAAATCTTTATTCTTAAATGTATATCCGACCGTCTGTTCTAACTTTGTTCTATCAAATATATTCATAGTAACTCCATTTCTTAAAAAAGAGAATGGGAGAAAATAATTTCTTCCATTCCCTCTGAATTTTATTAAATATTATGGTTACAATTAATTATTTTCATTTAATGCAAGTTTAATCTGATCTACAGCATTTCCAACTGAAACAATACTTTCAGCTGCTTCGTTAGGGATTTCAATATCAAATTCTTCTTCTATTCCCATAATAATTTGAAATACATCAAGAGAATCAGCTCCAAGATCATCAACAAATTTAGACTCCATTGTAATGTCTCCTGCGTTAACGTTTAATACTTCTGCAATAATGTTTTGTAATTTTTCAAATTCCATAGTTCTACATCCTTTCTAATCTTCTTTTATAATATTCTCTCTAATCTTATCATTGATTTTTTGTTCCTTAAAGGTAACACACTGCAATATAGAATTGCATACTTCTTTTGACTTAGAGCTGCCATGTGTTTTAACCACAAGGCCATTGAGTCCTAACAGAGGTGCTCCACCATATTCATCTGACTGAAATGTCTTAAGTGTCTTCTTAAGTGCCGGTTTAATAAGAAGCGCACCGATTTTACTTCTAAAAGTAGTCATAAGTCCTTCTTTAACTTTACCTATAAGTGTGGCACCAAGACCCTCATATAGTTTTAAGATTACATTACCTGTAAATGCTTCACAAACGATAACATCTGCATATCCACTAGGTATATCTCTCGCTTCAATACTTCCAATAAAATTAATCTCTGGAGTATTCTTAAGCAATGGAAATGTCTCTTTGACAAGGGCATTACCCTTTTCTTCTTCAGCACCAATATTAACTATGGCAACTCGTGGGTTTTTAATACCCATAACATTCTCCATATATATTGAACCTATCTTAGCAAATTGTACAAGATGCGAAGCTCTTGCATCAACATTAGCTCCACAATCAATAAGTAAGGAAACACCTTTGCTTGTTGGAATAAGTGGTGCTAAAGGAGGTCTTTCAACTCCTTTAATTCTTCCTACTATTAGTTGTCCTCCTACTAGTATGGCTCCTGAACTGCCAGCTGATACAAATGCATCTGCCTCATTATTCTTTACCATATTCATAGCAACTACTATAGAAGAATCCTTTTTCTTTCTAATTGCATTAACAGGTGGTTCTTCAGTATCAATAACTTCCGTAGCATTGACTACCTCAATCTGATTCTGATTATATTCGTATTTGCTAAGTTCATTCTTAACAGTATCTTCGATACCTACTAGTTTGATTAGAATATCGGAGTTCGCGCAAGCGGCATCAACTGCACCTTTTACTATCTCAACTGGTGCATTATCTCCACCCATTGCATCAACTGCAACTATTGTTTTACTCTGCATTATCTGTCCTCCTATAGTTAAGCGGAATAACCGCAAGATATTATGTGAGAAATATGACTATTATTATGTCTATTCTCTGATAACACCTATATCATAATATACTAAATAAAATATAATAAATCAATATATATTTTTATTAATAATAATGCTTAAGATTAATTTTATATTCTGCATAATTTTCTAAGATGATTAAGGTGTAAAAAGGTACTCTAATCCTATGATATAAAAAAGGCCATTCCTTGTGGAATGGCTTTTTTTATATCATAACGTAAACTTTCAATTAGTCTTGAGCAATGATTTCTTTTTTGTTGTAAGAACCACAAGATTTACATACTCTATGAGGCATCATTAATGCGCCACACTTGCTACATTTAACAAGGTTTGGAGTGCTCATCTTCCAGTTAGCTCTACGCTTATCTCTTCTACCTTTAGAAGATTTATTCTTTGGACAAATTGACATAGTTACACCTCCTTAAAGCTATTGAAAACGTCTAGAACTTTTGCCATTCTAGGGTCTAATTCTTCGGCTTTGCAGCCACAAGTTTCATGGTTAAGATTAGCATTACATCTATCACAAAGTCCTTTACAGTCAGTACTGCATAATACTTTCATAGGTAAATTAAGTAAAATCTCACCGAAAACAAACTCTTCTACGTCAAGTTCTGTACCTGTAATATACCTGCTATCATCAGATTCATCACCCGGAGTTCCAAGTGTGTTCAAATCCACTTCTTTTGAGACTTCTATATCGAAGTGCTCTTTAACGTCTTCAAGACATCTGTCACATGGCATTATAAGGGTTAAGTCAATCTTAGATTCAACATATATTGTCTTCTTTCCTAGATTAGTTATCTTGATAACCATAGGTTTTTTATCAACAACATCATATGTACCTAATCTTGATTCAAATGCTTTCATCTCGATATCAGTCTTGAACTCTTTTGACTTACCTTCAATAGGTAAGATGTCTGAAAAGTCAATCAGCATAACAATTGTCTCCATTCTTTACACATCATTGCTTTTCTAATCGCACTCGAATATTATACCTATACAAAACTTCTTTGTCAAGTAAAATGTATTATTTAACTAACTCTAGTGTTTCTCTTGCTATTGCAATCTCTTCATTAGTAGGAATAACGCATACTTTAACCTTAGAATCAGCATCAGATATAATCATCTCTTTGCCTCTAACCTTATTTGCTTCAGCATTGATTTTGATACCCATATATCCAAAGTAATTCATTATATCAGCTCTCATATCAGCATCATTTTCACCAACACCTGCTGTAAATGTAATAGCATCCACACCATTCATAGAAGCTATGTAAGAACCAATGTATTTTGCTACTCTATATGCAAATGCATCAAGTGCAATCTTAGCTCTTTCATTTCCTTCATCAGCTGCTTTACAAAGGTCTCTGAAATCACTTGAAATTCCTGTCATTCCAAGAACACCTGACTTTTTATTTAAGATGTTAAGAACTTCATCAACAGTTTTATTGTCTTTATTAGCGATATACTGAACAACAGCAGGATCAATATCACCACTTCTTGTTCCCATAATAAGACCTTCAAGAGGGGTAAGGCCCATACTTGTATCTACACATTTGCCATTGAGAACGGCTGAAATACTTCCACCGTTACCTAGATGGCAAACTATAACCTTTGAATTTTTTGAATCTAATGATAGAAAATCTATAGTTCTCTTTGATACATATCTATGACTTGTACCATGGAAACCATATTTTCTTATAGCATATTTGTCATAGTATTCATAAGGAATAGCATACATATAAGCTTTACTTGGCATTGTATTATGGAAAGCTGTGTCAAATACCGCTACTTGTGGTGTGTTACCCATAATAGCTTCACACGCTTCAATACCAATTAAATTAGCTGGATTATGTAATGGTCCAAGATCAAAGCAATCTCTGATAACCTTCTTAACTTCTTCTGTCACAACAACTGAATCACTGTAGTATTTTCCACCATGAAGTACTCTGTGTCCCACTGCTGAAATTTCATCTATTGATGAAATAACACCATGTTCTTTATCTAACAAAGCATCAATAACCATCTGAACAGCTACTTTGTGATCAGGCATTGCCTTCTTAATCTGAAATTCATCTTTATTTGCAGGCTTATGTGTAAGCATTGAACCATCAATTCCGATTCTCTCACAGATTCCTTTTGCTAATACTGATTCATTATCCATATCAATAAGCTGATATTTAAGTGATGAGCTACCACAATTTAATACTAATATTTTCATTTTATCCTCATTTCTGCATTGTATGTTTTAATCTATTTTTGTGCCTGTGCTTGTGCCTGTACTGCTGTTATTGCAATAACACCAATAATATCCTCTGAACTGCATCCTCTTGAAAGGTCATTAATTGGTGCTGCAATACCTTGTGTAAGAGGTCCATAAGCTTCTGCTTTAGCAAGTCTTTGAACTAGTTTATATCCAATATTACCAGCATCAAGATCAGGGAATACTAATACATTAGCTTTTCCAGCAACAGTACTGTTAGGTGCTTTTGAAGCTCCTACACTAGGAACAATCGCTGCATCCGCCTGAAGTTCTCCATCAAGCTTAAGTTCAGGATACTCTGCTTTAGCAAGTTCAACTGCCTTAGCCACCTTATCAACATCTGCATGTTTTGCGCTTCCCATTGAAGAATGTGAAAGCATAGCTACTACAGGTTCATTACCTACTAATAATCTGAATGATTCAGCTGATGATGCTGCAATAGCAACAAGTTCTTCAGAAGTCGGATTCTGATTAAGTCCACAATCTCCAAATACAAATACTCCATTATCTCCAAGTTCGCAATCTGGAACTACCATAACAAAGAATGCAGAAACAAGCTTTGTACCTGGTGCTGTCTTAATAATCTGAAGAGATGGTTTAAGAGTGTTAGCTGTTGAATGGCATGCTCCAGATACAACACCATCTGCATCTTTTGCTTTAACCATCATACATGCATAATACATATATTCATTAAGAAGAAGTCTTTTTGCCTCTTCTGGTGTCATTCCTTTATTCTTTCTTAATTCAACAAGCATATCTATATAACCTGCTGTCTTATCCGAAGTATTAGGATCAACGATAACTGCTTTGGAGATATCCAGTCCTTCGCTGTTCTTCTTAACTTCTTCCTCGCTTCCTATAATAATTATGTTAGCAATGTCTTCTTTTAAAACTGCTGCCGCAGCCTCAAATGTTCTTCTATCCATAGACTCAGGTAATACTACAGTTTTCTTATCTGCTTTTGCTTTTTCTTTGATAACATCAATAAATCCCATGATTGTTACTCCTTTCATTGGTAGCAAATATTTTTAACATATACAACTGATTATAAACTAAATAAAGATTGTATACAAGATTAAAATACCGTCAGATTGTACATTTTAAGGTACAATCTGACGGTTTCATAATATTTAAAATTCGTCTACAGTATTAATAACTGTTATTTGCGGCCTCCTCCGAAGCCTCCACCACCACCAAATCCTGATGTGCTTCCGACTGTTGTAACTGAACTGCTTACAGTAAATGTATCTACTTTTGTAGTTCCTGCATAAATTGTATATGTTTCACCTGTCTTAAGATTAGAATTAACATATAAGACTGAATTGTACTGCTTTGTCGGTTCAACCGAAAGGATTTCATTTCCATCTGCATCTTTAATCGCAAAGCTTGTTCCTGCCGAATTACTTGAGGTAGTATTAATAAGAACTCCATTGATTGTTGAAGATTGGCTAGTTGCCTGTGCCATTCCAGAACTTCCTATAGCAAGGAACGAACCACCTGTTACAACAAATTCATTATCATAATCAGTAGCCCCATTACCATTATCTGTTGGTCCATATACAACAACATCTCCCCCTTTCATATATATACTGCCGTTAGCATCAACACCATCACCCGAAGCATTTACAAAGATTGTTCCGCCATTAATATATAAAGTTCCTGATGTGGTTGATTCCATACCATTCTGTCCAGGTCTTCCACTAACTGAAGAGCTGTCAACTCCGCCAGCTGCATTAATGCCGTCATCACTTGATGTTATATTAATATTGCCACCATTCATATTAATAGTTGTACTCTCTATGCCCTCATAGGACTTAGTAATATTAATTGTTCCACCATTAATATTTAGTACTGTATCTGCGTGTATTCCATCATCACCCGAAACAATGTCCATTTTATCAGGATTAATATCTGCACTATCGTTAGAATGAATCGAATCATCTGAGCTGTCTATTGTAAATGTTCCACCTTCAATTGTTATGTCGCAACCTGCTTTTATTGCTTTAGCACTTGAAGTCTCAGTAGTGGTTGTATTTGAAGAATTATTGCCCCAATTACCCCAGTTACCTTCTGATTTGGTGCTAGCGTTAACACTTCCTCCACCTGTTGTTATATCAAGGGTTCCACCATTAATCATCATACAGCTTTCTGCTTGGATACCATCCTGTGTTGCTGTAACTGTAAGCTTAATATTATCAAGGAAAATATATCCTTTATCTGTATCTGTTGTGTTATCAGACTTAATGCCATCTCCCTGTGATGTAACTGTTATGTTGGCATCTTTAATTCCTAATGAATCCTTACCTTTAATACCATTATTCTTTGCAGTTACCTTTATAGTTGTATCTATAATCTTAAGGTCATCTTTACTTGCAATACCATTATTGTAATTAGCATTAACAGTAAGTGTTCCAGTGCCATTAATCGAAAGATCATCCTTACTAAAGATAACTGCACTTGGTTCATCTTCTCCTTCAGCAAGTTCATAATTCTCTGAATCTGTTAATGTGTTATTTGTTCCTTCTGCTATTGTTAACACGGTCTTCTTAGCTTTCGCAATATATATTGGAGAGCTGTTGGTACAGGTTATAGTAGCAGATTTTAGAACAATATGAACTACATTATCATCTTCTGAATTAACTACTATCTGTCCATCCGAAAATGTTCCAGATATAATATATGTTCCTCCTGCTGTAATTGTTACTGTATTACCACTAATCTTAACATTACTGCTTTCAGTTTCTGCTGTATTGTCATTAAGTGTAATCTGTTCACCGCCACTTTCAGAAGTATCCATATCTTCATCGTCAAATTCAACTGTTGCGTCAAATTTGGTATAACTTAAGGTATTAGTATCATCGCTGTCACTTGTAGCTGAGCTGTTACTTTCTACCACTGCTGCAACCCCTGATGTAGATTCTTCACTATCGCTTTTTCCACATGCTGTTAACGAACACACCACCACAGCGGTCATTAACAATCCTATTAATTTTCTTCTCATAAAATACCTGCTTTCTAATATTAATTTTCATTTGTTAATTTGTTTGTTATTTTATTTATTTTGATATATACTATTTTACATACTAATGTGATTAATATGTGATAGTAAAGAAAATAGTAAGAGAAAAGGAAATAAATTTATGAGTACAGTTGGAATTGTTGCAGAATTCAACCCATTTCACAAAGGACATGAATATATAGTTAATGAAGCCAAGCGTATAACAGGTGCTGATAAGGTTGTTGTGATTATGAGTGGTAATTACGTTCAACGCGGCACTCCTGCTATGATGAACAAGCATTTACGAGTGGCTGCATGCATTAATTCTAATGTAGATATGTGTATAGAACTTCCTGTCTGGTATGCAGTTTCAAGTGCTGAGTATTTTGCTACAGGTGCGGTAAGTCTTCTTGAAGCTTCTGGGATAATAGACTATCTGTGTTTCGGAAGTGAGATAACGGATATAAATTTAATTGGTGAAATTGCTGATTTACTAAATAATGAACCATTAAAATTCAAAGAATCGATAATTGAGCATCAAAAAAGCGGTGAATCTTATCCAACCGCCAGAACTAAAGCTATTATTGAACATTTTAATGACCAGATTACTATGGTAAGCTCTCTTGTATCATCACCTAACAGTATCCTTGCAATAGAGTATGTTAAGGCATTAAAAAAGCTTAATTCGCATATAATCCCAATTGCAATAAAGAGAATACATCAGGATTATCACAATAGCGATGTTTTGTCAGACGGATTTTTTTCTGCCTCTGCCATGAGAAAATATCTTGACAGTTCTGCAATTTCTTCATGTAGTAACCTACTACCTGCCGAAGCTTTTGATGTATATAAGAATGACTACCAGTTATCATATCCAATTAATGAAGATGATTTTTCACAGATACTTGGCTACAAATTGTCAATTGCCTCTGATGATTCACTTTCATCAATTCTTGATATGAATACTGATATGAGTAATAGAATTCTGAAGCTTCGTAATAATTACACTAGCTATTCCCAATTTGCGCAATTATTAAAGACGAAACAATACACTTATTCCAGAATAAGTAGAATACTCCTTCATATTATTTTAGATATTAATAAAGCAGACATTGGCATTGATTATATTCATATTTTAGGAATCAAAGACTCTGCTTCCCTGCTTATTAATAAACTTAATAACTGTGCAAAGCTTCCTCTGATAATAAGACCTGCCTCATATGAAGAACAATTCAAGGATAACCAAAGATTATGTACTGCTTTTAAGAAAAGCCTTAATGCTGACCGGATATACAATATGATATGCGCCACCAAATATGGCCATATACTTGATGATGAACTTGAATATCCTCTATACAAAAAAGCGCTTGTCGGCACAAGCGCTTGGAAGAATGCTTTGCATTCTTCTTGAAATGTTCTGTGTTGTTGCATAATTCCATATAATACAAAAAAGCGTTCACCAGCGTGAACGCTTAGAAGAACTGCAAAGCAGTTCTTCTTGATAATTAATTTTTAAATGAATGTATAGGTGCTGGTATTCTACCTGTTCTATTTACAAATGCATCGCATGAGAATGAGTTAACTGGCATAACTGGAGCATATCCAAGTAAACCACCAAATTCAACTACTTCACCAACGCCTTTGCCAATAACAGGAATAAGTCTAACAGCTGTAGTCTTCTGATTAATCATTCCGATAGCTGATTCATCAGCTATAATACCTGAAATTGTTGTTGCTTTAGTATCACCTGGTATAGCAATCATATCAAGACCAACTGAGCATACACAAGTCATAGCTTCAAGCTTCTCTATTGTAAGAGCACCTGCATTAACTGCATCTATCATGCCCTGATCTTCACTAACAGGAATAAATGCACCACTAAGACCACCAACATATGAAGAAGCCATAACTCCACCTTTTTTAACCTGATCATTAAGTAAAGCAAGTGCAGCTGTTGTACCTGGCGCACCTGGATGTTCAAGTCCTATCTCTTTTAATATATCAGCAACACTATCACCAATAGCAGGTGTTGGTGCAAGTGATAAATCAATAATTCCAAAAGGAATTCCTAATCTTCTTGAGGCCTCCTGTGCAACTAACTGTCCAACTCTTGTTACCTTAAAAGCTGTCTTCTTGATTGTCTCACATAAAACTTCAAAATTTTCTCCTCTTACTTTTTCAAGAGCATTCTTAACAACACCAGGTCCACTAACACCTACATTAATAATCTTATCAGCTTCAGTAACGCCGTGGAAAGCACCTGCCATAAAAGGATTATCATCAGGAGCATTACAGAATATAACTAACTTCGCACAGCCTATAGAATCTCTGTCTGCTGTAAGTGTAGCAGTTTCTAATACTACTTCACCGCAAAGTTTAACTGCATCCATATTAATTCCAGTCTTTGTAGAGCCAACATTTACAGAACTACATACTCTTTCTGTACATTCAAGTGCCTTAGGAATAGAAAGAATAAGATTCTTTTCTGCCGGTGTCATTCCTTTAGAAACTAATGCTGAATATCCGCCAATAAAGTTAACACCCACTTCATGTGCACACTTATCAAGAGTTTTAGCTATTGTAACAAAATCCTCAGGAGTCTTACATGCTGCTGCACCTACAAGTGCAATAGGTGTAACTGATATTCTTTTATTAACTATAGGAATACCAAACTGCTTTTCTATCTCTTGACCAGTTGAAACAAGATTCTGTGCAGTTGTAGTAATCTTATTATAAATCTTCTCATTAACCTTAGTAAGGTCACTATCTATGCAGTCCAATAAGCTGATACCAAGAGTAATTGTTCTTACATCAAGATTATCATGCTCAATCATCTTATTAGTTTCTGCAACTTCAAAAATATTTATCATTATTATTGTATCCTTTCAAATTACATGTAATATACTTAAAAATCAATGATTTCTAAATTATATCCTATGCATTATATTAAAAATGTCTTCCTGCTGCATCTTAATTTGAACGCCAATCTCTTCTCCAAGTTTAGCAATCTCATCTGAAAGAACATCTGCTGGCTTAGCTGCATTATTAGCATCTACTACCATCATCATGTTAAAATATCCCTGAACAATTGTTTGAGAAATGTCGAGAATATTAACTTTATTCTCAGCCAAATATGTACATATTCTAGCGATAATTCCTACTGTGTCTTTTCCTACTACTGTAATAATTGTTTTTTTCATTGTTGCACCTTTCTGTCTGTAAATATCTCAGACTTCAAATTTATCTAGATTTCCACATAAGCAGAAGTTCTGTCTCTTTTAGCTACCTGTATAGGAAAGTCATCAGCTTTATATTGGTTATCACTCATTGCGATTTCCATCCTAACACTCTCATACGCTAACTCTTCATAATTATTCTCTTGGCTAAGATGACCTAAAAACACACTTTTCATCTTATCATTAAGAATAGAATTAAGTAACTGTCCAGACATTTCATTAGATAAATGTCCTTTTTTACCAAGTATTCTCTGCTTAAGATAGTATGGATAAGCTCCAACCTGTAACATCTTGATATCATGATTAGCCTCAATTAAAATAGCATCTAAATTCTTAAGATTCTCAACTGTATAATCAGTATAACACCCAAGATCCGTTGCAACTGCTACAGATTTATCGCCATCATTAAAGCGGTATGCAACCGGATTAGCAGCATCATGAGATACTGAAAAAGGTTTCACCTTAATGCCTTCAATCATAAAATCAACATCTGGTTTTATACTATTAAATAGTGATTTATCAACTTCACCAATAGGCTTATACTGCTCAATCTGTGTAAGTGTCTCACTTGTAGCATAAATTGGAATTGAATACTTTCTAGATACAACTCCAAGACCACTTATATGATCAGAATGTTCATGAGTAACAAGAATGGCATCAATATCTGATAAATCTATATCCTTTTCTCTCAAACCTTCTTCAATTCTCTTCTTGCTTATCCCTGCATCTATGAGAATATGTGTATTATTTGAACCTACGCAGATACAGTTTCCACTGCTTCCACTGGCCACGCTAAACATTCGCATATAAACTCCTATCTTGTGATTGTCTTAAACATAGTTATTAGAATAACACAAAGATAAAATTTCCTCAACCACAAATTAGCTTATTTGTAGAATTATTTGATATTACGAAGAATTTCCACAAGATAATCATATGTTCTTTTGATTGAGTCTATACTGACTCTTTCGTCTGGTGTATGAATATCAATATTATCTGGTCCAAATGAAACTATGTCTGCATCTGGCATCTTAGATGCAAAATATCCACACTCTAATCCCGCATGAATCACATCTATCTTAGGTTTTTTACCATATAATTTATCAAATGAATCAACCATGATATCCCTCAATACAGAATCCTTTTTATAGCTCCATTCTGGATATTCACTTGTAATATTAATATATCCTCCTATATAAGCAGTAATAATCCTGATTTTATCAACTAATGCCTCTTTTCTACTTCCAATAGAGCTTCTTATAAGTTCAGTTATTTTAAATGTTTCATTCTCAAGCTTAATAATTGCAAGATTACTTGAAGTTTCAACCAAACCTGCAATATCTGTACTCATTCTGTCCACTCCATTAGGAAGCATATTTAAAAATGTTACCAAACTAATGGTATCTTCTTTAAACAATACTTTAAATACGCCCTCTCCTGTTTTTGATACTACAATCTTCATATCTGGGTCAGTATTAGCGTATTCTTTCTTAAGATTAGCGACTGTTGCCTTTACTGATTCAATAAAATCCATCTCTTCGTTATCATGGATTACAACATCTGCTACCGCATTTCGTGGTATTGCGTTATCCTTAGTTCCACCACAAATATCTAATATTTCAATATCTGAATTCTTAGATGCTTCATTAAGAATGCGTCCAAGAAGAACATTTGCGTTAGCTCTCTCTTTTCCAATCTCTTCTCCTGAATGTCCTCCAGTCAGATTAGATATTGATATGTTATATTTTATGCCCTCTGTCATGCAGTATCTCACATCAATATTAGCTTCAACTGTGGCTCCTCCTGCACAGCCAGATGTAAGAACACCTTCCGTTTCTGAATCAATATTAATTATCATTCTTCCTTGTAATGAAGAGGTATCAAATGCTGATGCTCCAACCATTCCAATCTCTTCATCCGTAGTAAATACAACTTCTAATCTAGGATGACTTATATTATCAGAATCTAATATAGCAAGAGCATATGCTACTGCTATACCATCATCAGCACCCAAAGTTGTACCTTCAGCTTTAATAAAGCCATCCTCTACATACAGTTTTAGTGAATCTACAGAAAAATCATGTGTTGACTCATCAGTCTTTTCGTTAACCATATCAAGATGTCCTTGAATAATAACTGTTTGGTCATTCTCACGACCATTAGATGCTGGTTTTACAATCATTACATTGTTTGATGAATCTCTAGTAACAAAAAAATTATGTTTTTTAGCAAACTCTACACAATATTCGCTAATAGCATCCGTATCACCTGAACCATGCGGTATTTTTGTAATCTCCTCAAAATAATATAATACTTTCTTAGGTTCAAAATTATTTAATACTGACATAAAAGTCCTCCATTTTCTTTCAGAATATTATTTTCTAAATCCAATATAATGTAATAAAGCCACTACGAGGTTAAATCTTGGTATTATCAATTAAAAAGTTTTTTAGTAAAAATATAATAATGTTTATAGCTATTATAGTATTATTCATTCTTCTATTCAACACTAAAACGGCATTAAATGGTGCCGCTTATGGTCTTTATCTATGGATAAAAACAGTAATACCAACTTTATTTCCTTTTATCCTTATATCTGGCATATTACTTGAATATAGAAATGTGCCATTTTTCCCTATTATTGCAGGCTTTTTATGTGGTTATCCAGTTGGTGATATTGTCATATCTGAAATGAGAAGAAAGGAATATATATCGCAATCAAAAGCTATGTTTTATCTTTCATTTTGTAATAATATAAGTCCTGGATTCATAATAGGATATGTTGCTTATGGACTTTCAAACACTTACATAACTATAACAGATATGCTGTTTGTAACATACATTCCACCTATAATAATAGGATTCATATCATATCTGTATTATAGACGAAATAACGATTTTTATGATAATAAATATGTTAAAGAATCATTTCAGAATACGACAGTTAAATTTGGTCTTGAAAAGTTTGATACTGCAATCAATAATGCCTTAACTTCTGTTATAAAATTAGGTGGATATATTATAGCAGCAACTTCATTAGCAGCATTTATTAATAATCCTTTTATTACTGGATTTATTGAAATCACATCTGGAATTAGTATACTTATTGATTCGTCTATAAGTATACATATTATATTTTTATTATTGTGTATGCAGATAAGCTTTGGTGGTATATCTGCATTAATGCAAACATATGGAATGCTGATTGGAACTGACATTAAGCTAAGTAATTACATTATCAGCAAACTATTTACTGCTGCAATTGCATTTGTAATAGGAGCTATAATCTTATATTACAAATAATCTATCCTTTATTATTTTAAAAAGAACCCGCATTGCGAGCTCTTTTTACTTCATAGAAATTATTCCAAACATTAGTGTAGATTTTAATTGCTATGCACTTTGCTATATTATAATATCTGATCATCAAGGTTAACAGTATAATCCTCAAGTTCTTCATCATATTCTGATGTTGAAGCAGTCTGATTGCCTATAACTGGTGACTGTTCTTCCTCTTGAACCTGCTGTGGATTTAGTTCTTCTCTATTAGTTGTAACAACGTCCATTGAAGTTGACATTGACTTCATAAATACATCATATCTTGCCTGAATATTCTCCATTGAATGTGAAATTATATTCTGAAGATTAGCTAAGCAATCATCTGTATATTGCATAGCTCCCGAACGTATCTCATTAGCGTCATTAGTTGCCGCGTCCAAAATACGTTGTGCTTCTTCAGTGGCCTTATTTATCACATCATTAGCCTGAATATATGCTTGCTGCATAATCTCGTGTTCACTAACAAGCTCTGTAGTGTGTTCTGTTGCCTGTGCAATCATAGCCTCAGCACGTTCTTTTGCATCATTAAGAATCGCATCTTTATTGCTAATCATCTTCTGATATTTCTTAATCTCATCAGGTGTCTTCATTCTTAACTCAGCTAGTAATTCTTCAATCTCATCTTTATTAACTATAATCTTAGTCTGTGAAAATGGTTGAAGTCTGCTTCCTTCTATTAATTCTTCAATCTCTGTTATAATTTGTTCAATCTTACTCATTAGGTGCATCTCCTTATGATCTATTTTTTAATTTATTATGTACCTGTTCAACAACAGTTTCAGGTACGAACTGACTAATATCTCCACCAAACATCGCAACTTCCTTAACCGTACTAGAACTTAAATATGCATATTCAAGGCTAGTTGTAAGAAATGTAGTATCTACGTCGGGACAAATAATATGATTAGTTTGTGACATCTGAAGCTCATATTCAAAATCAGTAATCGCTCTAAGCCCTCTAATAATCATACTAGCATCAACGCTCTTGGCAAAATTAACTAGAAGACCACCAAAAGACTCAATTCTAACGTTAGGCATGTCCTTTGTTACTTCTTTTAACATATTAACACGTTCTTCTGTTGAAAACAACGGACTTTTTGAATTATTATTCAAAACGCCTACAATTAACTCATCTACAAATCTTGAAGAACGTTTTATGACATCTAAATGTCCAAATGTTACTGGGTCAAAACTACCCGGATATACAGCCTTTACCATATACGGCCTCCTGTAAATTCTTTAAGGTACTAAAGCGCTCACGCCGGTGAGCGCTTTTTGAGATATTACAAAACGTGCAATTACTCTACACATTTCAAGAAGAACTGCTTTGCAGTTCTTCAAAGCGCTCACGCCGGTGAGCGCTTTTTGAGAAACACATGTGCATTAGTTTTGTATTTCTTATATTTCATCATTTCAAAATTATATTCAGAAAGATAATCAAACGTAGTATCTAGACTTGCTTCAATAATAATAGTAGTATCTTCGTCTACAATGTTTGAATCTTTAAGTTTATAAAGAATATCTTTTTCTATATTATTATCATAAGGTGGATCCATAAATATAAAATCAAATCTCTTATGGTTATTTTCAATTTTATTAATTGCAGTAGCTGCATCCAACTCCATTACTGTAGCATTATCAGCTAATCTGGTAAAGTTCAAATTCTCTTTTATACATTTAATAGCTTCTTTATTGTTCTCAACAAACACAACATGAGCCGCATCTCTACTAAGCGCTTCAATACCAATTGCACCACTTCCGCTAAACAAATCCAGAAACTCGCAATCATATAAATCAGCATTAATCATATTGAATAGTGTCTCTTTTATTCTATCTGTGGTGGGCCTTGTGGCATTACTTTCTAATGTCTTAAGTGGAAGCCTTCTGGCTTTTCCTGCAATCACTCTCATAAAAATCCTCATTTCGCATTAAAGCTGCTCATTGCTATACATTCTCGTCATATTGATATTCATGCAAGTATGAATCAATCTGACTCATTTTTATTATAAAACGGGACAGGATAAGCCTGTCCCGTTAAATTATTTTACTTTTTGATAAAAGAACGATTTGAAGCAAGTATAATTCAATTCTTTATACTGCATAATTTGTTCAGTACTTCCTACAAAAAGCACACCATCTTTTCTAAGGGAATCATTAAATTTCTTGTAGATTTCAAGCTTAGCTTCTTCTGTAAAATATATTAATACATTTCTACATACAATCAAGTCCATACCTGATGGATATGCATCCTTTAATAGATTGTGCTGTTTAAACTCTACACATCTTTTTATATCCTCAGAAATCTGATAATTGCTAATTCCTACTTTTGTAAAGAATTTGTCTTTAAATTCTGTTGGAAGTCCTAAAAGACTTTTCTCATTATATAAGCCAGCTCCAGCTTTTTCAAGTACTTGCTTATCTATATCTGTAGCAATAATCTTGATGTTACTAAGTGGCATATATCTAGATAATAGCATAACCAACGAATATGGCTCATCACCTGTTGAACAAGCAGCACTCCATATCTTTAGTCCCCTAGCTGATGATTTAATCAGTTCAGGTAATACAACTTTTTCAAGTGTATCCCACTGCTGTGGGTTACGCCAAAACTCTGAAACATTGATAGTTAAGTAATTAACAAATTCTTCAAATAGTTTTGAATCACTCTTAATTGCTGCAACATAATCATCATAGCCCTTAAACTTATTCTTAGCGATTAACGCATCTATTCTTCTCTTCATCTGGCGTTCTTTATATGCATTTAAGTCTATCTTAGTTAAAGCAAAAACCTGAGCTTTGAATTGTTCATAATCCATAAGCCTACCTCCGCTCTTACTACTTACTCAGCAGTATCTTCATTAGCTTCTTCAGATGGCTCTTCATCAGCCAATAAAGCTTTTATACTTAAACTAATCTTCTTATCTTCTTCGTTAAAATCTACGATTTTAGCTTCAACTTCCTGTCCAACTTTCAAAGCATCTGAAGGTTTTTCAATATGCTCTCTAGCTATCTGTGAAACATGAAGTAATGCATCAATTCCTGATTCTAATTCAACAAAAGCACCGAAGTCTGTCATTCTTGCAACTTTACCCTTAACTATATTACCAACTGCAAACTTCTCAGCTGCATCTTTCCAAGGGTTAGTGTCATCAAACTTAAGGCTTAAAGCAATCTTCTCGCCATTAATGTCTTTAATTAATACTTTAATTGCATCACCAATTTTGAAAACTTTCTTAGGATTCTCAACTCTTCCCCATGACATTTCTGAAATATGAAGAAGTCCATCCATTCCACCTAAATCGATAAAAGCTCCAAAATCTGTAACATTCTTAATTGTTCCTTCTACAACCATACCAACTTCTAACTTAGCTAATAATTCTTTTTGTGCTTCAAGTCTTGCAGCTGATAATAACTGCTTTCTATCACCAATAATTCTTCTCTTCTTAGGATTGAATTCTGTTACAACAAATTCAATTTCCTGTCCTGCATACTTAGATAAATCTTTTTCGTATACATCTGAAACAAGGCTTGCTGGAATGAATACTTTAGATTCATCAACTGTAACGCTTAATCCACCTGTCATAACCTGTGAAACAGTAGCTTTTAATACTTCTTTGTTCTCGAAAGCTTCTTCTAATCTCTTGCTTCCTTTTTCAGCAGCAAGTCTCTTATAAGTAAGTGAAACCTGACCTTCGCCATCATTTACTCTCAATACCTTCGCTTCCATTGTGTCACCTACAGATACAACAGTTGTAAGGTCAACGTTTGGTGTGTTGGTATATTCATTTCTTGTAATAATACCATCTGATTTATAGCCTATATTTAAGACGATTTCATCTTCTTTAACACTGATAACTGTGCCTTCTACAACCTCTCCTGTACGTATTGTTTTTAAAGAATCTTCTAACATTTGTTCAAAACTTAATTCTGACATTAGCCTGAACCTCCTCGATTATTTTATTTGGGGTTGATGCCCCTGCTGTAATACCTACGCAACTACTGGATTGCAGCTTACACATATCTAGATCGCGACATGTCTGTATATAGTAAGTATTTTTACATTCTTCTTTACATATTTCATACAACTTCTGTGTGTTTGAACTGTTACTGCCGCCAATAACAATCATACTATCCACATCCCGGGCAACTTCGCGTGCCTCAATCTGACGTTCGTGTGTCGCGTTGCAAATTGTATTCACAACAATTATATCATAACACTTTTTAGAAATAATCTCAACTAATTTATTAAATTTATTGTAGTTAAATGTCGTTTGTGACACAACAGTAACATGATCTTCCTTTGAAAGTTCAAGTTTTTGAGCTTCATCTTCATTAGAAATTACTATAGTTTCACTGTTTGACCATCCTCTTATTCCTAATACCTCAGGATGAGTTTCATTGCCAACAATTATTATTTTTCTATTATTTGAACTGGCTTCCTCCACTACTTTATGAATTTTAAGAACAAATGGACATGTTGCATCAACAAGATTAAGATGCTTTTTTTCAATAATATCGTAAATGTATTTACTCGCTCCATGTGATCTGATAATTATTGTACCCTCATCTAGTTTTTTTAATTCTTCATCTGTATCAATAACCTTAACTCCTTTTTCTTCAAGATCAGCAACTACCTGCTCGTTATGAATAATTGGTCCAAATGTATATATTCTCCCTGTCTTCTGTTTCTCAATCTGTTCATAAACTTTATCCACAGCTTTTTTGACTCCAAAACAAAATCCAGCAGTTTTAGCAACAATAACTTTCATTTTCTTTATCAAGCACTTACGTTTAGTACTCTCTCCTATCTCACATATTTATTAGTATTTAGTTATTAGCCAGTGAATTTTAATCTTTACTTTTGATTCCTACTTTTAATTCTTGCTTTTAACTATATCTACTATATTTCTAACTACTTCTTCTATAGTCATCTCTGATGAGTCTACGAATACTGCATCGTCAGCCTGTTTTAGTGGGGCAATCGCTCGGTTCATATCTCTATAGTCCCTATCAACAATATCCTGTTCAATTTCATCAACAGCACATTCAATTCCCTTTTCAGTTAACTCTTTATGTCTTCTAAGCGCTCTTGTTCTTGAACTTGCAGTAAGATAAATCTTAACCTGCGCATTTGGCAGAACATTTGTCCCTATATCTCGTCCATCCATAATAACATTATTGGTAGAAGCCAAGCCCCTTTGAAGCCCCAGAAGCTTGTCTCTAACCTCTTGATATACTGATATAGCCGATGTCATATTACCAACTTCTTCAGTTCTAATATAAGCATTTACATTTTCGCCATTCAATAAAACTATCTGTTGTCCATCTTTATATTCAATATCAACTTCTATTGTCTCACATCTTTTAGCAACTTTTTCTTTTTCATCGGATTTAATGCCATCTCTAATGCAGGCAAGAGCCATAGCTCTATACATTGAACCAGTATCAATATATATGTATCCTAATTCTTTAGCTACCATCTTAGCTATAGTACTTTTCCCTGCACCAGCAGGCCCATCAATAGCAATATTAAACATAACAAGTCTCCATTTCAATTATAATTTATATTTCAATCCATCTTTTAATCTATATATCTTATATGAGAATCAATTGGCACATAGGATAAACTCCTAATTTATGAAGTAAATACATTTATTCCAGCAAGATATGCTGTTGACCATGCAATCTGTAGATTAAATCCTCCTGTAAATGCATCTAAATCCATTACCTCTCCTGCAAAATACAGGTTTTTAACTAATTTGGATTCCATAGTACCAGGATTAATCTCTTTAACATTCACACCGCCTTGTGTAATTATTGCTTCATTAAAGCCTCTTGTGCCTTTTATTGTAAATGTAAGTTCTTTCAATACATTTATAAGATTGCTTCTTTCTTCTCTTGTTATCTCATTAACTTTCTTAAAAGGGCTAATACCAGACCTTTCAATTATAACAGGAATCATTTTTTTTGGCAAAAGTGCATCCAAAGAGTTCTTAAAATCTTTGTTTAGCAGTTCTTTAAAGTCTCTTAGTATTCTCTCATCTAACTGTTCTTTGCTAAGAGCAGGCTTTAAATCAATCCTAACTGTTAATTCTTCGCCTTTCTTAAGCCTTTTTGCCACATAACTGCTTCCACTCAATATAACAGGACCGCTAATACCATAATGTGTAAAAAGCATTTCTCCAAATTCGGTGTAAATGCTCTTTTTTCCTGAGTACATTGTCACTTCAACATTCTTAAGTGATAGTCCCTGTAGACTTTTTGCATCTTCTTCATATAATTCAATAGGAACCAGACCTGGATATAAATCAGTTACAGAATGCCCCAGCTTTTTAGCAAACTTCATGCCATCGCCTGTAGAACCTGTAGTCTGATATGACACACCACCCGTGCAGATAATCACAGCATCGCAGTTCACTTTTTCTCCATTAGCAAGAATAACCGCGTCAACTGCCCCATTCGTTGATTCAACAGATAAAACTGGTGAATTAAGATGAATATTAACTCCTGCTCTCTTTAGCTCATGACTAAAAGCCCCTATAACATCTGATGACTTATCAGATTCTGGAAACACCCTGTTTCCACGTTCAATCTTTGTATGAACTCCAAGACTTTCTAAAAGATTTACAATATCATCATTTGTAAATGTATAGAATGCACTGTATAAAAACTTTTTATTCGTAACCACATTATTAAAAAGCACTTCCATATCAGATGCATTAGTTACATTGCATCTTCCTTTACCTGTAATAAATAATTTTTTTCCAAGCTTTTCATTTTTTTCATAAATGTGTATTTCATGCACTGCATCATTCCTTGAGGCAGCTATAGCTGCCAACATCCCCGCAGCACCTCCACCAATTATAATCAATTTATTCATTTTCTGAATTCTCCATAACATCTTTCATTTTAACACTATCTGAAGCATAATTAATCTCATCTGCTCCATAAACCTGATATTCTTCCCATATATTTTCAAGTTCTTCTAATGTATTAACTACTTTATCCTGTTTTTTCATACAAAGTGCAACTATCAAAGCATTAATAACGCTAAGTGGTGCTACAAGCGAGTCAATAACTGACATCATATCACTTCTGGCTAATAGATTGCAAGAAGAATAGAGATTCATTGGAGAATTCTTATTATCAGTAATGGTAATAACTTTAGCATTACGATTATTAGCAAACTCCATCGCCTTTAGAGTCCTCATTGAATATCTTGGAAAACTTATGCCTACAATAACATCTTCCTCATTCATTCGTAACATTTGTTCAAATATCTCGCTTGAATTATTCGTCGTAACCTGTACTACTTCATCAAACATTAAGTTAAGATAAAATCCAAGGAAATTAGCAAGTGGTGCACAGCTTCTAATCCCTACCACATATATCCTTCTAGCATTGAGAATACTCTCTATAGCTTCTTCAAACGCATCTCTATCAAGTGTTTCAAGTGTTAAATTAATCTTTTCGACATCTGACATAAGCACTTTTTCAAACAATTCGCTTCTACTAAGATTCTTAGAATTTAGCTCTATTTTATCAATCGAATTGAGCTTGTCTCTAACAAGACTCTCAATAGCTTTCTGAAGTTCAGGATATCCACTATATCCTATAACACTTGCAAATCTTACAACTGTTGATTCGCTTACTCCAACAGCCTCACCTAACTTAGCAGCCGTAAAGAATGCCGCCTTGTCATAATGAAGCATTATATAATTAGCTATCTTCTTCTGTCCTTTGCTAAAAGAAGATAACATCTCATTCATCTTAACGATTAATTCATTCGTATCTGCCATCTATTATCCTTTCGATATCTTATATTTACAAATATTTGATTTCTTTGACTTCAATATAATAAATTATAAAACAAAATCATAAAAATATCCACCATAACTATAAAATGTACTTACGCGTTTCATAGTTATAGTGGAATAAGTAATAAATTAATAATGTCTATTTGTCAAATTCACGACACAACTCATTAAGATCTTCTTCTGTTCTATATACTGTTGGATCTAAATCTATGTCTGAAATCTTGCCAAATGTTCCAATTGTCACAATTTGTTTATTCGATTCATTGTACATATTAATAGCAAATGATGTTCCTGTACTTTTTTCATTATCTGTTTTAATAAATTTAATATTCTTTAGCCTATCAATAAATTTATTAACTTCAGTAATATCAGTTAAAGTATATTCAACTTCATCATAAAAACCTGCTACAGTAATCTTATCTATCTTCTCTTCTGGCCAGATTATACTACCATTGGAGTCTACCGCATATTTAATAGGTTCTGTTGTTGTCTCTTTCTCTACATGCTTTTTAGTAGTTGGCTCCACCATAGTATCCTTGTCTTTTTTAGTCGTTGTAATCTCCTCTTCATTGACAGTTGTCTCACTGTTACTGTTGTCTCTGCTGCACGCTGTAAATATTACAGCAGATAAGCTTGCAATTAGTAAAATAATTATTAATCTTTTCATACTAATCATCTCCTTATGCTGGCCTTATAATCTGAATTTTGTATTGGACTCCATACTCATCAAATCTAATAAATCTGTTTGCTCTATTACTCCCCCCATCTACAACTCTTATATAATTAGATGTTGTGAAAGAACTACCTGACCTATAAGTGTAAGTGACATATCCTAATGCTAATACACTATGATTTTTGTATTTTGCATGTTCATAAACGCTATAGTGAAAAGGATACCCCGCATCAATCTCTTGCTTTAATATACTAAACGCAGGATTTGACAATAATTGGCTTTTGGACAACCCGATTCCACAATCTCTAAAATATTGATAATATCCATTCGCTAAATTAGCATCATACGTTCCGAGTGAAGTAGTTTTAAAATAACCATAAAGTTTTTTAAAGCTAGCAACCCAATCATTAGATATTAACAGCCTATTATACTTAGTATTATTTCTTAAATACCAATATTTTAGCAAGTTAGTTCCAGCTGTAGGCGAACAATGATTAGAATATCCACTAAAGTCTGATGTCAAAAAATATATAATATCATAATTAGGTACATCTTTAGATGTCTTTGAATAGTATTGACTTTCATAGATATCCGGATTAGTAATAATAACATTTATAGGTGTTGATGAACCTGTAATCTGGTTTTTATAGAAATTCCAATCCTGTTTTTCTTCTGTATCATCGTTACTTAATGAAGATATATCAACTTTCCGTGACTCCTGAGCACCAATTACCTCAACAACGCCACTATTTTTAACACCTATATAATAGTTTATATCTCCAGTATAATAAAGGTTGATTTCACTTGTAATATAACCTTCACTTTCATATTTCTTTATTGCTGCTTCAATAAAGCTATTATTATCATCAGAATATTCAATTATTGGATAATATTGAGTATTCGCACCTACTATAATATAAGCATCTGAATATTGAAAATAGTAAGCAGAAATATTTCCAGATTTATCATACAATTGATAAGTCTTTAACACATTGCCTACTGAATCTAAAGAAGAGTCCGTTAGCTCACCAATGTTGACATTTGCAATTGCCTCTGCCTGTTCTTCCGTAACTATTTCTCCCGCTAATGTTCTTGATGAAATTCCCAATAGCATTGCGAATACCACCATTAGTAATTTAAAAATTTTTTTCATTCTTTACCTCCACATGGCGTCTTCTATTTTGGAGTTGCAAAAGCTACAAGTATATGCGCCATTATAACTTGTCAAATAAAAGAGTAATCTTTTATCTATCTCCATCCTTATTATTATAGCATACTGCACTTATCATTATTTTTCTGACCCGAGTCCCTATTACTGTTTAACTCTACATTCTATAACTATCCACCTTTCATTTTGTTTTACGTTATGCCCTATGCTTTTTTAAGTATTACACATTAAGATAAACATTTCAAGTTATAATGCTAATTAATTTCATATTTGAATTAATTAATTTCATAGTATTTGAATCTTTTCAGCTAAAGATAACTAAATTGCCGCTAAATCAACCTTATATTGCTGCATTCACAAGTGCTTCAAACATAAAATAATCATTAGTCTCAAAATATCCAGCTTTGTCACCGGTTATAATAAATGCCTGCTTACCCAAAACGCTTATTCGCATATAATTCTTTTCACTATAATATAAGTCAACTACCATACTGCTTCCTGTAGCTAAATTTTTTGTATCTCCTTTAATAAATGTCATCTTCTTAATTCCATTAACCAGATCCTTAATCTTAGTTGAATCCGAAACTGTATAATACTCTTCAAGCTTAGACTCTGGTGTTTGTATACAAATCTTTATAATATCCTCTGTAGGTAATACAATCGTCTTATCATCTCCTACCATGTCATATACATACACATCTGTCGTTGTCTCTTTCTCTATATGCTTTTTAGTAGTTGGCTCCACCATAGTATCCTTGTCTTTCTTAGTCGTTGTAATCTCCTCTTCATTGACAGTTGTCTCACTGTTACTGTTGTCTCTGCTGCACGCTGTAAATATTACAGCAGATAAGCTTGCAATTAGTAAAATAACTATTAATCTTTTTGTCATAAATATCCTCCTTCCAATATCTTTAATTTGTTTTACGTTATGCCCTATGCTTTTTTCATTATTGCATATTAACTCAAATATTTCAAGTTATAAGATTAATTGATTTCATATAAAGATTAATTGATTTCATATAAAGATGATGCCAGGGTCGAATAGACACACTTTAGCACCTTGAAAATTACACATATTTTATTTTATCTGGTATAATTGAATTATTAGAAAGGCGGTGCATTATGTCATTTCATACTAATAATTCACAACAATACTCATTAACTGATATTACAAGTAGTTTAACTTCTCGCGAGCAAAAAGCTTTAGAAAATTCATGGGCAAAAATATTTGCAGAAGAAGTTTTTCCATTCATCGACGAAGAACGTTTTCGTGTTCTTTATTCGGAACGGACTCAATGTCGTTCCAATACGCCAGTGAATATCTGTGTTGGTGCTCTTATCATCAAAGAAATGTTTCAAGTTTCAGATGATGAGATTGTCGAGAACCTTATGTTGGATCCAAGATATCAGTATGCTTTGCACACAACCAGCTATGATGAACAGCCTTTAAGTGATAAAACACTTTCACGATTCAGAAAACGTTGCTATGATTATGAATCTGCTTATGGTATTGATTTGTTCCATGACTGCGTAACTGATTTAAGTGGTAAGATTGCCAAAATGATGAATATCAGTCCTCGGATCAAACGTATGGATTCTTTGATGATTGAGGCTAATATAAAAAATCTTAGTCGTGCAGAACTTCTGTATGCCTGCGTTTCAAAACTAGTATGCTATATTCACAAGAATCAAAGAGATGATCTTTTAACCGGACTTGAACATTATTATGATTCGAATGATTATAATAAAACATTCTACCACAATGACAGTACAAAAACAGGCGATCAAATATATATAATACTGAGTGATGCTGATAAACTTCTGACACTATGCAACTCTGAATTTGCTGATACTACAGAGTATCAGCTTTTATTAAGATGTCTTTCTGAACAAACAGTAGTCGAAAACGATTCTCGTCGTCTTCGTAATAAGGAAGATGGCGGCTTTTCTTCGTCTATGCTACAAAGTCCAACAGATCCAGATGCTACATTTCGTGAAAAAGCAGGAAAAAAATACCGTGGCTATGTTGGAAATTTGGAAGAATCTGTAGGGGAGAATGGTTCCGTTATTACAGACTATCAATTTGAACAAAACACATACAGCGACAGTCAGTTTCTACAAGACAACTTACAAAAAGCAGAAGTACAGGAAGAACCGACTGTTTTAGTTACTGATGGAGCTTATTGTGGTGCAGAAAATACTGTGCTTGCAGCATCAAAAAATATAAAGCTGGTAACAACTGATCTGACAGGAAAAGATGTTCCTGATATTTATGCCGACTTTGTATTAAACGAAGAAGGAACCAAAATTCTTCAGTGCCCTGCTGGAAATTCACCAGTAAGCTGCTGCTGTTCAAGTAGCAATGGACATATACATGCCTCATTTTCCAAAGAAGTCTGTATGAATTGTTCACATAAAGATGAGTGTAGAATAAAGGAACATAAAAAAGTTTGCTCCTTAGATATCTCCGCTACCGCACAGTATCGTGCCAATACACGACGTTACATGAAAACGGATGAATTTAAAGCTCTTGCTCGTCTACGAAATGGTGTTGAAACGCTACCTTCGATTCTGCGCAAAAAATATCATGTTGATCGAATGAACGTCTGTGGAAAAATTCGAAGTAGATTCTTTTTTGGATGCAAAGTAATAGCATTAAATATACGCAAGCTATTCACATTTAGGAATGGCTTAGGAAACTATGCTCAAAATCCAATATTTAACATTTAATATTTTCAATAAACAGTGTTGATTGAATGAATAAAAGCCATAACAAAAGCATTACAAGCAACTATATAAAAAAATGTGTGAAATTTTCAAGGTGCTAAGGTAAGGGTGAACTGAAATTCATTTATTCGACCCTGGCATCTAAAGATTAGGGTGTCAAAAGCTACTATTTTGTAATTGTATTGGCGTATTGTACAAATAGCAGATTATTTTATTCCACTATTTGTGCAATATGTTAGTATCAGTTATAAAGAGTACCTTTTGACATCCTAATCCTCTAATATAATAAATTATAAAACAAAATTATAAAAATATCCACTATAACTATAAAATGTACTTTACACGTTTTATAGTTATAGTGGATTAAATGAATTGGTTGTTCTAAAGTGCTGCGTTTACAAGAGATTCAAGTACCGAATAATCATTTGTTTCAAAATATCCAACTTTGCCATCACCTGTTGTAATAAATGCCTGCTTACCCAAAACGCTGATTCTCATATAATCTTTTTCATTATAATATAAATCAACTACCATACTACTGCCAGTAGCCAGATTCTTTGTATCACCTTTAATAAATGTCATCTTCTTAATTCCATTAACAAAATTCTTAATCTTCGCTAAATCTGTAACTGTCTGATACTCCAAAAGTTCAGATTCTGGAACTTGAATACGAATCTTAGTAATATCCTCTGTAGGCAATACAATAGTTTTGTCTTCTCCCACCATATCATATGTATACATATCTGTCGTTGACTCTTCCTTGATAGTTGTTTGCTCTGCCTTAGTAGTTGTAGTTTTCTGATTCCCATCTGTTGTTTCTTTGCTACCGTTGTCATTCTTACTACATGCAGCAAGCACTAATATACTTGCTACCACCATAAAAGACAAAAATAAAATTCTTCTTACCTTCTTCATAACTTACTTCCTCCGCTTAGCATACCATTGCCACACCCATAAAATATCCCTGTTTAGCTGTTATATATTGTATTGAAATATAATTTAGCTTACGCTTTTAACATACTTATCAAATATATCATCGAGATTTGTCTTATTATTGCGATATATTACGTCATCTCCTCCAACATGAGAAACTATTCCAGCTGTATACATTGCAAAGACTTCCTTATTCTCTTCGTTTAACATATACATTAAGTAAGATGTTCCACCACTATTTTCTTCATTACTTGCTACAAATTCCACCTTTGAAATTTCATTAATTAACTCTTCTATCTTTGCTGCCTCTGTAACAAGGTAATCTTTCCCTGTATTTCCATCTCTTATCTGAATCTTAGTCACTTTTTCATCTGGAAATATGATTTTACCACTAGAATTTACCATGCTAACTTCCTCTGTTGTCTGTTCAGTACTAACTGGTATGGTAGGTACGAATTTCGTTGTACTCTCCTTTTCTTCTCCAGTTGTAGTTTGATTATCACTAACTTCTTTTTCACAAGCTGTAACAATAAAAGCAGTTACTGATATCAAAAATATTAAAAATATGTTTCTATTCTTTTTCATAAACTACCTCCTTATAATTGCTAATTTATTGCCTACTTTATGACAATTTGTTTGGAATGATACTTCAAGTGCAAAACATTTTGTGATGTTTTTTGTAGCATCAATTTCTATATATTATATATTAGCATAATTTAACATTGTTAAAGATAATATACTTGTTTTATCATTATCTCAGTTGCTCGAATTACTATAAAAAGCATTTTAAACAACTGAGATATTTTGATGAATTTTACCAAATAATTATATTTGTTATAAATGATTTATCTAAGTAAAAATCACTAGCTATTGATTTTTTGATATTATAGAAACAAACTTAGCTTAAGCAATCCTTTTTTAGATTTGGATTTTAATAGTCCATTTCTAATATAATAAAATTGTTCTTATTTTGTAATTTTCATGAATTATGTTAAACAATTTCTAATTAGATTTAAGCTGGTCTAACTATCTGAATTCCATATTTTACTTCATTTTCCGCAAATTTCACATACCTATTACCATTATTACACCAACCATCTGCCACTCTAATATAATCAGAGTTTGTTAATGTGTTGCCATTTCTATAGATATACGTAACATATCCTAAGGCTAACACATGATGATCTCCGTATAATTTATGGGACAGGAGACAAAATTCGAATGGGTATCCATCATCAATCTCTTTTTTTAGTATGCTAATTGTTGGATTTGATATATATTGATTTTTTGTCAAACTTATTCCACAATCTCTAAAATACATATAAAATCCATTTCCTAATTTACTATTATAAGTACCTATGCCTGGAGTTGTTCCAAAATAATTGTAAAATTTTTTAAAACTATTAGCCCAACTACCTGCTACTAACAGTTTATTATACTTTGAATTATTTCTCACATACCAATATTTAGCAAGGTTTGTTGCTGCAGTAGGTGAACAGTGATCTTTATATCCACTAAAATTACTGGTTGAAAAATATGTAATATTATAATTAGGCACATTTTTAACTGTTTTAGAATAATATTGGCTTTCATAACTATTTGGATTTGTAATAATAACATTTATTGGAGTAGTTGACATACCCATACTTTCTGTTGTATTGATATACCATTCACTCTTTTCAACCGGACTAGAAAGTTCTAACGATGAAACATTACATTCTGTTCCATCCTGACTATTGATTGATTTAACATTATTGTTACCATCAGTTCCAATATAGTAGTTTATTCCACCTGTATAGTATATTTTTATATCACTTATGCTATGCCCATCCTGTACATATTCTGCAATAGCTTTACTTATAAAGCTTTCATTATCATCTGAATACTCAATTACTGGATAGTACTGTGTATTAGCTCCAATAATAATATACGCATCTGAATATTGGAAATAGTAAGCTGAGATGTTACCTAACTTATCATACAATTCATAAGTATTTGTAACCTCTCCCATTTCTTCAGAAGTTGTATCTGTAAATTCACAAATCCTTACATCTGCTATTGCATTTGCTTCTTCTTTTGTAACTTGCTCACCTGCTATTGCACTTGAGGATACTCCTATAATCATAGCGCCTATAATCATCAGTAACTTAATATTTTTTTTCATAAAGCCCTCCTATCGATGTTTTTTGTTTGGAACCATTTCTGGAGCAGATTTTCCATCGTTAAATTCTGCCATGTCAAAGACCCTTTAGCTATACATTACCTTACTCTATTCACTTATATATAATTGTCTCCATTCATTTCCATTTTGTATACGTTAATACACCACTTATTGCTACAGCATACTGCACTTATTATTATTTTTCTCCGCGATATAGTAACTGTTTTCCCCAGCCTGACTATAACACTTATTACTAAATACTCTGTCCATCCACCTTTCTTTTTCAAATTTAATCCGTAACTCTGCAATACCTACATCTATATTCCCTTTAAGATGTAGTATAAATGCCTTATGCTCTTTTAATTATATAATACTTATTTATATTTTACAAGTTGTATTTTTGTATAACAGAATAACTTTTGCATTTTTTTCAGATTACTGTTATAGATTTTAGCTTATGTATTATTATCATTGTTATTTAGTATATTCTTCGCACATTTTAACCAAATCCTTATCCTGTGTATAAATTGTTTCTTTGGTTTCATTTGCAAAAGTTGTTCTAGTACCTTGAATTACTAAACCTACAAGAGTCTCATTTTTATCATTCGCTAACGCTACTATGTATGATGTTCCTGCTGTTTTTTCTTCTTCAATCGCACTAAATTTAATGTCTTTAAGTTCATTAATAAACTTATTGATATCTCCTTCACTTGTAACAAGGTAATCTTTCCCTGTATTTCCATCTCTTATCTGAATCTTAGTCACTTTTTCATCTGGAAATATGATTTTACCACTAGAATCTACTATGCTAACTTCCTCTGTTGTCTGTTCAGAATTAGCAGATGTTGTAGTTTTGGGTTTTGTTGTACTTTCCTTTTCTTCGCCAGTTGTAGTTTTCTGATTCCCATCTTTTGTTTCTTTGCTACTGTTGTCATTCTTACTGCATGCAGCAAGCACTAATATACTTGCTCCCACCATAAGAGAGAAAAATAAAAATCTTCTTACCTTCTTCATAACTTACTTCCTCCACTTCTGTACATATTAATACACCACTTATTGAAACTACATTTTAAATATATTACATTTCTTCTATCATTACATATTTATGAAAATTTTACAAGTATAATTTCTTTTTGTCTAAAAATTCTTTATCAAAATTTTTATATAAAAATCCACTATCACAATCACCGTATATACAGCAATAACAATAGTGGATTATATTTTAATATATTTATTTAGTGGTACTAATCAGTGATTATACTGGATATGCTCCATTTTTAGTATCAGCAATTGTAGGATCAACTTTCTTCTCCTGAGCCTGACGATACTTAAAGAAATCTGTAGCAACCTGTGGGAACAATGCGTATGATAATGTATCTTCGTCTTGCTCTTTGTACTGTGCAACTTCTTTTTCAAATTTATCTAGCTGAGGCTCAATCATATCTGCTGGTCTGCATGTGATTGGTGTAGCATCACCGATAGCCTTTTTCTGAACAGCTTCGCTAAATGGTTTAACTGTCTGTCCAAACTCACCTGATAGAACTTTCTTAGATTCTTTTGTAATCATCTTGTATCTTTCACCCTGTAATACGTTAAGAACAGCCTGTGTTCCAACAATCTGTGATGAAGGTGTAACAAGTGGTGGTTCACCAAAATCCTTACGAACTCTTGGAATCTCTTCAAGAACATCTCTGTATTTATCTTCAGCATTAGCTTCTTTTAACTGTGAAACAAGGTTAGAAAGCATTCCACCTGGTACCTGATATAATAAAGTCTTAATATTAACGCCAAGAACCTTAGTATTCATAAGACCTGACTTTAATGCTTCTTCTCTCATTGGAGCAAAGTAATCAGCAATCTCTGCTAATAAGTTCTGGTCAAAGCCTGTGTCATAAGGAGTTCCCTTAAATGTCTCAACCATAACCTCTGTAGCAGGCTGACTTGTTCCCATAGAGAATGGTGACATTGCAGTATCAATAACATCAGCACCAGCTTCAACTGCCTTTAAATAAGTCATTGAAGCAACACCAGATGTATAATGAGTATGCATCTGAATTGGTAATGAAGTACCTTCTTTTAAAGCTTCTACAAGCTCTGTTGCC
>CAZNEZ010000006.1:0-72636 GCA_964572475.1 uncultured Lachnospiraceae bacterium
GAGTGTGGATGGAAGAATTATAATAAATTATGAAAAAAAAGAAGAATATAAAGAAAACAAGCTTTTTATATTTTCATAAATATGATATAATCAAATAAAGTCACAGTTATGAAAAGAGGAAATGATATGGTAAAAAGCCTAGATGTTAAGCATATAAATCCATTTATCCAATCGAGTTTAACGATTATGGAAAGTATGGCTAATACTAAGTTAAAGGTTGGAAAACCTTGCGTAGATAATTTGATTTTTTCTCATTCTACTTTTATCTTACAGGTAGGATTAACTGGAGCGCTTAAAGGTCAAGTGCTAATTGTTATGGAAGAAGAAAAAGCTAAAGGGATTGCAAGCAGTATGATGTTTGGAATGCCAGTTGAGACTCTTGATGAGATGGCATGTTCAGCCTTAGGCGAATTAAGTAATATGATAATGGGTAATACAGCTACTATATTTTCGACGTTAGATGTATTTATAGATATTACACCACCTATATCGGTATTTGGAAGTAACTTAAAGTTACAGGCAGATACTCAGGCACTTAAGATACCTTTAACAAAGGAAGATACAGGAGAAGAATTAATATCACTGTATTTATGTTTGTTAGAGGAGAATTAGAATGGATTATAATGTTGGAGATATCGTTAAGATGAAAAAGAAACACCCATGCGGCAGCTATGAATGGGAAGTGCTAAGAGAAGGTGCCGATTTTAGGATTAAATGTATGGGATGTGGACATCAGATTATGTTAAAGCGTTCGGCATTTGAGAAGAGCGTTAAATCAATAATAACAAAGAATGAATGAGCTTTTGAATTTCAATAGCTCATTTTTTTTGATTGTAGGAAATTATATATAAAAAACAGTTGACAAATAAAAAAAACGGATGTATTATATGAGTAATACAACTAATACAATAACACTAACAGAAATGAGGTACAATATGGCATGGTTATTAAATGATGACAGACCTATATATTCTCAGCTTATTGAAGAAATAGAGAAGAGGATAGTAATAGGAGAATATCAAGCTGGAAGTAAATTGCCATCTGTTAGAGATCTGGCTATGGAGGCATCGGTGAATCCTAACACTATGCAAAAAGCTCTAGTTGCTATAGAAGGAGCTGGTCTAATATCTACACAGAGAACTACAGGCAGATTTATTACCGAAGACGTTGAGAAGATTAAATCAATAAAAGATGAGATTGCAAAGACGCGTATTAATGTATTTCTTGAATCAATGAAACAGCTAGGCTATACTAATTCAGAGATTGTAGAATTAATAAAAAAGCAATAGGGAAGGAAGGTTTATGAAGATGAATGATGTTTTAGAATGCCAGAATCTAGTAAAGAAATATGGCGGTATGCCTGCATTAACAGGAATTAACCTGTCAATTGAGAGAGGCAAGATTGTAGGTCTACTAGGACCTAATGGAAGTGGTAAATCAACAATGATTAAGTTGGCAAATGGTCTACTTACACCAACTTCTGGAAAAATTCTTATCAGTGGTAAGGAAATAGGTATTGAAACAAAGAAGATAGTTTCATATCTGCCAGAGAGAACATATCTTAACAGCTGGATGAAGGTTGAACAGATTATAGATTTCTTTGCGGATTTCTATGATGATTTTAATACAGAAAAGGCATATTCAATGCTTAAGCACCTTAATATTAGTCCTAGTGATAAGCTTAGTACGATGTCAAAAGGTACTAAGGAAAAGGTACAGCTAATCCTTGTAATGAGCAGAGATGCAGAGTTATATATGCTTGATGAACCTATTGGAGGTGTCGATCCAGCAGCTAGAGATTATATACTTAATACTATTATTACTAACTATAATCCTGAAGCAACTATTATTATATCTACACATTTAATTAGCGACATAGAGCAAATCTTAGATGATGTAGTATTTATACAGTATGGACAGATAGTGATGCATAAATCTGTAGATGAGATTCGACAGATAGAAGGCAAGTCAGTAGATTCTTTGTTCAGGGAGGTATTCAAATGTTAGGAAAATTAATTAAACATGAGTTTAAAGCTACTTCAAGAACTTTTGGACTCTTATATCTTGCAACACTTGTATTAACACTTATTAATAAAGCCTTTGTTATGGTAAATGTTAATAATGATATATTCGATATATTTAGAACTTTATTCTTAGCAATGTATGTAGCTATAATTGTAGCTTTGTCAATTGTAACATTTGTATTAATACTTATGAGATTCTATAAGAATCTGCTAGGTGATGAAGGCTATTTATCCTTTACTCTGCCAGTTACACCAGGACAGCATATAATAAGCAAGCTTATTGCTGGAACAGTTTGGTTTTTAGCTAGTATTTTGGTCATCTGTATATCAGTGTTACTCTTATTAGCAGATAAGAATACATTTTCTACTATAGGTGATTTCCTAAAGAGCACATTTGAACTTATGGGCAGCGAGAAGATTCTTATTATGGTTGCCGTTCAGATATTTATACTTATGATACTAGCAGTAATCAACCAATTACTTGTATTCTACGCATCTATGGCGTTCGGACAGATGTTAACAAAACATAGAGTACTTGGTGGTGTAGTAGCATATTTCGTAATAAGTATGGTAGTACAGATAATATCTTCAATCGGCCTTGTGGTCATGACTCTTATTAGACCTAACATATTGACAGAAGAATTATCAATTAAGTCTACAGGAGCAGATATATGTACTATATTAATATTCTGCAATGTGTTATATATAGTGTTAGCAGTAGTATATTACTATGGATGCAGATATGCATTAAAGAACAAGTTAAATCTTGAGTAAAACCTGAATTTAATATTTATAGAATAGAGAAGGCTGTATATCAGAAAGTATACAGTTTTCTCTATTTTTACTTTGTACAAGGAAATTACGCAGCAGAGGAAACGGTATGATATATCTGCCTAGGATACTTGAGTGTATGTTACAAATCGTGATAACCAACAGAAATAAGTATAAATGATAGTATTAGAGTTGCATAAATAGGATACAGATGGTAATATGCATATATAATGTTTAACAATGTGAGAGGTGGCTGGCATAGGTTGGAAATAAATTTTTCACACGCATATTTATGGCGGAGCGCTTCTTGACACAAAGTCTGTTATGAACGAAAGGCAGTGCAGAAATGAGGATTAAGATGGAAAAGGAAGAGTATGTAGCAGTAGTACCAGTTAAAGTGTATCAGGCTCAGGATAGACTGAATGCGGATATGATTGTAGAAATTCTAGTGAATAATAATATACATGCATACAGGCAAAGTGTAGGCAGTGGTGAATATTTAGGGATTTCCACAGGAATGTCACTGTTTGGTGAAGACATTTATGTAGATGAAAAAGATGTAAAAGACGCACAGAATATAATAAAAGAATTCTTATCAGAAGACAGTGAAGAATACGTTGGAGAATATGGCGAAGAAGATACAGGAGGTAAAGAATCAGAGAATACTGCTGAAGATAACACATTTGCTCATGAGTCAATGCGAAAAGTAAAAAAACATAATCTTATTATAGTGATTACAGTTGCAATACTTGTAATAGCATCAATAGTTGCTGCAATAATAATAAGATAGAATGATTTTGAACATAGGTTAAACAGAGCATATGAAAACCTAGAGCTAGATATGAATGATGCAGGCACTTACATTAAAAGCATTAGAATCAAAAGCATTAGAATCAAAAGCATTAGAGTCAAAAAAACAGCTTGCACATTTTGACTTAATATGGTAGAATGTTACTTCGTGATATATTATATCCTTGCTCCTACATAGATAGGGGCCAGAGACCAAAAGGAGGTAAAAGAAGACATGAACAAATATGAATTAGCTGTTGTTATTAGTGCTAAACTCGAAGATGATGAAAGAGTAGCTGCTATCGAGAAAGTGAAAGAGCAGATTACACGTTTCGGTGGTACAATTACTAACGTTGATGAATGGGGTAAGAAGAGATTAGCTTACGAAATTCAGAAGATGAAGGAAGCTTACTACTACTTTATTCAGTTCGAATCTGATTCAAATTGTCCAAACGAAGTTGAAAGTCAAGTTCGTATTATGGAGAATGTTATCAGATATTTATGCGTAAGACAAGATGCGTAATTACCTATAAAGAACAAAATCTATAAAGAAAAGAGGAGATCGTGTGAATAAAGTTATGCTTATGGGAAGATTGACTAGAGACCCTGAGGTAAGGTATTCCCAGGGAGAAAACTCTACGGCAATCGCCAGATATACATTAGCAGTAGATCGTAGATTCAAGCGTGATGGTAATGACCAGTCAGCAGACTTTATTTCTTGCGTTGCATTTGGAAAATCAGCAGAATTTGCTGAGAGATATTTACACCAAGGAACAAAGTTAGTTGTAGAGGGCAGAATCCAGACAGGAAGCTACACAAACAAAGACGGTCAAAAGGTATACACTACAGAAGTTATTGTTGAGAATTCAGAATTTGCTGAGAGCAAGAATTCTAGTAGTGAAGGGGGCTTTCAGAATTCAAGACCTGAACCGACAAGTGCGGCAGGAGACGGATTTATGAATATACCTGATGGCGTAGAAGACGAAGGTCTTCCATTTAATTAAAATATTTTAGGAGGTCATGTATTATGCCATTCAACAAGAATGATAGAGGCGACAGAGGCGATTACCCTATGAAGAGAAGAAATACTCGTAGAAGAAAAAAAGTATGCGTATTCTGTGGCGATAAGAACAACGAGATTGATTACAAAGATGTTAATAAGTTGAAGAGATATGTATCTGAAAGAGGAAAAATTCTTCCTAGAAGAATCACTGGTAACTGTGCTAAACACCAGAGAGCTCTTACAGTAGCAATCAAACGTGCTAGACATATTGCTTTAATGCCTTACACATTAGACTAATTATAATGAATGCATTCCCGAATTAAAGGGGATGCATTTTTTTTTGTTTTATAAAGGCGTGTACTTGACAAAAAATGGTAATAGGTATAGCATGAACTTAATACATAGTTTGCAAACTAAAAAATTAAGTGTGGAGGTATTTAAAATGAAAAAAGTTAAAACAATTGTGGCAGTTATTATAGTGTTATGTATGGTACAAACAACAATTCCAGCATATGCTCTTAGTAATATGACGCAAACAGCAACAGGGACGGCTGATTCGAGAAATTGGACAGCAAAAACGAAGATTATAAATAATGTATTTACATCATCTACATCAACAAGTATGTATTACTATTATGTACAAGCATATGAGGGATATAAGTATGATTATCATGGTAACATATTGACTTCAAATACATATGATTCTGGAAAAAAGGCACAAGTTGCTAGTATATCAATTAATTTACCCCAAGGTACTACAATGGTGGCGTGCTATTCTCATCATATATTGAGTGGTAATATAGTTAAGACAATGATACTATATAGTAACAACCAGTATAACTGGTAGGAAATAACTAATTAATAAAATAGTTTGCAAACTATGTAGACTGTGAAATAGGAAAATAATAATAAAAAGGAAAAGATAATCCAAATAATTAATAGGTGGATTATAGGTGGATGTTTATGAAGAATAATATTAAAGGAACATTGCTAATAATAGGGATTTTAGTGATGTTATCGGGTTGCAGGAGCAATGCAAGTGATGATAATAAAAAAGTAAATGATAATACTGAGGCAGTTACAAACGAATCAGAGACAGAAAAGGTTATTAAGAATTTTAAGTTGACAGATTTAATGGGAGATGTTGTTATAGATAATAGCATTAAAAGAGAAGATAGCAATGTATCATTAATGAATAATATGTACGAGTATAAGAATGGATATATAACAGTATGCAGTAAAAAGAATAATACTAATAATATACGTTATTATGATAAGACATCTGATACATTAGCATATATGTGTAATAAGCCAGAATGTGTACATGTTAATAACTGTATATCAATTATTCCAACGTTTTCGAGTGAATCATTTGCAGTGGGAGATGGTGTTATGTGCTATCTTCAGACTGATCAAGATGAAGAAGATGATGAGGTTAATCAGGTAAATCTGTATAGTGTGTCATTAGATACATTTGAAAAGACTAAAATTAGCATGATATATGAATACAACAGTAAAGGTACAAATATAGGTGGAAACTCTCTTAATAGTATAATTCACAATGGATATTGTTATTGTAAGGGAGGAATTTATGTTGGAGATGAAGAAAAAGCAATAATATTTAGGGTTAAGTTAGAAGCTGGTTCAAAAGCGGAACTCATATACAGTGAAAATGTAAGCAATAGCTATCCAATAATATACAAAATGTATGCTAATTCTGATAAAGTATATTGGGGAGCTGGATATCAGAATAATGAAGTTGTATATAGTTTTGACGAAATCACAGGAGAAGTTAAAAAACTGAAGGAATTAAATGAGAATCAGAGTAATTTTGCTGTTCACAATGACAAAATATACGATTTTGATTTGAATTATGGAATATATGTATATGATAGTGAATTTATGAATGGTAAACCATTGGTAGAAAATAATATTAATAGAGAAGGAATAGTATATACAGATGATAATTACATATATCTACTAGTTGCTAATGATTCAGGAGATAAAAATAATCCGTATTATAATAAAATAATATATATATATGATTTTAATGGTAAAAAGTTAGGTGAAAGTGAATTGTCAACAAGGGACAAGCCCATAAGTGGTTTAAATATAATCAATGGTACTATATTATATGAAAAATCGGAGTACAATATAGAGAAGAGCTATAGAATGCAATATCAGTATGCAGTTAATGTTGAGGATATTATTAAAGGCAATAAGATATATGAGGATAATATATTTACATATGAAGGGTCACTGATTATGTAATAAACTGAGGGAGAAGTTGACTATGGAATTGGAATTTAAAGAATTATCAAAACATTATGGTAATAAAATTGCATTGACTAATTTTAGTGTTAAAATGAGGTGTGGCATCTATGGAATAATAGGACCAAATGGAGCTGGTAAAAGTACATTAATGAACCTACTTACAGATAATATATCTCGAACCTCAGGAGGTATTTTATACAATGGTACAGATATACTTTCATTAGGTAGTTCTTTTCGTGAATTAATAGGATATATGCCTCAACAACAAGGACTATATGATAATTTTTCTGCAAAAAGGTTTTTATTGTATATGGCAGGACTAAAGGGTATTAAAAAATCAAAAGCTAAAGAAGAGATAACATTTTTACTGAATCTTGTTGGTCTTACTAATGAGGCACATAGAAAGCTATCAGGATTTTCCGGAGGAATGAGGCAAAGGGTAATGCTTGCAGCAACATTACTAGGGAATCCTCAGATTATTATTTTGGATGAACCAACGGCAGGACTTGACCCTGAAGAAAGAATAAGAATACGCAATTTTATTTCTAAGATTGCAATGGATAGAATTGTAATCTTAGCCACTCATGTTGTCAGTGATATTGAATGCATTGCTGGTAAGGTGCTTCTCCTTAAGAATGGAAAGCTGTTGGATATGAAGACGCCAGCAGAGTTAATTGCTTCTATTGAAGGAAAAGTATACGAAAAAATCTGTAATCAAAAAGAACAGGAAGAGTTAAGCAAATGCTATAAGATAGGAAATATTAATCAAAGAAAAGATGGAGTATACGTTAGAGTTATAGGTGATATAAAGCCTGAAGGATTTGAGGAAGTTAGCAGCAATATTGATTTAGAGGATGTATATTTATATTATCTTGAAAAATGAATAATATAATTCAGTAAGTATATGAAATATATTTACTTAGGATATTCATTTTTTAGAAAGGTACGATTATTTATGGAGACATTAAGAGTTTACAAAAGATCGGTATTAGGAATTATTATTATCCTGTTTATGATCAATTTATTTTTCTTTGTTCAACAAGAGGGCAATATTTCTGAGGAAGAGATGATATATGGAGAAAATTATGATTATACAGAGTATATAAAGAATAGTGATAACGAATATAGCAAGGCAATTAAATATTATACAGGTTGGGATAATGATAGTATTATGACAGATGTAAATGAAAAACTTAGTGTACTTTCTACAGAAAATGAAACTGATATATATAAAATAAATGCCTATAATAGAGTTGTTGAACAGATAGAATATTATAAAGAGTATAAAACGAAGTACCAAAATATTTGTGATAATGCCAAGCAGATGTCTAGCATAGAAATTTTTGCAGAAAACAACTCATATTCAAGATTAAATATAGAAAAAACGGTTGAGGATTTCAAAAAGGTATCAAATGTAAAAACAGAGATTGTTAATGATAAAGTAATTGATGTATGGTCTGATTACGAGATTACAGATTATATAGTATTGTTAATTATGATTCTAATAATAATGCAGTTTTTGAGTGAAAGAAAGATTGGATTATGGAGTATAATACATAGTTTGAAAAAGGGAAGACTAAGTTTAACAATTAAAAGAACGGGAATACTTGCTATTTCATCTGTTATAATTTCCGCTATATTTTATTTATCAACGCTTTTAATTTCAATTAATATGTATGGAGCAATAAATTGGTCTGCAAGTATACAATCTATTCAGAGCTTTGAAAATTGTTCTATACCACTTAATATAGGAGAATATATTTTGAGCGTATACCTTATTAAGGCAGCAGGTATATTTACGATTGCTGTTTTGATATGGATTATACTATCGGTTATATCTAAGATGAATATTGCTATTCTTATTACAGCTATTATAATGGGGGCTGAATACATATCATATGTTAAGGTTACAGATATAAGCAATATGGTTCTTTTAAAATATATTAATCCCTTTGCATTTTTAAATACAAATAATTTATTTAGAAATTATCTTAATATTTTTATATTTGGTAAGCCTGTTTTTATATTAAACTTTTGCATAGTAGTTTTACTTTTGCTGTGCATTGTAGGGGTGGGTGTTAATATTATTGTCAATCCTAGAAAATATCCAGTAAGTTCACCTAACATAATAGAAAAGTACACTGACAATATCAGCAGGTGGCTCAATAACTTTGTTAATGGAACTAACATATTTCTTCATGAGGGATATAAACTGTTGTGGGCGCTTAAAGGTATAATAGTAGTGATGTTTGTTATTTGTATAGCACTTTTATCACAGAACTATAAACCATTACTATATGATGGCGTTTCTACTAATCTTAATAAATACTATAAGGAGCTATTAAATGTAAGTATAGAAGATTCGGAGCAATATTTTGATAAGTGGCAGGAGGAAATTGATGAGTTAAGTTTAAAACCTGAAATGTTTAATCAGATAGAAGATAAGAAAAAAGCACTTGATATAATATTAAAGCATAAGGATAAGCTAAAAGAGATTAAAGAGAATACAGGAATAGAAGTAAAATTCGTTAATCCATTTGGATATAATAGTTTAATTGGAGATGCAGGAGCAAAAAGAAGAGAGAAAAATGCTATGATTGAATTGTTATGTATAGCACTTATAATAGGAGGATTTGCATCTATAGATAAGCAAAACAATTCTATGGCAATAATAAGAACAACAAAAATGGGAATAAAAAAAACGTATGGAATTAAAATGATATGGACATTTATTGCTTCAATAATTATAGTAGCGCCAATTTCATATGTGGAATTTGAGAATGTAATAGGAAGAATGGGGCTTTCGGATTTAACAGCGCCTGTGCAGAGCTTTGTTGCACTTGGCAAATTCCCATTAAAAATCAGCCTGATTCAGTATATATTATTAATGTATATAGTGAGACTAATAAGTGCCTATATAGTAGGAATAATTGTACTGGAAATATCAGAGATGTGTTCAAATACCAGAATAGGACAAATGCTAAATGTCTGTATTATTGTTGTACCAGCAGTACTTTTGTACATGAATATAGATGAAGTTAAATATTTGGCCCTAAGTAATAGTGTAGGAATATCAGATATAAGTAAAGTTATACATATTGTTGTGCCTGTAGTTATTGCTATAGTAGTATTTATGATACGACATTGTAGAGAACATAAGGATAGAATATAAATTAGTATAAATAGTTATTATTGCAAAAATATTATAAAAACAGTTTAAAACAATTAGAAATCGGCTCAATATAAAGGACTTTATATTTTCTATAAAGAATGGTATAATGGAACTAATCATCTGTATAGATGGAAGTGGAGATTATTATGAATAGAAAATTCAAAGTTAAAGGACAGTTGAAGACATATCTTCTTTGGCCAATATTTTTAAGTATATTACTTATAGTAGCAGATATAACAATATTTTTTATAAGCATTCCGGCAGGAGTGATAGCCAGCTCAGCAACAGTAGTGTATCTAATGGTAGCAGTAGCTTTATATATCTACAATAAGACTATAATTATGAATGAATTGGTAGGATTTGCTACTGATTATGCCCAGATTCAAAAGAAGCTGCTACAAGACCTTACGATTCCCTATGGACTTATTGATATGGATGGAAAAGTTATGTGGAAGAATAAGGAACTCTCCAAGCTAATTCATAGAGAAGATGTTAAAGTACGTTCACTTTGTACGATGTTTGATGATATTTCAGAGGACAACCTTATATTTGATGGACAGATTAAAGAATTGAATATTAGATTTGAAAACAGAGAGTACAGGGTTGAACTTAAAAAGGTTGATGTTAAAGGAATCTTTAATAATGATAGTATTGTAGTGATGTCTAATGATGAAGATTATCTTATTGCTATTTATTTCTTTGATGAGACAGAGATTAAGCGTTTAGCAAAAGACAATATTGATCAAAAGATGGTTGCAGGTCTTATATATATTGATAATTATGAGGAAGCACTTGAAAGCGTAGAAGATGTAAGACGTTCACTTCTGATAGCACTTATTGATAGAAAGATTAATAAATATATTACGGGAATTAATGGAATTGTTAAGAAGATGGAGAAGGATAAATATTTTATAGCTATTCAGCAAAGATATGTAGAAACCCTTCAGTGTAATAAATTTTCACTATTAGATGAAGTTAAGTCAGTAAATATAGGTAATGAGATGGATGTTACCATTAGTATCGGACTTGGTGTGAATGGTGAGAATTATATGCAGAATTGTGATTACTCAAGAACTGCTATTGATTTAGCACTTGGTCGTGGTGGAGATCAGGCTGTAATTAAGGATCAGGAGAAGATATATTATTATGGTGGTAAAACAAAACAGGTAGAGAAGAATACTAGAGTTAAGGCAAGAGTTAAAGCACATGCACTTAGAGAACTTCTTGAGACAAAAGATAAGGTTATTATTATGGGACATAAGATTGGTGATGTTGATTCATTCGGCGCATCAATTGGGTTATATAGGGCAACTAAGACACTTAATAAAAAAGCATATATTGTAATTAATGAGATAACGACATCAGTAAGACCTATGCTAGAGAGATTTGTAGGTAATTCCGATTATGAAGATGATATATTTATTAATAGTAGTGAGGCTCAGGACCTTGTAGATTCTAACACAGCGGTTATAGTGGTGGATGTTAACAGACCAAGTTATACGGAATGTCCAGAATTGCTGGAGCTGTCAAAAGCAACGGTTGTACTTGACCATCATAGGCAGAGCAGTGAGATTATTGAGAATGCAGTTCTTTCATATATAGAGACCTATGCGTCTTCAACTTGTGAAATGGTATCAGAAATTCTACAATATATACATGATGAAGTTAAGTTAAGACAGCCTGAAGCAGATGCTTTATATGCAGGTGTAATGATAGATACTAATAATTTTGCAGTTAAGACAGGTGTTAGAACATTTGAGGCAGCAGCCTTCTTAAGAAGAAATGGTGCTGATATTACAAGAGTAAGACTTCTGTTTAGAAATGATTTTAATGATTTTCAGGCTAGAGCAGAAGCTGTTCATAATGCTGAAGTATATAGAGAAGAATATGCAATTACAGAATCTTCTTCTAATAATATAGAAAGTCCAACAGTTGTTGGAGCACAGGTAGCTAATGAACTATTGAATATTAACCACATAAAGGCATCATTTGTGGTAACTAATTACAATAATATGATATATGTAAGTGCAAGGTCAATTGATAATTTAAATGTTCAGTTGGTTATGGAAAGGCTTGGTGGTGGAGGTCACATGAATGTGGCTGGAGCCCAGCTTTTGAATTGCACTATAGATGAAGCTAAGGACACTATCAAGCGCACACTAGACGAGATGCTTGAAGAAGGCGCAATTTAACAGTTATAGGAGGCAAAAAGATGGAAGTTATTTTACTACAGGATGTTAAACCATTAGGGAAAAAAGGTGATAAAGTCAAAGTTAATGAAGGATATGGCAGAAATTATATAATTCCTAAAAAGTTAGGAATTGAAGCTACAACTAAGAACATAAATGACCTTAAGTTACAAAAAGCCAATGAAGAGAGGATTGCATTGCAAAGACTTGAAGAAGCTAAGGACTTTGCTAAAAAAATAGAAGAAAAACCAGTTGTATTGCAGCTTAAACTTGGTGAAGGCGGTAAGATATTTGGCTCTGTTTCAACTAAAGAGATTGCAAAAGCAGCGAACGACCAGCTTGGATATGATATTGATAAAAAGAAGATGGTATTAGACGAACCTATTAAAACAGTTGGTACACATATAATTCAGGTTAAGATTCATAAGGAAGTAACAGCAAAGTTGACAGTTAAAGTTATAGGACAAGAATAGATATATATCCAGTAGGTAATGGAGGTTTATTAAATGGACGAGGCTCTGATTAAACGAGTTCTACCACATAGTACAGAAGCAGAAAAGTCGGTTGTGGGCGCAATGATTATGGATAATGAAGCTGTGGTGGCGGCATCTGAACTTCTTTTATCAGATGAGTTTTATGGCAATCAGTATGGGATATTGTTTGAAGCTATGACAGAATTGAATAGAGAAGGAAAGCCGGTTGACCTAGTTACTCTACAGGAAAAACTTAAAGAAAAAGATGTACCAGCTGAACTTAGCAGCATTGATTTTATTAGAGATATTGTTGCATCTGTTCCAACATCAGCTAATATTAAATACTATGCCAATATAGTTAAAGAAAAGGCAATGCTTCGTAAGCTTATTAAGACTAATGAAGATATTATGAATGAATGTTATGTCGGAAAAGATAATCTTGAAGACATAATGAACGACACAGAAAAAAAGATTTTTGGACTTATGCAGAGCCGTTCTGGCGGTGATTATGTACCTATTAAACAAGTAGTAATAAATGCACTTGATAAGATTGAAGCAGCCGCTAAAACAGGAGGTAATATTACCGGTATTCCAACAGGTTTTATAGATCTTGATTACAAGATGTCAGGATTACAGCCATCAGATCTTATTCTTATAGCAGCCAGACCTTCTATGGGAAAAACGGCATTTGTGCTTAATCTTGCAGAGCATGTGGCATTCAGAAAAAATGTTACTACTGCTATTTTTTCTTTGGAAATGTCTAAGGAACAACTTGTAAATAGGCTTTTTTCACTTGAATCAAAAGTTAATTCTCAGGCGCTTAGAACGGGTAATCTCAATGATTCTGACTGGGAAAAACTTATAGAAAGTGCTAATGTAATAGGAAATTCCAACCTTATTATAGATGACACTCCAAGTATTTCTATTTCTGAACTTAGATCTAAGTGTAGAAAATATAAAATGGAACATAATCTAGGGGTTGTTATTATTGATTATCTGCAGTTGATGTCTGGTTCAGGGAAGTCAGATAATAGACAACAGGAGATTTCTGATATATCAAGATCACTTAAAGCGTTGGCAAGAGAGATAAATGCTCCAGTTATAGCACTATCTCAGCTTAGCCGTGCTGTTGAACAAAGGCCAGATCATAGACCTATGCTTTCTGATTTGAGAGAATCTGGAGCTATAGAGCAGGATGCAGATGTTGTTATGTTCTTATACAGAGATGATTATTATAATAAAGAAAGTGAAGATAAAGGAATAGCAGAAGTAATAATTGCTAAGCAAAGAAATGGTCCGATTGGTACAGTTAAGCTTTATTGGTTACCTGATTTTACAAAATTCGCCAATATGGAGAAATAAAAAACAAACTTTTAGGGATTTCGCAATTGAAATCCCTTTTTTTAATGCTATAATGTTATAAGAAAAAAGAAGCGCAAATAGCGGAAGCATTTTCCAGAATAGCAAAAAGGAGGATAAGATGGGGGAGAAACGTTACATTATTTCGGATGCATCTAGGATGGTAGATGTTGAAGCTCATGTTCTAAGATACTGGGAGGAAGAATTGGAGATAGAAATTCCCAGAAATGAAATGGGTCATCGTTACTATACAGAGTTTCATATACAACTACTTAAATCTGTAAAAGAATTAAAAGAGCAGGGATTGCAACTTAAGGCTATTAAGATGATTATGCCTGAATTATTATCAGGTGAGGAAGTTTCAATAGATAAGGTAGTTGCTGCTCATGACATAAATTCTAATGAGATAGCTGTTAATAGTAATCAAAATATGCCAGAGATACATAAAAACATTAATGCAGGGACTAAAATTGCTCAGTTTCAACAAATTATTAATGAGGCAGTAAGTCAAGCAATGCTTAGAAATACGGAGATTCTATCTGATAGTATTAGCGGTAAGGTAAATGAGGGAATGTCAAAGGAAATGGATTATCTTTTTAGAATGCAGGATGAAAGAGAGGATGAAAGATTTAAGAAATTTGATGAACTGGTAAGAGGATATCAAAGAGGAAGTAAGGAAGCGGCAATGACACTTGAAAAACCGAAAAAAAAGAGTAAATTTTTTAAAAAATATTCAAAATAAAATAAAAAAGACTGTAGTGTAAGCCTTGCGGCATGCATAACAGTCTTTTTATAAGTATCGAAAGTTACTTTCGATTGCAAAAATCTTGCAAATTAAATGTAATATTATTCAGCTGAAATTGATTCTGTAGGACATGCAGCAGCACATGCACCGCAGTCTAAACATTCATCAGGATTGATTTCGTATTGTGATTCTCCTTCGCTGATAGCGCCAACTGGACACTCAGCAGCACAAGCTCCACAGCTGATGCAGCCATCTGAAATTTTGTATGCCATAATGATATCCTCCTTTGATTGATGAACTTATTTTAATACAAAATCATATAAAATACAAGTCCTTGCATAAATTTAACATATGTAATATAATCTTATGCAAAAGGTGTGAACATTCACGCAGAAAAGGAGATTATTATGGCAACAATAAGTAAAGATATGATTATTGCTGATATCGTAGCAATAGATCCTAGTTTAATACAGGTATTAATGGCAAGCGGAATGCATTGCGTAGGCTGTCCATCAGCTCAAGGCGAGTCATTAGAAGAAGCGGCTTTAGTTCATGGAATTAATCCGGATGATTTAGTAGCTGGACTTAATGAATTCTTAGCAACAAAATAATATATATTAAAAGGACTATTTATACCTTGAAATTGAGGTACAAATAGTCCTTTTTTGAATAGAAATTACGCAAAAATCTGTTCGTCTTTTTCTAAAGTAGGGATAATTGCTGCATAGCATTATCTTTTAATATAGGTTTATAATGTTCTTTGTAAAATGATTCGCTGCTATATGTGGCTCTTTCAGGGACACCATATTCTGATAGAATGTTGCATACTCTATTAAAACCTTCTGGACTTTGATCTGATAGAGTAACCACAAGATAGTAGTGATTGTTCTTCAAGTTCTTGTATAGCGAATTCTTTCCTGAATATTGAGAAGTTGCTATTCGTGAAGCATTAATAATACAATTCAAATCTGAAAATCGATATATCTTAGTTAAATCAACCTTTATGATACTGTCAGGCTCTAGCGGATTCTTAACTCCATTAGAAGCTTTGGGTATTGAAGAAGACAAGCCTGATTCTGATAGTATATTCTGAAATGAAGAAGCTTTGTTATCCTTAGAAGCACTGTTAGCAATCTCTGATAGATTCTTAAACAAATCAACTACTTCATCAGCGCCAACAAACTCTTGTGATGATGGATCATCATCTAAATCAGTAAAGTCATCATCTTCCTCAGAAGGAGCAAATTTTGAGAACCTGGTATCAAGTTCTTCTGGGTCATCAACTTTAGTAATAATAAGAACGATACAATCTGTAGAAACAGGAATAGCTTCTATCATAAGAGGAATATCCTCGGCTTCAAATCCAAACTCGGCAGAAGCCTGCTGCATCATATCTTTAAAAAGACCCTTTGCTTTTTCGGTACCGTATGCTAGTTCACTGATTTTAATCTGCCTGGAAGCCAGGTCCGATTTATTTAAAGTACACTTTATCTGATTATCATTAATCTTTTCTATTTTCATAAAAGACACCTCTTTTCTGTTGTCCAAGACAACGGGTAAAGAACATTAAAGTATCTTATCCTATATTATATAGTATAAACCATTTTTAATTCATCTGTAAAGCCTATATTGATTAAAAAACTGTAAATTAATTACGGCAAAATATGTTAAAAATTTTAAAAATAATATTATGAAAATAATGCTTGCATTATTATATGCATTAGGTTATAATTTTTTACATGAGATATCACATATTGTATGTATGATAACTGAAAGGAGGAAGTAATTATACTCGAAGAAGGAACCGAGTTGTTTGGAAAATATAGAATAATTAAGGTTATAGGAGAAGGAAGCAGTTGCACAGTCTATCTTGTTGAGTATATGATGTTAGGGGTTAAAAGGGCCATTAAGCAGGTAAAAAGGGGGCTCATTACAGAAGAGATTTTTTATCAGGAAGTCAATATTCTTAAGCGTCTTAAACATCAATTTATTCCAATATTATATGATATAGAAAAAGATGATGAATTCTATTATATAGTTGAGGAATATCTACCGGGCGAATCTCTTGCCCAATTATTATCACATCAAAAACAGATAAGCCAAGAGGAAATAGTAACAATAGCATTACAGTTATGCAATATACTTGAGTATCTTTTGGAAGCCACAGAGATTCCGATTTTATACCTTGATATACAACCGAACAACATTATTTATAAAGATGGCAGCATTTATTTGATTGATTTTGGATGTGCTAGTTTTGCAACCGATTTAGAAAACAAAAAGAATTATTATGGAACGGTTGGATTTGCGTCGCCAGAACAGTATGAAGGTTCAATTCTAAAGGAAAGTTCTGATATATATAGTCTTGGAGCACTTATGTACTATTTATGCGTAGGAAATAGAATTTTAAATATAAAAATTTTAGATTTTTCAGTACTTACGCATATAAGTGATTCATTTAAAAGAGTTATATGTCAATGTATGAATTATCATATACATGAACGATATGAAACTATCTCAGAAGTTAAAGAACAGCTTATGCTGATTCAAAAAAATGAATTATCTTACATAACAGATAATGAATCTCAAAAGATATTGATTATAGGCACTAAAACCAGAGTTGGTACAACTCATTTCGCAATAGCACTTACATCATACTTGTCAAAAACAGGCGTAAATGCTGTTTATATCGAAAAAAATAATAGTGGACATGTAATGAATATGGTTAGCAAACTTAATATGAATAGAAGAAGAGAAGGCTTTTATTATTTTAAGGATTGCAATATGGTACCATTATATAACGATACCATAGCTATAGATATGTATGGATATACACAAGTAATTGATGGAGGGGTATATAATTCCTCTATAAATGTGGATAATTGCAAAATATTTATAGTATCTGGTGCAAAACAATGGGAAGAGGATGGGTTAGAAGTGATACTACAGGATGTGAGTATCCGGTCAAATGCTCAGGTTATATATAATATGGCTGATGAAAAACTAGTAAGAACAGAGAATGCAAGACATAAGGTGAACGGGATAAGAATGCCATATTGTTTTGATCCTTTTGAGGAGGATTACATTTTGAATAAGTTTTTCAATAATCTATTTGACAAAGAAATAAGGGGAAATCGGGTTGGCATTAAGAAGAAAATCAGACAGAAACTCAAAGGGAAAATTAAAAGAAATTCGTAAGAGAAGTTCAAAGGGTATACCCTTGGGAGAAAATGCTACAGGAATAATAGTAGTAGGAGAATGTGCGCAGACGGAAGATAGTAAAATGGTTTCCGTTTTACTTGCTAATTATTATGCAGGTTTTGTAAAAAAGAAAACAGCATATATTTCCCTTGCAAGTGTTAATGATTACATTTGCATAAGAGACTATTATAGGTGCAATGAAACAAAAGGTGGTTTTGTGCTATATGATGTAATGTATAGTAATGGAACAGGAAAATCAGACATTGCAGACCTGGTTAGTAAGGGATATGACATTATAATAATTAATGTGGGAAACAAATTTTTAAAATATCAAGATGAGATAAAAAGGTGCAGTTACAGAATTGTGTGTGGAAGAATTAACCCATTTGACAATAATTCTTTGTGCGAATTTATCAAAAGCCATACGGACGAAAAATGGACATATCTAGTTGAATGCTGGGAATCCTCAAGTATTAGGGCTTTTGAAAGGGAGTATGCGCTTACAATACATAATTTTGAATATAATATTAATCCATTTAGTATTAAAGCTGACACCATAAATTTTATTGAGGATATTATGTGTTGCGTTGATTAACGTAGAGGGAGTGTAAATGATAAGGAGAAAACATAAGAAAATAATTTTGATAGTAAGTTTTTCTTGTACAATTATTGTTATTGGCATAATACTGTGTTACCTTACATGGTCAAAAAAAGATGAATTACCAGAATCTAAGTTAAATAGTAATATAGAGATTGAATTACCGAGTGCAGAGGTTAAAGCTGATATCACGAATAATTCAGATAATATTCAAAGGTACGTTAGCTATAGTGAAATAAGTGGCATAGAATATCTAACAACAGACTCAATGTTTGATGTGCGTATATTATTTCCAAATGGAGAAGACTATATTGTACTTAAGGAAAAAGAGGCTTATGAACTTATAGAAGGCAGGATTAAGCTAAGAGTTTCTGAAGTAGAAATACAGAAGATGTCAAGTGCAATAACGGACCTAATAGTATATCAAGGTAGTAAGATATATTTGTCAGAATATACGGGAAGTATAGCTACATCAGAAGCAGATTATCCACCAAACTTTGATGTAATAAAGAGACTGGAATGGTCTCAAAATATATCAGACAGCCTAAAATTAGAAACGGATAGAAGCAGAAGGCAAGCACTAGAAGAAAATCTTACAGACTTTTTTGGACTATGAACAAAGAAACAAAAAGACAAAATAATCTGAGGTGTATAATAATATATCACGAACATGACCATACCCCATTGGCTGCTATACATCTCAGATATTATGATTGGAGATAAAAATGCTTACTAAAAATGATAGAGAAGTATTAAAAAAGTACTTTGCGATAAGAAAAGAATTAAAAGAATATGAAAAAAATGGTATACCAATCACTTACAATGGAAAGCTAATGAGCGCAAACTGTGTTGCAAAAATATGTGCTTTTAGTTGTAATGGACTAAGTATGCATAATACTATTTACGAAAGTGATAATATTCATTTTCGAGAAATAGAATACATGAATATAGGATATTGTTAGTAAAATAGGGTAGTGGCTAATTATGATTCCCTCAAAGCCGGAATATAATAGATGGTAAGATATCAGCTGCTACAGGGAGGGCGGGAATATATTGAGTATTCTCAAGTAACTTCTTGTTTGATTCGGCATAATATGCTAAAATAAGTGCATTAATTACAAAAAGAAATGCATTGGGTTAGGAGATTAAGAAGTGAAGAGAAAAAGGAAGACAGGATTATTGTTATTGTCATTATTTATAGCTGTTTCATTGGCTGGCTGCAGTATGGATGATTCTAATAAGGACAAAGAAGACCTGAAAAGTTATTACTCTATTACACAGAACAATCAGTGTGCAATAGTTATGGGCAATACAATTACTGAAGAATTGGGAATAATAAAAGACAGTAAGGTATATTTACCAGTTGATGTGGTGAATGAATATCTGAATAAAAAGTTTTACTATGACAGCGTAGAAAATATAATGCTGTATACAAATTCTACACAGACAATGAAAGTAGTACCTGAGACAACGGTATTTACGCTTGGCGATAGCAGTACGGATGCTGGATATACAATATCGACAGTAGTAGAGGGCCAATTATATATTAATATTGAATTTGTTCAGAAGTATACTAATATGGAATATAATCTGGTTACTAATCCTAACAGGGTTGTGATTACATACCAGTATAACATTCCATCCCAATATGCAGAATTAAGTAAAGATGCAGCAATACGAGTTAATAAAAGCAGATATGATAATATCCTGGAAGATGGAAGCCAAGGTCAAAAAGTCATTGTAATAGGTGAGGATAATGGATGGCAAAAGGTTAGAACACAATCTGGATTAATAGGATATATTGAATCAGATTCGTTGGATGAAATCAAGACAGAGACATTGTCAAGAGAGTTTAAAGAAGAAGTCTATAAGAGTATTTCCAAGGATTACAAGATAGCACTTGCATGGCATCAGATGATATACGAAGGTGGTAATAGTTCATTTGAAGAGAAGACAGCTAATGCGAAGATTAATACGATATCTCCAACATGGTTTACTTTAGATGGAAATAATGGAGAAATCAAGTCTATTGCAGATGCTTCGTATGTTAAAAAAGCGCATAATAAAGGTTGGGAAGTATGGGCACTTATTGATGACTTTTCAAAGGATGAAGCAGGGAACCTTTATGTTTCTAGTGTATTATCCTCAACAACCACAAGGCAAAAGTTAGTATCTAACATTATGTCTGAAATTTTAGATAATGATATTGATGGTATTAATATTGATTTTGAGAAGATTTCTAAGGCAAATGTCAAGAATTATCTTCAGTTTCTTAGAGAATTATCAGTTGAATGCAGAAAGAATGAGATAGTATTATCTGTAGATAATTATGTTCCGACTGCGTCTAACTCATATTATGACAGGGAAGAACAAGGTCAAATTGCTGATTATGTAATAGTTATGGGATATGATGAACATTGGGCAGGATGCGGCTCGGCAGGTTCTAATGCTTCATTGCCATTTGTAACAAGTGGAGTAAAGGATACGGTTGCAGAGGTTGATTCTAAAAAGGTTATTAATGCCATGCCGTTTTATACAAGAGTGTGGATTGAGACACCAGAAGCTATGGCGGAAGAAGGCTCAACTATTATAGAGGATTCTGTATATGGCAATTATGCATTGAGTAGTAAAACCGTTGGAATGACAGCGGCATCTGAAATGCTTAGTAGTCACGGAGTAACACCGACATGGGATCAGAGCATAGGACAGTACTACGGACAGTATGAAAGTGAAGGAAAAACATATAGAGTATGGGTTGAAGACACGAAATCTATTGGAGAAAAGATGAAATTAGTATCAGAATATAACCTCGGTGGAATTGCAGCATGGAAGTTAGGACTTCAAGATGATGCTGTATGGAATGTAATATCTGAAGGATTGAAATAAAAATAAGCGTCATGGCATGAATAAGATTGTCGTGGCGCTTATATGTATATTGAAAGAATTGTAGTACATAATCCGATTTGTTTGGCATAATATATAATGAATATCTCTATATAAAGGTGCACAATGATTAAAAATAAAATAGGAGAGATTATTAAGTTTACTACAGGAAGTAAAAGAAGAATTCTAGAGTTTGTAATGGGGATTTTGATGTTATCAGTGATATATGCATGTGCAATGCAGGCTAAAGATATTGCTACTATGAATGAGGAAAAAATACCCAAGATAGTGGTTATAGATGCTGGTCATGGTGGGAATGATCCTGGTAAAGTTGGGATTAATGGTGCATTGGAAAAAGACATAAATCTTCAAATATCATTAAAAGTAAAAGATATACTGGAAAAACAAGATATTAGTGTTGTACTGACAAGGGAAGGCGATGAAGGGTTATATGATGAAAGTGATTCTAACAAAAAAATAGCAGATATGGTTAAAAGATGTGATATTATAAATGGATCAGGAGCAGTAATAGCAGTTAGTATACATCAAAATAGTTATCATTCTGAAGGGGTTTCAGGTGCACAGGTATTTTATCATTCAAGTTCAACGGAGGCAAAAAAACTGGCAGAAGGTATTCAATTAAGCCTAAAGGATAATGTTGATGAAGGAAATCAAAGACTGGCAAAAAGTAATAGTAGCTATTATTTATTAATTCATTCACAATGTCCTATGGTTATTGTAGAATGCGGGTTTTTATCGAATTCTTCAGAGGCAGATATGCTGACTACAGATGAATATCAGAATAAATTAGCTTACGCCATCAGTATGGGAATCATTTCATATGTAAATTAATGTTTATATATACATAGTATTGTGGTATAATTATAGCTAATAAACTAAAAAAGATGGTGTTAAAAGTGAAGACTATTATTAGTAAAATAAATCCAGAAAACATGGATATGGAACAGATGAAAAAAGCAGGTGAAATTATTAGGCAAGGCGGACTGGTTGGGTTTCCAACAGAGACTGTATATGGTCTTGGAGCTGATGGCCTTAATGATGAAGCAGCGGCTAAGATATATGCCGCAAAAGGAAGACCATCAGACAATCCTCTAATTATCCATATAGCAGACAGAGATATGCTTAATGATCTGGTTGAAGGGGTTTCTGAAAAAGCAGAAATTCTCATGAAGACATTTTGGCCTGGACCTATGACTTTGATTTTTGATAAAAGTAAAAAAGTTCCATATGGAACGACCGGTGGACTTGATACAGTTGCAATACGAATGCCTGTTCATCCAATTGCTCTTGAACTTATAAGACAGTCAGGAGTTGGAATTGCAGCTCCAAGTGCTAATATTTCAGGTAGACCAAGTCCTACAGAGGCACAGCACGTTATAGATGATATGGATGGTAAAATAGAGATGATTATTGATGGAGGTAGTGTTTCAATAGGAGTCGAGTCAACGATTATTGATACTACCTGTGAACCTCCGATGATATTAAGACCTGGCTATATAACGAGAGAGATGTTAGAGGAGGTTATTGGAGAAATAGAAGTTGACAAAGCGACAGTTGAGCCTCTTAGCGAATCTGTCAGGCCAAAGGCACCAGGTATGAAATATAGGCACTATGCTCCTAAGGCAGATCTTACAATGTATGAAGGCAAGACAGAATTAGTTGTTAAAATGATTAACAGCCATATTATGAAGAGCCTTTCAGAAGGTAAAAAAGTTGGAGTTATCGCAACAGAGGAAACCAAAACGAGATATATAGGTGGTGAAGTTTTATCAATTGGCAGCAGAGATGATGAAGAAAGTATTGCACGACATTTATATCATGTGTTAAGAGAATTTGATGACTTGAAAGTTGATGTAATATATAGTGAAGCATTTAACAGGCATGACCTTGGACAGGCAATAATGAATCGTCTTGTTAAGGCAGCAGGATACAAAATAGTAAAATGTAATTAAGCTAATGATTATAATGTTGCCGTAGTTAATACGGAGAATGGAGTTTTTATGCTAAAGTTCGAGAAAGTAATATTTGTCAGCTTGAGTGACACGTGCAGAGGACCATTGGCAGCAACTATCATGAAAAGCTTGATAGATGGAAGCGTTACGATTGATTCAAAAGGAATTGTGGTTCTGTTTCCTGAACCAGTTAATCCCAAAGCAGTAGCAATAGCAAGAAGTAAAGGACTATATCTTGATGATCATACAGCAGAGGCATTAGTAGAAGAAGATTTTGATGATCATACATTGGTGTTGGTGATGGCTGAACAGCAGAAGAAAAAGATATATGATGATTTTGCTACTGCTGTAAATGTATATACAATCAGAGAATTTGTAGGTGAAGCTGGTGATGTTGAGGCTCCTTATGGCAAAGAATTACCAGACTATGGAGTTGTATGTGAAGAACTAGAGAGATTGGTTGAAAAAGTCAGAGATAAGATAAATAATTGATATATTGTGATAAAATGTTATATGTGATAGGTATATTATATGTATAATAAAAGTACTACAAGAATAATCATATGGTAAGATATACCATAGAGATTAGACATAAATTACATTTCAAGGAGGCAACATTATGATAGCATTAGGGAGCGATCAGGGTGGATACGAATTAAAACAGGTTATAATAGGTTATTTGGAAAAAAAAGGATTAGAATTTAAGGATTATGGCAGCTATAATGAGGATTCTGTAGATTATCCAATATATGCGAAAAAAGTTGCGCATGCCGTGGCTGATGGTGAATGTGAAAAAGGAATTCTTATATGTGGAACAGGTATAGGAATATCAATTACAGCTAATAAGATAAAAGGAATCAGGGCCGCTAACTGTACAGATGAATTTATGGCAGAAGCTACAAGATTACACAATGATGCTAATATTCTTGCACTTGGTGGAAGAGTAGTAGGAGATGGTCTTGCACTTAAGATTGTTGATACATTTTTGAATACAGAGTTCTCCAATGAAGAAAGACATATTAGGAGAATAAATGCAATAGAAGATTAGGAGACATAAGAATTATGACGACTAAAAGAAAAGATTACATTTCATGGGATGAATATTTTATGGGAGTTGCAACACTTGCCTCTATGAGATCAAAAGATCCTAATACTCAGGTGGGCGCATGCATTGTAAGTCAGGACAATAAGATATTATCAATGGGTTATAATGGATTTCCCAATGGCTGTTCGGATGACGAATTTCCGTGGGCAAGAGAAGGAGAACCATTAGAGAACAAGTACTTTTATTCAACACATAGTGAATTGAATGCTATTCTCAATTATAGAGGTGGAAGTCTCGAAGGTTCTAAGATTTATGTTACTCTGTTTCCATGTAATGAGTGTGCGAAAGCAATAATTCAATCAGGAATTAAGAAAATAGTGTATAACTGTGACAAATATGGTGAATCTGATATGGTGAGGGCTTCTAAGAAGATGTTAGAGTCGGCTGGAGTAGAATACGCTAAGTATTTACCTACCAATCGGGAAATAAAGATTAATTTATAAAATATTTACTAGAAAAAGGAGCAGAATGAAGTATAATAGAGACGTGTATAAAAGTCTTATGATGATTACGCAATTAGGAATAAGTATGATGACCCCCATTTTTTTGTGTGTATTGCTGGGAATTTTTCTAGATAAGAAATTTGGCACATCACTTACTGTAATACTGCTGTTTATAGGAATGCTTGCAGGCGGAAGGAATACTTATATGCTTGCAATGAAGTTTGTCGATAAGACGGAAAAGGAGAGCGAAGATGAAAAACACAAATAAACCAATGCTTTTTGACTTAATAATTGGAATAGGTCTCTATTGTATAGTTGGTATAGTGTTTATTCTCGCATTACCTATTCCAAAACTATATAACATGATAGGATTTGTTGTAGGTGTTATTATGGCGATACTGATGATTGTTCATATGGCATCAGGCATTGAGACAACACTATCGCTTAATGAAGAAGATGCACTTAAGCACTCTAAGAAGTCATACCTGTTTAGAATTGTAATATTTTTAGCAGTATTTATTATAATGGGATTATTCTTTAGAGAGAGCCTTGTTGCAGCTCTTTTTGGCATTATGTCATTGAAGATTTCGGCTTATATTCAGCCGTTAATCCATAAAGTTTCAAACAAAATCTATAGCAAAGGAAGGTGATAATGTGAGAAATGGATTTGAACTTCTGGCGGGTTCAGGCGAAGCGGATTTTAGCATTCACTATCTGAAAGAAATTAATTTTTTTGGACATACGGTATGTATAACAACAACGCATGTAAGTTTACTAATAATATCTATAGTTATAGTAGTGCTGGCAGTAGTAGCCAATAAAAAGTTAAAAAAAGTCAGCGAAGCTGATGCGCCAAGTGGATTTATGAATATGATCGAACTTATAGTCGAGATGATTCAGAATCTTGTCAGAAGTGTTATGGGTGAAACCGGTAAAAAGTTCATGAACTACATAGGTACGGTATTTATTTTTATCCTGCTATGTAACATTTCAGGACTGCTGGGATTAAGAGCACCAACAGCCGATTATGGTGTAACATTGCCATTAGGTCTCATTACATTTTTCTTAATACATTATAATGGAGTTAAGAAGAATAAAATCGGACATTTCACAGCACTTTTCAAACCAAGTTTTATTTTATTTCCGATTAACCTTATAGGTGAAATCGCAGTACCGCTATCTCTTTCACTGCGTTTGTTTGGTAATGTTCTTTCGGGAACGGTTATGATGGGACTTATCTATGGTTTGCTCCCAGTTCCTGTAACTACAGGAATACCAGCAGTCTTGCATATTTATTTTGATATTTTCTCAGGCTGCATACAGGCATATGTTTTCTGTATGTTAACAATGGTTTATATCAACGATAAGATAGCAGATTAGTTATCGATAAACCATAGGTTTATATTAACGATAAGATAGCAGATTAGCGAAATAAGATAGCAGAAACACAATTATTACTTTAATTTTAGGAGGAAAACACAATGAATGTAAGTGGACAGGAATTTATTTATGCAATGTCAGCAGTAGGTGCTGGGTTAGCGATGATAGCAGGTATAGGACCTGGTGTTGGACAAGGATATGCAGCAGGACAGGCAGCGGCAGCTGTTGGTCGTAATCCAGGAGCAAAATCAGATATTACTTCAACGATGCTTCTTGGACAGGCAGTTGCAGAGACAACAGGTCTTTATGGATTTGCTGTAGCAATTATCCTAATGTTTGTTAAACCTTTCTAGTATTATAAGAAAGTAGATTACTCAGAAAGGAGGCAGGACCTTGGTAAATCAAATACAGATGCTTCTTAGTTCAGTTCCTCCAATAGAAGAGGAAACTGGTGGAAGAATCTTCGGACTTGACCCTCAGTTGATATTCGATGCAGTAGTTTTAGCATTTAATATATTTCTATTATTCATATTACTGTCTTATCTTTTGTTTAACCCAGTTAAACAAATGCTTCAAAAGAGACATGAGAAGATAGCTGGAGATATTGAAACAGCTAACTTGAATAAAGAAGAGGCTATTGCTCTTAAGGAGCAGTATGAAGTGAAACTTAAAAAGGCGGATAAAGAAGTAGAAGCCATTATGAGTGAAGCACGGAAGAAAGCACTGAAGAATGAAGAAAGAATTGTTGCTGAGGCAAAAGAGGAAGCTTCAAGAATTATTAAACAGGCTCAAAAAGAAGCAGAATTAGAAAAGAAGAAGGCTGCCGATGATATTAAGAATCAGATTATTATGGTTTCAACGATGATGGCAAGTAAAATAGTTGCATCATCTATTGACGCAGCAGCGCAAGACGAGCTTATTGAGGATACCTTGAAAGAGATAGGTGATAAGACATGGCTAAGCTAATATCAAAGACATATGGAGATGCTTTATTCGATATAGGAATAGAAAATGGAAATATGGATGAATTATTTGATGAGGCCTATGCAGTCATTGACATTGTTAGAGACAATGAGGAATTAACAAGGTTTCTCAAACATCCAAAGATAGACAAAGAAGAAAAAACAAAGGTCATAGAGAATATTTTTAAGAATAGAGTAACTAAGGATATGGTTGGATTTCTGATTTTACTGGTCAGAAAAGACAGACAGAGTGAGGTTACTGACATATTAGAATATTTTATTACTAGAGTTTTGGAATATAAAAAGATAGGAATAGCATATGTAAGTTCTGCTGTTGAGCTTAGTGATAAGCAAAGAGAAGCAGTACTTAATAAGCTGTTGACTACAACATCATATAAGGAATTTCAAATGCATTATTCAATTGATGAAAGTCTTATAGGTGGAATGGTCATTAGAATAGGCGATAGAGTTGTAGATAGTAGTGTTAAGACAAAACTTGACCAGATGTCAAAAGATTTGTTTAAGATACAACTTGCCTAGAAATTCTAAATCATGAATTTCTATATTATACGAGGAAAGAAGGTGGGTTAGTTCCATGAATCTAAGACCAGAAGAGATAAGTTCAGTTATTAAAGAACAGATAAAGAACTATTCAACTGAATTAGAAGTATCAGATGTTGGTACGGTAATTCAGGTTGCTGATGGTATAGCCCGTGTACATGGTCTTGAAAATGCTATGCAGGGTGAACTTTTAGAGTTCCCTGGAGAGATATACGGAATGGTATTGAACCTTGAAGAGGATAATGTTGGAGTTGTTCTTCTTGGTGATAAGAAGAATATTAACGAAGGCGATACAGTAAAGACAACTGGACGTGTTGTTGAAGTTCCAGTAGGTGACGAAATGATTGGTCGTGTTGTTAATGCATTAGGACAGCCTATAGATGGAAAAGGTCCAATTAATGCTACTAAACATCGTCAGATAGAGAGAGTTGCTTCTGGAGTTATTTCCAGAAAGTCAGTCGATACACCACTTCAGACAGGTATTAAAGCTATTGATGCCATGGTTCCTATTGGCAGAGGACAAAGAGAGCTTATTATAGGCGATCGTCAGACTGGTAAAACAGCCATTGCCATTGATACTATTATCAATCAGAAAGATCAGAATGTATTATGTATATATGTAGCGATTGGACAGAAATCGTCAACCGTTGCAAATATTGTTAAGACACTTGAAGAGTTTGGAGCAATGTCATATACAACTGTTGTAGCCTCAACAGCCAGTGAACTTGCGCCACTTCAATATATTGCACCATATTCAGGCTGTACTATAGGTGAAGAATGGATGGAACAGGGAAAGGACGTTTTAGTAGTATATGATGATTTAAGCAAGCATGCTACTGCATATCGTACACTCTCATTACTTCTTAAGAGACCACCTGGCAGAGAAGCATATCCTGGTGATGTTTTCTACTTACACTCAAGATTACTTGAGAGAGCAGCAAGATTATCAGATGAACTTGGTGGTGGTTCGTTAACTGCATTGCCAATTATTGAAACGCAGGCAGGAGATGTATCTGCATACATTCCTACAAATGTTATTTCAATTACTGATGGACAGATTTATCTGGAAACAGAGATGTTTAATGCGGGATTTAGACCTGCTGTAAATGCTGGTCTTTCTGTATCGAGAGTTGGTGGTGCTGCTCAGATTAAGGCTATTAAGAAGCTTGCAGCCCCTATTCGTGTTGAATTGGCACAGTACAGAGAACTCGCAGCATTTGCTCAGTTTGGTTCAGAACTTGATGAAGATACCAAAGAGAAGCTTGCACAGGGTGTAAGAATCAAAGAAGTTCTTAAACAATCACAATACAATACAATGCCAGTATGGTATCAGGTAGTTATTATATATGCAGCAACTAAAAAGTTTCTTTTAGATGTAGAAGTAGAAGATATTCTTGAATTTGAAAAAGGCTTATTCACATTTGTGGATACCAAATATCCAGAGATTCTTACAAGTATTAAAGAAACTAAAGAGTTGACACCAGACAATGAACAGTTGCTTATTAAAGCTATTACAGAATATAAGCAAGGCCTATAATAGAAGAGAAAGGGTGATATCATGGCGTCAATGAGAGACATTCAGCGACGAAAAACCAGTATTCAGAGTACCGGGCAGATTACAAAGGCCATGAAACTCGTTTCTACCGTTAAGCTTCAAAAAGCGAGAGGACGTGCAGAGAATACAAAACCATATTTTGATTTAATGTACAAGACCATATCTTCTATATTAGCTCGTTCAGAGAACGTCAGCCACAAATATCTGATAGGTGACGCTGCAAAGAAGAAAGCAGTTATAGCAATTACTTCTAACAGAGGGCTTGCCGGTGGATATAACAATAATATTGTTAAGTTAATTGCTGGTGATACAACATTTGATAAAGACAGCACGGTTATCTATGCTATTGGTAGAAAAGGTAAGGACAGCCTTGTTAGAAAAGGATATGAGATTAAAGCTGATTTTTCTGATGTGATTAATAATCCTATTTATTCAGATGCGATGCAGATATGTGATAAAGTATTAGAAGCATTTACGGTAGGAGAAATAGGTGAGATTTATCTAGCTTATACATGCTTTAAAAATACGGTTAGTCAGACACCTATGATGATTAAATTATTGCCAGTATTGGCTGATAGTGAAGAAAGTTCAGAAGAAGATATGATAACTCCTATGAATTATGAACCATCAGAGGAAGAAGTGCTTGATTTAATTATACCTAAATATATTTCCAGTCTTATCTTTGGCGCATTAGTAGAGGCAGTTGCCAGTGAAAATGGAGCTAGAATGACAGCAATGGATTCAGCGACAAGTAATGCAGAAGATATGATTGCAGATTTATCGCTCAAGTATAACAGAGCCAGACAGAGTGTAATTACTCAGGAACTTACCGAGATAATCGGTGGTGCCAATGCTATTAGTTAGCATTAGGCATAATTAACGGAATGAAAGGAAAAGTGCATGACAGAACAAAATAAAGATAAGTGTATTGGTAAGATAACTCAGATTATCGGTGCTGTATTAGATATTAAGTTCAGTGAAGGCAATCTTCCAGAGATAAATGAAGCTATTAATATTGATAACCACGGCAAAAAGCTTGTTGTAGAAGTTGCACAGCATCTGGGTGATGAAACAGTTAGATGTATAGCAATGGGCCCAACAGATGGACTTGTTCGTGGAGATGATGCAGTAGCAACAGGAGCACCTATCTCTGTACCAGTTGGAGAAAATACGCTAGGAAGAATGTTTAATGTTTTAGGCGAACCTATTGATAATAAGGCTGTTCCTGAGGACGTTCAGTATATGCCAATTCATAGAAAAGCACCAGCTTTTGAAGAGCAGGCAACGGAAACAGAAATATTAGAGACGGGTATCAAAGTAGTAGATTTATTATGCCCTTACCAAAAAGGTGGTAAAATAGGTTTATTTGGTGGTGCTGGTGTTGGTAAGACAGTACTTATTCAGGAACTTATTAGAAATATAGCTACAGAGCATGGCGGATATTCAGTGTTTACAGGTGTTGGTGAGAGAACACGTGAAGGTAATGATTTATATTACGAGATGATAGAATCTGGTGTTATCAATAAAACTACAATGGTATTTGGACAGATGAATGAGCCACCTGGAGCTAGAATGAGAGTAGGTCTTACAGGTCTGACAATGGCAGAATATTTTAGAGATCAAGGTGGAAAGGATGTTCTTCTGTTTATAGATAACATTTTCCGTTTTACACAGGCAGGCTCAGAGGTTTCAGCATTATTAGGCAGAATGCCATCAGCCGTTGGATATCAGCCTACGTTACAGACAGAGATGGGCGCTCTTCAGGAGAGAATTACATCAACTAAAAATGCGTCTATTACATCTGTTCAGGCTGTATATGTTCCAGCAGATGATTTGACGGATCCTGCACCTGCAACAACATTTGCACATCTTGATGCAACAACTGTATTATCACGTTCTATAGTTGAACTTGGTATATATCCTGCTGTTGATCCATTAGAATCGTCATCAAGAATCCTTGATCCGCATATAGTAGGTGAAGAGCATTATAAAGTTGCTCGTGGAGTTCAGGAGATTCTTCAAAAATACAAGGAATTACAGGATATTATTGCTATGCTTGGTATGGACGAACTTTCGGAAGAAGAAAAACTTGTTGTATCAAGGGCAAGAAAGATTCAGAAATTCCTTTCACAGCCTTTCTTTGTTGCTGGACAGTTTACAGGTCTTGAAGGTAAATATGTTTCGGTTAATGATACTGTTCAAGGATTCAAAGAGATTCTTGAAGGAAAACATGATGATGTGCCAGAAAGCTATTTCCTTAATGTTGGAAGCATAGATGATGTTTTAGCAAAGGTTAAGTAGAAAGAGGTTTTGTATGGCTGATGAAAGATTATTCACATTACAGATAATTTCACCAGAGAGAGTATTCTATGAAGGTCAGGTTACTTTCGTAGAGATGAGTACTTCGGAAGGTGAGATTGGTGTATATAAGGAACATATTCCTATGACTAATGTTCTTGTACCCGGAGTTGTTACTATTTATGAAGAGAATGATACAAAGAAGGCAGCAGTTCATGCAGGATTTATAGAGATTCTTAAAGAAAGAGTAACTATTATGGCTGAGGTGGCAGAATGGCCTAATGAAATCGACTTAAACCGAGCAGAAGAAGCAAAGATTAGAGCAGAGAGAAGACTTAAAGAAGGCGGAGAGGGAATAAATCTTGTGAGAGCAGATGCAGCACTTAAGCGTTCACTTGCCAGAATTAACGCAGTTAAGGAATAAAGAAAAAAACGGATATTGGAATTATATTTCAATATTCGTTTTTTAATATAAAGCCTAAAAAATTATCTTACATTTTCAAACATTATCAAACTATTACATATTTTTTTATACAGTAGATATGTGGTAAAATATATCCATAACATCAGTGAATTAGCACTTGAAAAGGAGATAACAAATGATTGAAAAACTATTTAGAAAAACTAAAAAAGTTGTAGCTTGGTCGCTTGTAATAGTTATGTTACTATCACTTGCCGCCTGCGGCTCAAAGGAAGATAATAAAGGCGAGGATGAAACAAAAGAAACAACACAAGATGGTGGTGTGGCTGAAATGACTGGGAATACTCAGCGCGATGATGCCAAAGATACATACATTGCAGGGCTTGAATCTTTTGAACTTGGAGATGTTGATGTAACGGAAGATTATTTTGCAAATGCATTTAATAATGATGTAAAATACCTTCTTTCACTTGATAGCGATAAAATGCTTGCTGGATTTAGAGAGACGGCTGGTCTAGATATGAAGAGTGCAACAAGATATGGTGGATGGGAGAATTCACTTATTGGTGGACATACAATGGGACATTATTTAACTGCATGTGCACAGGCATATGCTTCATTAGATGAAGGAGCAGATAAAAAAGCAGTTAAAGAAAAGCTTGATTATATTGTTGGAGCATTAAAGGAATGTCAGACAGCTACAGGTACTGGATATATTTTTGGTTCAACAATTCTTGATAAAGCTAATATAGAAAAGCAGTTTGATAATGTAGAGAGCGGACTTACTAATATTACCACTCAGGCTTGGGTTCCTTGGTACACAATGCACAAGATTCTTGCAGGACTTGTAGAAGTATATGAATTAACGGGTAGTGAAACTTCACTTGAAGTAGCTAAATCACTTGGAACCTGGGTATACAATAGAACAGATAAATGGACAGACGCTGTTAGAAATAGAGTGCTTGGTATAGAGTATGGTGGTATGAATGATTGTCTGTACGAGTTATATGCGGTAACAGGCGATGAAAAGTTTGCAGTTGCAGCACACAAATTTGATGAAGATGCTTTATATGCTTCAGTTGCAGCAGGTGCTGAGAATGCACTTAATGAAAAACATGCTAATACGACAATTCCCAAATTCTTAGGAGCATTAAACAGATATATTACTGCTGAAGGAAAAACTATTAATGGAGAAAAAGTAGATTCCTCAAAATACCTTTCTTACGCAGAAGCATTTTGGGATATGGTAGTTAACAAGCATTCATATATTACCGGTGGCAATAGTGAATGGGAGCATTTTGGCAAGGATAATATTCTTGATGCTGAAAGAACAAACTGTAACTGTGAGACATGTAATGCCTACAATATGCTTAAGTTATCTAGAAAACTGTATATGATAACAGGTAAGGCAAAATATCTCGATTATTATGAGAATACATTGCTTAATTCAATAATGTCATCACAGAATCCTGAAACAGGTATGACGACATATTTCCAGCCAATGGCTACAGGATATTTTAAGGTATATGGAAGTGAAACAGGACATTTTTGGTGTTGTACAGGAAGTGGAATGGAGAATTTTACGAAGCTTGGCGACAGCATCTACTATAAAAAAGATAATATGCTTGTTGTAAGCCAGTATATCAGCTCGGTATTGACTTGGTCAGATAAGAATCTTACACTTACACAGAATTCAGATATTCCAGATTCAGATAAAGCAGAATTTGAGGTTAAAGCTATAAAAGATGGTTCTATTGACGCAGAGATAGCTTTTAGAATTCCAGATTGGGCTGCTGAAGATGTAGTTATTAAAGTAAATGGAGAAAAAGCAGATACAGATTGTAAGTCAGGTTATTTGATTCTTAAGAACTTGAAAGATGGAGATAAGATTACAGTAACAATTCCTATGCAGATTAAGGCTTATAATCTTGCAGATAATGAAAATTGTTATGCATTCAAATATGGACCTATAGTATTAAGTGCAGAACTTGGCAGCAAGGATATGACTACTACAACTACTGGAGTAAATGTTACAGTCCCAGCTACTAAGCTTATTGAGACAACTTACACGAGTGCTGGTACAGAAAAGGTTTCAGTCACTAATGGAAGCCTTGAGGATTTCTTTAAGAATATTAACAGTAATCTGGTAAAAACAGAAGGAAAGCTTGAATGGAAGCTTAAGAATACTAATGCCAATCTTATATTTACGCCTCACTACAGTAAATATACGCAGAGATATGGAATATACTGGCAGTTTAATAGTGACAGTTCTGCTGTAAACGCTACAGAACTTATTAATGAAAGAAATGAGTCAAGATTCCAAAAAGCATTGATTGATACTGTTCAGCCAGGTTATGGTCAGTATGAAAATGATGAGCTACATGATATGCAAGAGCTTAAGACCGGTTCTACAGGAGATACTTCCGATGGAACAAGCAGATATGCAAATGCTGGAGGTGCGTTCTCGTATAGAATGAAGGTTGCCAAGGATGAAGATAATTATCTTCAGTTAACATTTAAAAAAGATGATAATGGAAAGTCAATTAAAGTTACAATTGATGGAACAAGCATTTACGAAGAAAAACTTAATTATACAGGCAGTGACAGTACTTATGATGTATTGATTAAAATGCCAAAAGATGTTGTAAATGATAAGGCTGAAACAGTTACACTTTCAGATGGAAGTAAAGTATCAGCTGTAAAGGTTATCTTTGAGAGCGTTAACAATGAAGCTTCTGCAAGAATTTATGGATTTGCATATACTCTTCATGCATATGATACGCAAGTAAGTCTGGAAGTATCGGCTGATAATGGAGATATTAGTACAGATGGTAAGAAATCTACAATTACTATTGAAAAAGATTGTAAAGAGGTAAATGTAAATGTTGATATTGCTAATAAAAATGGATACATTACAATTAATGGTATAGTTGCAGATGACACTAAAGCATACAAGGTTGATATGGAAAGCAGTAATTTTGCATCACTTGAATATGTAGTGTATGCGGAGGACCATACGACTAAAGAAACCTATACAATTGATATCAAAAAAGATGGAGCAACAGAGCTTCGCGAAAATGTGGATAATAATCTTGCATATTTTGTTGATTGTGGAGATCATGTAACTTCTACTCTGTCAGAAGGCGATAAATTTGGAACTAACAACAGTGTGACAGACCAGGCCTATGGTATGGATGCTGTAACTGGTTTTAAATGGGGAATTATTGATGATGCAACTGATAAACAGGGAGGCTCATCACTAAGTTCAGCTGTATATACAGCAAATACATGGGCTTACGAATTTGCAACTGAGGATAATCAGAATAAAACCGTAACTAATAGATATACCAAGAATCAGTTTGAAAATGGAATTACACCAAGATATATTGATTATGGCTTTGAACTTAAGAATGGAACTTATGAAGTGGAAGTTGGCTTTACAGATCCTTGGGGATGTTCAAACAATCCAGCTGTATATGCAAACTATGATAAGGATAATCAGGTTGTAATTGCAGATAAGGTAAACATTAATAGTAATCCAGTAGCAACTGGTACGGTAAAGGTTACGAATGGCGAACTTACAATTAATATGAGATCAGTTGAAAATTCAACACTTGCTATAAATGTAACCTACATTAAAATTAAAATAGTTGAACTTGATGACAAATCTGATAATTCAGACAAGTCAGATGCTTCAGATAAAAATGACAATGGCTCTGATACAAAAGCAGATTCAGAGACTAACAGTATTATTCCAATTATTATTGGAGTAGTGGTGGCAATAGTTATAGTAGCAGCAATAGTTTTAGTAGTACTTAAAAAGAAAAAACGTAAATAGTTTTGCTTTATAAAAAACACTAAAAATGAAATACCCCTTATACCTTGATTTTAACAAATGGGTATAGAGGGGTATTTTTATAGTTGACATGTTACAACAATACCAAGAGGTATGCATTATTGCAAATGATATTATGACATATGTAACTTGTTATGAATATGAATATTTAGTAGTATATGAGTATAGACAATAAAAAAATTAAACATACAGAATTTGAAAGGAGATTTTTATTATGAAGCATAGAGCATCAAATCTTATCTGGGGGTTAGCGTTTATAGCGTTAGGCGTAATATTTCTAGGTAATACATTTTGGAATTTTCAAATTAGTGTCTGGTCAATTATCGGTTGCTGGTGGCCTTTACTTATCCTTATTCCATCATTAGCAGGAATATTCGATAGAGGGTTTAGGTTTGGGAATATGTTAGGTATTGTTATAGGCGGTATCCTGCTGTTATTTACTAATAATCTTGTAAGCTTTTCGCAGATTAGAGGATTGATAGTTCCAATAATACTTATACTTATAGGACTTAGTATATTATTTAAAGATATATTGGTAAAAAAACCTTCGCAAGAAGCATATCAAAAGATGACAAATTCAGCATCAGCAGAGTATTCTGCAATATTTAGTTCTAATAATGTTATATATCCACATGATGTATTCAATGGAACAAGTATTAATTCAGTATTTGGCAGTGTTGTTCTTAATTTAAGAGATGCAATTGTAACAGAGGATGTAGTAATTAATGCTACGGTTATATTTGCGGGAGCTGATATATATGTTCCGGGAAATGTTAATGTTAAGGTATCAAGTGTACCTATATTTGGTGGCGTAAGTAACAAGGTGCAGAATTTGAACGGAGCAGATGCACCAACAATCTATATTAACGCTACATGTATGTTTGGAGGTGTTGATATAAAATGACAACATTTCAAAAAGTAATCAAGTATTGTGCAATGGGTTTTGCAATTCTTCTTACTGTTGGAATAATATCAACCATTTTAAATGTAGGGCTTGGAATAGTTGGTGCATTTTCAAATGCAGATAAGAATGAAACGTACAACACAGTAGATGATTTTACAAATAAGATAGAAAGTATCAATAGTATTGTTGTAGATATTTCGGCTGGAGCTGTTGAATTTACAGAGGGAACAAAATTTACGGTTGAAGCCACAGAGGTTGGAGGATATAGTTGTACTTTAGATGGAGATACTATTAAAGTTGATGCATCAGCAAGTGGATTCTTTAACAACTTTTCTTCAGGAAATACTAAGATAAAAATAACGCTTCCTAAGGAAATGGAACTGGATTATACAAAAGTCGATCTTGGAGCAGGAAAGGTTGATGTATCATATTTAGTATCAAAAGAGGTTAGGTTAGATATTGGCGTTGGAGAAATATGCGGAGATAACATTGATATTAAGGATGCAAATATTGACCTTGGAATTGGAAGCGTTAAGCTTTCGGGATTAATCTCAGGCAATTCAATTATGGATAATGGAATTGGTGACATTAAAGTTAATTTGTATAATGCTTCAAATGACTATTATATCAAGGATAGTGCAGGAATTGGCGACTCTAAGATAACAGGTAATAAGAATAGTGTAAGTGATTCAGAGGCAAATAATTCGTTAAAACTTGAATGTGGAATAGGTTCAATAAAAGCAATATTTAACGAAGAATAATATCTAATAAAAGAAAATGTTTAATAAATAGTAACGCACACAATCAAACAAACTCGTCAAAATCACCAATTGATTTGACGAGTTTGTTTGATTATAGAACCTTATTGTGAAAATAATATCATTTATTGACAAAATAGTATGCAACAAATACAATGTGTGTGAGTAATGAAACGTGATTAACACGAATATTACAAAAAGGAGGATAGTTATGTATTCAATGTTTTGGGTAATATTATAATACTCGGAGGATTTATGAAATGAAAAGAACAAAGCGCAAACTGGGAGCACTTATTCTTACGGTATGTATGCTGGCAAGTTATCTTGTAGGTTCAATTGACACAGCACAGGCCGCAGCAAGTTCATCAACAACAAGTACAACAACTAGGGTTTCTGTACATGATCCATCAATTTATTATGATTCATCAACTGGGAAGTATTTCATATACGGTTCACATATGGGTCAGGCAACAAGTACAGATCTCAGAAACTGGTCAGTATTAGGTACACAGGGTTACACTAACACAAGCATTTACAAGGCATCAAGTTTTGAAGGATATTATTATATAAAGAATGCATACAGCAATCTTTATCTTGATGTAGCCGATGGCTCGTCAGCGGACGGAACAAATATTCAACAGTGGTCATACAACGGTAGTTCAGCACAGATGTTTAAGATTGTATCATATGGTAGTGGATACTATTATATTCTTACAGGAGCATCAAATTATGCAAGTTGTATTGATATTACAGATGGCTCAGCAAGTGACGGTGCTAATGTTATTCAGTGGACTTATTGGGGTGGAACACCACAGCTATACAAGATTCAGCAAAATGATGATGGTACGGTAGCAATTTTAACAAAAGCATCATCATGTGCATCTGGACTTGACGTATATGGCTGGAGTACAGCAAATGGAGGAAACATCAACCAATGGAATTATTGGGGCGGCGAGTGCCAGAAATGGAAACTTGTTAAAGCTGGTGGAACAGGAAGCAGCAGTAACAAAGCTACAGGAGATTCATTATATTCAGCACTTAAAGGCTCATTTGCATGGGCTGGTTACAACGATCAGGATTCATCAGGTGGAACATCAGTATGGGCTCCAGATATTATTTACAACTCTTCATATGTATGGGCAGATGGAAGTAAAGGTGCTTATATGATGTATTACTGCACATCATCAACATATATTCGTTCATGTATAGGATATGCAGTATCTAAGTCAGCATCGGGACCTTTTGAATATGTAGATACTATTATGTATTCAGGATTCAAAAGTTCAAGTAGTACTGTTACAACGACCTCTAGCCTTGGAACTAAGACAGTAGATATTAGTTATGAGAATACAAATATTCCAGAATTGATAGATAAAGGGACATTGAGCGGTACAAGGAGCGGATGGTGGAGTAGTGGAAACTATAACAATACATTATTCCCAAATGCTATTGATCCAACTGTATCATATGATGCTAGTGGAAATATGTGGATGGTTTATGGTTCATGGTCTGGCGGAATTTATATTCTTCAGATTGATAAAGCAACTGGTACACCTAAATATCCTGGAACAAGTAGCGGTAATACAGATGCGTACTTTGGAACAAAGATAGCTGGTGGATATACAAAATCAGGTGAGGCACCATATATTCAGTACGATTCAACATCTGGTTATTATTATCTATATGTAACATATGGAGGTCTTACGGCTTCAGGTGGTTATCAGATTAGGCTTTATCGCTCAAAAACAATTAACGGAACATATACCGATGCAGCTGGTAATTCAGCAATTTATACATCTTCATCTGTAAACCAAGCATCAAGAGGTATAAAGCTTTTTGGAAATTATGATTTTTCTTCTCTTAGTACAGGATATAAATCAGGTGGACATAATTCGGCATTTATCGATACGGATGGACAGAGATACCTTGTATATCATACAAGATTTGAAAATAGTTCTGAATACCATGAAGTCAGAGTACATCAGCAGTTCCTTAATCAAGATAACTGGCCTGTAACAGCAGTTTACGAATATCTTGGAAGCGGTATAAGTTCTACAGGATATTCATCAAGTGATATGTGTGGAACATATGATTTTGTTAATCATGGTACAGATGCATCAACAGCAAATGTTGGAATGCTTACAACTCAGACGGTTAAGCTTAATTCAAATGGAACTATTACAGGTGATGTAACAGGAACATGGACTTATACATCAGGAACTTACTATTGTACTATGGTAATTAATAGTGTTACATATAAAGGTGTGTTCTTTAAACAAAAAGATGAATCAAGTTCACATAATAATGTCATGACATTTTCGTTGATTGGAAGCAATAATGAAAGCATCTGGGGTTCTAAGACAAGCTCAACTTCAAGTTCAACAACATTGGCTGGAACATATTATATTAAGAATGTGTTTAGTGGTTTGTATTTAGATGTTGCAGATGGTTCATCAGCTAATAGTACTAATATTCAGCAATGGTCATATAATGGAAGTGACGCTCAGAAATTCCAACTAGTATCAGATGGCAGTGGATATTATTATATTAAAACTGGAGCATCCAGTTATGCAAGCTGCATCGACGTTAATGGAAAAAAGACGGCAGATGGAACTAATATTATTCAATACAAATATTCTGGAGCTAACAATCAGAAGTTTGAGGTAGTGGAAGTTTCTTCTGGCCAGTATGCTATCAAGACGAGAGTAACAAGCAGTGCATCTTGCCTTGATGTATACAACTGGAGTACAGCAAATGGAGGAAACATTAACCAGTGGAATTACTGGGGTGGTACCTGCCAGTTGTGGTATCTAGAAGCAGCATAGTTAGAGTGTAACAAATAGACAATATTTTATTATGAGGTGCTTGCATTTGAACGAATCTCCAAAGTTAGATTTTTGGTCTAACTTTTGTGGGAAGTTCAATTTGTAAGCACCTTTTAAAATAATAAATAATAGAATATTTATGTATATATATTATGAAAATAGTGCAAAAGGGCCACGTAACTTATAAAAATTAGACAAAATATGTCAAAAAAGTATTGACAATATTATGTAATAAGACTATACTTAGCCATAGAAAGACAGCAACGAGAAACATTAATGGAATTAACTATTAACTATTAACTATTAACTGTGATTACCTTTCATTTGGGCATTAGTATATAATTAAAGAGGAACGAAGAGTAAGGGTAACTCTTTTTATATATTATATAATCAGGCTGTAGGAAGATTCTTATAGCTATTTTTTTGCCATATATAAGTAGTTAATGATGTTTTTGGAGTGTCGAATATAGAAAGAAGGAATAGTATGAAGATACCTATACAATTATGGTACTAGCCTGCAAGTAAGTACCTTGGTAAATTAACCAAACACTAAAAATGTGATCCCCCATATTACTTTAAGTTAAATATAATATGGAAGCTACAAAGATAATATGAAGAGGGAAGAAAGAGGTTTATATGTTAGAAAAGAAGAGGAATTCAAAGATTAAAGCAACAATTGCTGTTTTTATGGCATGCATTATGCTGTTTGGAATGTCTGCATTTGCAACTGTAATTAGGGACAGTAATAAAGGATTGATATATGTATGGACAGGTACATATAGAGATGGGGTATTATTTGGCAGTACTGAATCAAATTGTAATACTAGTATGTTGGATAGTTATAGTTTAGTAGAGCTTACCGATCATAATGGTACAAAATACACAGTTAGAAAAAGATCACATTCTGTTTCTCGCTCTATATATGTAGGAACAGGTCAACCGAATCTAAAAGTATATCATTCAGTTGGCTCTCAGTATACAGGAAGTTCATATGTAGGAGCAGGTGGATATACTATATACTAAGGTATAAGTTATTATTTAGGAAATGCGTGCATTTGCACGCATTTCTATTAAAGGAGGGAATATGCTTAAATTTATAATAAAGTTCATAAGAAGTATGCAAAAGGAACAAAAGGCACTGCTACTTTTTGTTATAATAAGTATGATAGTCTGTAATGTATTGGTTATAAATATTACGAATCAGTATTATTATAACAAATCGGCTGTATCAAGTATAGAATTGCTGGACAGAAAAGTAACAGTATATTATTCGGACATTACGGATATAGACAAAATTATTAATGAGTTAAATGAAAACGATAAAATATTAAAAATTACTCTATGGGCAATGGTTAACTCAAAAACTGTTATATCAGAAATAAAAGGCTACGACTATGAATCACAGCCGCTTTTATTTGGAAAACATTTTGAGGGGAAAGATGGTACTATTCAACTGCATGAATATGAAACAAACGGAAAAATTGACCTTTTCAATGAAGAGGTTCAAGTAAAATTGGGAAGTATTCAATTTAAAACCACAGGTGATGTTATGCTGCAAACAACGGATTATACAATAAGTAATAATGATTTTATAGAGTTGGGAAAAGAAAAGGTATTTGACGGTGATTTTTCGATAAATTACCAGTATGACAGCTCGTGTGATAAACAGGATACAGATAAGATAAACAGTAACTTAGACAGTATAAAGCAGTCGTCAGATATCTTTTATACCATGAATGATTATGATATTGATATGTCAAAGTTCATAGAAAGCTCTCAGACAATTATTTTGGGATTGGTTATGGCGATAATAAACTACATGTTTGTATATTTATTTTTAATTAAAAACAGAATGAAAAACTATAATATTCTTAAGCTATTAGGATTTGGTAACTTAAAGATTTTATTAACCATGCTGTCAGAGATGTTTATATTATTTGTAATATCATTTGGTATAAGCACAGTGGGCTATATAGTGTATTTAAAACTGACTACAGGATATAATGCATATATTATGTCAGTATCCAAATATTCATTTGTATTAATGCTAATACTTAATATAGTGATATATATAATAACAGTAAGAAAGATGATAAAGCAGTCTCCATTTGAATTTTATAAGCAGGTAGACTAAATATTATTGTAAAAGAAGCTTCATATGCATATTTGAACAGGTAATTTATTAAAAAGAATAGAAACAAATATGAAGAATAGGAAATGAGGTAAATATGAAATTATTGCTCAATGATTATAAAAGAAATAAATGGTTACATATATTTGTATTGGTTCAATTTGCGGTGATTATATCTATGCTTAACCTTAGTGTATCAAAAATAGTGTACTATATTAAAGACTTAACATATATTACAGATTATGAAGAGAGAACATACTTATATGAAGGTATAATGGATACTACATCAGGAGGAAAAGAAACCATTGACAGGGTTGAAAATCTTAAAGGTGTACAAGATGTAGGCTACGAAATAACAGACACTGTTACCTGCGACAGTATAATGGCATCTGATTACACATATGAGCTATATATGGAATATTTAAGCCCATTTGCCACATCTATAGAGCATAAGGTGGATCAGGGAAGCTGGTTTGATGGTGGAGAAAAGGAGATAGTGCTGTGTGGTGAGGGATTTGATGGAGCTAATGTTGGCGATACAGTAAGTGTAACGAATTCATCTGGAACTCCTGTCAAATGTAAAATAATAGGAATAATAGATGAGCCAGGCAGGACACTTTCATATGATACGCTAGTATCTAATGATAATGACCTTTCTTGTTTTTTGTATAAGGAACAAGGTACAATTTTTACTAATGATATCTCCTTGCTTAAGGGTATTGAACCAGAACAGTATCAATATAGTTTTTATAATCTGTTAGTTAGATTAACTCCCGACTGTGATACTGAGCAGCTTGAGAGATGTGGACATTTGGTTTCTATAGATAAGCTTGTAAAAGGAATGGAGAATACAGCAACAGATTATATAGCCAATCAGGCTGCAACTAATGGATTGTGGATATTTGTACTGATTATAGGTTCTGTAGCAATAACATATTTGATGACATATAAAACAATGTCATCATCAGCAGTGTATTATCTGCTGGGAATGAGCCGCAGAAGAATAGTAGGCAACATGGTTTTGTCTAACTGTTTTACATATATATTAAGTGGAATAGTAACATATTTTGCGTATCCTATAGTCAGAGAAGATCTGATGTTTACAGGTAAGTGGGATATCGCAAATTATATAGCTACAGCCATACTTGTAGGTATAACAATAGTAATTACAATTATAACAAGCTGCTTAGTGTACACAAAGACACCAACTGAGATGCTAAAGGTTGCACAGACAAAAGGAAATTAGTTTAGTACTGATATAATTCAGGGATTGGAGATAAGTATGTCATTAATAGAATTAAAAGAAATAAGTAAGATATATTTAAAGGGTAAGAATAACTCAACAAGAGCTCTTGATGGTGTTAATTTGTCCATAGATAAGGGCGAGTTTATAGCTGTTGTAGGTAAGTCTGGGTCTGGTAAATCTACACTGCTTCACATTTTAGGATTAGCTGATACATATACTACAGGGAATTATATATTAGATGGAAAGTCTCTGGACAAAGTAGGCAGCGGCAAGTTAGCAAAGATTAGAAATGATAAAATAGGATTTGTTCTTCAGGATTTTGCATTAATTAATCAGATGACAGTATTTGATAATATTGCAACACCATTATATATAAATGGAGTATCAGAAAAAAAGATTAAAGCGCAAGTCTTAGAAGTAGCATCGGAACTTGGAATAAACGATATATTGAATAAAAAGGCTAATCAGATATCTGGAGGACAGTGCCAAAGAGTGGCAATAGCACGAGCTATAATCAATAAACCAGAGATAATTCTTGCAGATGAGCCAACCGGAGCACTTGATAGTGGGACAGCATTTGAAGTAGTGGATATATTAAAAAAGATAAATGCTAATGGAACAACCGTCATAGTAGTAACACACGATATGGATGTAGCAAACAGATGTAATAAGATAATAACCATCAAAGATGGTAAGATAGAAGAATCATAAAATTAGAATACCAAGGTACAAGCCTGCAAGTAAGTACCTTGGTAAAAGAATCAAACACTAAAAAATGTGATTCACCTAATTATAACACAAAAGATGTATAAACCACAATAGTTTTGTAAATATACATCTTTTTTTGATGGGAAATACTTCTATAGAATAAATATTCTTAGCATACATTTGATGGAAGTATGAAAACTAGTCTTCTACTACCATTGTCTGTCCAATCATGTCATGTACGGCCAAGTGTTTTTTTGTGAATAAAATAGTAAATACAGATATAATAACTGGTACAACAAGAGAGTTGAGAAGTATCTTGCAGACAATCTCTCGGAGTAGCATAAATTTAGTTCTATTCTGTGCATCTGTGTATATTACCTTGATATGCATTATTCTCTTACCTACGGTGGCCCCGTCATTCATCACAGTACACACAGTGGAATAAAACAAGTAGAAAGCTATTACGAATACAGATGCCATTCTTGCTGCTGTAGCTGTTGGAGCAACATTATAATCAGTATAAGTATCACCGTTATCATTCGTCATAGCGTTGAGTGAGGTATTAACTTGGCTAGGAAGAGTACTTAATGATACTACACCGAAGATTGGTGCAGGATATAGGGCAGGTGAATAATTGACAAATGTCTGGGTAAAAAACAAAAACATCACTAGTGCAGGTAAATATGCAACTATGGCATCAATAACAAGGGCAAGTGCTCTTTTAACTACGGATGCCTTATAATATACGATTGGTTCACCGCTTAAAGGAGCATGGTCTGTAAATGTATTATTGTTCTGAATTTGAGCGTCAATATTAGTATTCATTGTATCTCCAATCTGTTTATTCTTGTTTAAAAAAATTATACAAAATATTGTAACATAATTAGGACAGTATAACAAATAAATATCAGCATTTTCATAAAGTTTTAACATATTTTTTAAAATTAAAAAGAAATTGAAAAAACAAGCGAAATAAGTAAAAAAACAACTTGTAGATATATGCATACAAGTTGTATAATAAGAGAGTGGAGGCAGCTATGACAAATGAAAGAAATATGCCTAAATATTTTGCCCTAATGGAAGAACTGAGAAGAAGCATGATATCTGGTAGAATTAAGCCAGGACAGAAGCTCCCATCGGAGAATGAACTCTCAGAATCATATGGAATTAGCAGACATACAGTACGCAAGGCACTATCAATTCTTATTAATGATGGCTACATAGTGGCTGAACATGGAAGAGGAACATATTGTTCTGAAAGATTTAAGAACAATGCAACTTCTAAGAACATTGCAGTTATTACAACTTATATATCCGATTACATCTTTCCAAGGCTTATTCAGGGAATAGATAAAGTACTTACGAACAAAGGGTACAGTATTATTCTTAAGAATACGATGAATAGTCAGAGAAATGAAGCAAGATGTTTAGAAGATATTATGACAAAGAATATTGATGGATTGATTATTGAACCAAGTAAAAGTGAAGTTTACAGCAAGAATCTTAGCTATTATGAGAATTTGGACAAGCTGGGAATACCTTATGTGTTTATACAAGGTACATATATGGGACTCAAGAAGAAACCGAATATTACAATGGATGATGCTAAAGGTGGATTTATACTTACGGAATATCTGCTAAAGCTTGGACATAAGAATATAGTAGGAATCTTTAAGATTGATGATGTTCAGGGAAGAAACCGACATAAAGGCTATGTACAGGCATTACAGCAATACAATATTCAATATGATGCAGACAAAGTAATCTGGTTTCATACAGAAGACAGAGATAAGAAGCCTGCAGCGGCAGTTGAAGAGCTTGTTGAAAGTGGTATGGATATTGATGCAGTAGTGAGTTATAATGATCAGATAGCACTAGAAGTTATTGAACTTCTTAACAAAAAGGGTATCAAAGTTCCACAGGACATATCCATAACGGGATATGATAATTCATTTATTTCAGAAACTGGACCAGTAAAACTTACAACTATTGGTCATCCCAAAGAGAAGATGGGAGAGATGGCGGCTGAATTGTTGCTAGAAAAGTTAGATGGCATATCTGATGAGGACAGCAAGGTGCAAAGAGTTATTGAACCTGAGATGATTATCAGGAATTCATGCATCGATAGAAAAAAGTAAATATGTAGAAGACGAGTTCTTTTACTTATTATATAACACATTTTAAGGAGGATTTTATATGTTAACAACTAAGAATTACAAGTTTTGGTTCTGCACAGGCTCACAAGATTTATATGGTGATGAGTGTCTTAGAAAAGTAGCAGATCATTCAAAGAAAATTGTTGAGGCATTAAATGCATCAGGAAAGCTTCCATATGAAGTTGTTTGGAGACCAACATTACTTTCACAGTCATTAATCAGAAAAGAGTTTAATGCTGCTAATGCAGATGAGGAGTGCGCAGGCGTTATTACTTGGATGCATACATTCTCACCAGCTAAGATGTGGATTTTAGGATTAAAGGAATTCAAAAAACCTTTATGCCATTTACACACACAGTTTAATGAAGAGTTACCATATGACACAATTGATATGGACTTCATGAATGAGAACCAGTCAGCTCATGGTGACAGAGAATATGGTCATATTGTTAGCCGTATGGGAATCGAAAGAAAGATTATCGTTGGACATTGGTCAAGCGAATCAGTTCAGAATAGACTTGCAAGCTGGATGACAACTGCTATTGGTGTTGTAGAATCAAGCCATATCAGAGTTTGCCGTTTTGGCGATAACATGAATAATGTTGCAGTTACAGAAGGCGATAAAGTTGAAGCACAGATCAAATTTGGTTGGGAAATCGATCATTACTGTGTAAATGATGTTGTTGATTATGTAAATGCTGTTTCAAAGGGCGATGTTGATGCTTTAGTTGAAGAATACTACAAGTTATACAAAGTAATTGATGATGGCAGAGATGCTGCTGAATTTAGAAAACATGTTGCAGTACAGGCTCAGCAGGAGATTGGAATTGAAAAATTCCTCGTTGACAATAACTATCAGGCAGTTGTTACTCACTTCGGTATGCTTGGAGGATTACAGCAGTTACCAGGACTTGCTATTCAGAGATTAATGGCTAAAGGCTATGGTTTTGGAGCTGAAGGTGACTGGAAAGTTGCTGCTATGGTTCGTTTAATGAAATTAATGACAGCTAACATGAAAGATGCTAAGGGTTCTTCATTAATGGAAGATTACACATACAACTTAGTAGCTGGTAAAGAAGGAATTCTTCAGGCTCATATGTTAGAAGTTTGCCCTACAGTAGCTGATGGCGATATAGGAATGAGAGTTTGCCCATTATCAATGGGTAACAGAGAAGATCCAGCACGTCTTGTATTTACAGCTAAAGAAGGACCAGCAGTTGCTACATCATTAATTGATCTTGGCGATAGATTCAGACTTATTATCAACGCTGTTGATTGTAAGAAGACTGAAAAGCCTATGCCTAAGTTACCAGTTGGTACAGCTTACTGGACACCACAGCCTAACTTAGAGGTTGGTGCTGAAGCTTGGATTCTTGCAGGTGGTGCTCACCATACAGCATTCTCATATGATTTATCAGTTGAGCAGATGGTTGATTGGGCAGAAGCAATGGGTATCGAAGCTGTAGTTATTGATAACAATACAGATATCAGAACATTTAAGAATGAATTAAAATGGAATTCAATTGCCTACAAATAAGACATTGAATTAAAAACAGAGAATAAACTTTTTGAGACATGCTGCCAGCTTTGCTTGCGGCATGTCTCTGATAAAGGAAAGGAAATGAAATGTTAGAACAGTTAAAAAAAGATGTATACGAAGCTAATATGGACCTTGTAGATAAAGGAATGGTTATTTACACATGGGGAAATGTTAGTGGAATTGATCGCGAAAAAGGACTTGTAGTAATTAAACCAAGTGGTGTTGATTATTCAGTTATGACAGCTGATGATATGGTAGTTGTTGACCTTGAAGGTAATGTAGTAGAGGGAAAATGGAAACCATCTTCAGATACAGCAACACATTTAGTTATGTATAAGACATATCCAGCCATTGGTGGTGTAGTTCATACACATTCTACTAATGCAGTTACATTTGCACAGGCTGGAATGAGTATTCCTGCATTTGGAACAACACATGCAGATTATTTCTTTGGAGACGTTCCTTGTACAAGAGACCTTACTAAGGAAGAGATAGAAGAAGCTTATGAATTAAATACAGGAAAAGTTATCGTAGAGACAATAGGTGATAATGATCCTATGGCTATTCCAGGAATAGTTGTTAAGAATCATGGACCATTTGCATGGGGAAAGACTCCAGCAGGTTCTGTATATAATGCAGTAGTTCTTGATAAAGTAGCAGAGATTGCTTATAAGACAATGACACTTAACCCAAGAGTTAAGAGAGTTCCACAGCATTTATTAGATAAGCATTACTATAGAAAACATGGTGCAAATGCATATTATGGTCAGGGATCAGAAGATCACTAAACCCGGACTTATATAATAGACTAAATAATGTATTTATTAAAGGAGGAAACAAAATGAAATTTTTTATTGACACAGCTAATGTAGAAGACATTAAGAAAGCAAATGATATGGGTGTGATTTGTGGTGTTACAACTAATCCATCTCTTATTGCAAAAGAAGGTAGAGACTTTAAGCAGGTAATAGCTGAGATAGCTTCAATCGTAGATGGACCAATTAGCGGAGAAGTTAAAGCTACAACAGTAGATGCAGCTGGAATGATTGCTGAAGGTAGAGAAATAGCTAAGATTCATAAGAATATGGTGGTTAAGATTCCTATGACAGTTGAAGGATTAAAAGCTTGTAAAGCTCTTACAGCTGAAGGAATTAAGACTAATGTTACACTTATCTTTTCTGCAAATCAGGCATTACTTGCAGCTAGAGCAGGTGCTACATATGTATCACCATTCTTAGGACGACTTGATGATATTTCACAGCCAGGTATGGACCTTGTTAGAACTATCGCAGATATCTTTGATGTTCATTGCATTGATACAGAGATTATTGCAGCATCAGTTAGAAACCCAATTCATGTTACAGATTGTGCATTAGCAGGCGCAGACATCGCAACAGTACCTTATAAGGTAATAGAGCAGATGACAAAACATCCATTAACAGATCAGGGTATTGAAAAATTCCAAGCAGATTATAAAGCTGTATTTGGCGAGTAAATTTAATGCATAATTGCAGATATCTAGATAATGTAAAGGAGAATGTAGCATGAATAAAGTAGAATTACAAAAAGCTGCAAACGAAGTGCGTAAAGGCATTGTTACAGCTGTTCATAGCGCTAAAGCTGGCCATCCGGGTGGGTCTTTATCAGCAGCAGACGTGTTCACATATTTGTATTTTGAGGAAATGAATATAGATCCTAAGTATCCTAAGAAGGCAGACAGAGATAGGTTTGTATTATCAAAAGGTCATACAGCACCAGGTTTATATTCAACTCTTGCACAGAGAGGATATTTCCCAGTAGAAGACCTTAAAACTCTTCGCCAGATAGGTTCATATCTTCAGGGACATCCTGATATGAAACATATCCCAGGTGTTGATATGTCTTCTGGTTCACTTGGACAGGGAATCTCAGCAGCAGTTGGAATGGCTCTCTCAGCCAAATTAAGTGATGACACTTACAGAGTATATACATTACTTGGTGATGGCGAGCTTCAGGAAGGTCAAGTATGGGAAGCATCAATGTTTGCAGGAGCAAAAAAGCTTGATAATCTGGTAGTTATTGTTGATAATAATGGACTTCAGATTGATGGTAAGATAGATGATGTTTGTTCACCATATCCTATTGGAGATAAATTTAAGGCATTTAATTTCAATGTAATTGAAAATGTTGATGCACATGATTTTGATGCTTTGAAAGCAGCATTTGATGAAGCTAAAGCAACAAAAGGTATGCCAACAGCCATTATCGTTAAGAGTACTAAAGGTAAAGGCATTTCATTCATGGAGAATAACGCGGGATGGCATGGCAAGGCTCCTAATGATGAAGAGTATGCTATTGCTATGTCAGACTTAGAGAAGGTAGGTGAAGCAATATGTCAGAAGTAAAGAAAGTAGCAACTAGAGAAAGTTATGGTAACGCACTTGTTGAGTGTGGTGCAATATATGATAATTTAGTAGTTCTTGATGCTGACTTAGCTGAAGCTACTAAGACAGGAATCTTCAAAAAGGCATATCCTGAGCGTCATATTGACTGTGGTATTGCAGAATGTAATATGGTTGGTATTGCAGCAGGACTTGCAGCAACAGGCAAGGTTCCATTTGTAAGTTCATTTGCAATGTTTGCAGCAGGACGTGCATTTGAGCAAGTTCGTAACTCGGTTGGATATCCACATCTTAATGTTAAAATTGGAGCTACACATGCTGGAATTTCAGTAGGTGAAGATGGAGCTACACATCAGTGCAACGAAGATATAGCGCTTATGAGAACTATACCTGGTATGGTTGTAATCAATCCATCAGATGATATTGAAGCAAGAGCAGCCGTTAAGGCGGCAATTGAGCATGATGGTCCTGTTTATCTTAGGTTTGGACGTCTTGCAACACCTATTATTAACGACAATACAGATTACAAATTTGAAATTGGCAAAGGTGTTAAATTAAGGGAAGGTAAGGATCTTACAATCATAGCAACAGGACTTTGTGTGGCAGAGAGTCTTGCAGCAGCAGAAAAACTTGCAGCAGAGGGTATTGAAGCTGAGGTAATCAATATTCATACAATTAAGCCTCTTGATGAGAAGCTTGTTGTTGAATCAGCTAAGAAGACAGGTAAAGTTGTTACTGTTGAAGAACATTCAGTAATTGGTGGTCTTGGAAGTGCAGTATGTGATTGCTTAAGTGAGAATTGCCCAACAAAAGTATTAAAGATTGGAGTAAATGATGTATTTGGTGAATCAGGACCAGCAGTAAAGCTTATTGCAAAATATGGACTTGATGCAGATGGCATTTATTCTAAGATTAAAGAATTTATTTAGTGAATATGTAGACAAAGGAAAGGGGATTATCCCCTTTTCTTTTATATCATAGGATTAGGGGAGTTTTATGGTATAATACAAATTGTAGAATGTAAAAATGATGAATGAAAAATGATAAAGAAAAGTGAATGGAGGAAAGTGAAAGAAAATATTTTTTCACAGATACTAAATGGATCAAGATACAAGAAACATAGTAATGAATAGTATAGCAAAGACACCAGTACCTGAAGGGCTTGTGGAACAGGCAGAACAGTTTGAAAGATTAATGGTGCTTAACAGATGTGCAATTAAAGAAGTAAGAACAAAACTTGAAATTCTCAATGAGGAATTGTCACTTAAAGCAAGTCATAATCCCATCGAGATTATTAAATCCAGAGTTAAGAATCCTGTAAGTATTATTGATAAGATGAGAAGAAATAATTGGGAAGTATCGGTTGAATCTATTATGGAACATCTTAATGATGTTGCTGGTATAAGGGTGATTTGTTCATTTGTTAATGATATATATGATGTGGCAGAGATGCTTACAAACCAAAAAGATGTAACACTCCTTAATTATAAGGATTATATTGAGACACCAAAGGAAAATGGTTATAGATCACTACATTTGATAGTGGAGATACCAGTATTCCTATCAGATAGAATGGTTCCTATGAAGGTTGAAGTTCAAATTCGTACAATGGCTATGGATTTTTGGGCAAGTATAGAACATCAGCTAAAATATAAAAAAGGCGTGCCTGATGAAGATAACATTGTAGCTAAGCTTAAAGATTGCGCAGAAGTTATTAATCAGACAGATATTAAGATGCAGGACATTTATCATGATATTCTAAGACGTGAAGAAAAAGAAGAATTAACAGGTTATGAAAATCTATAAAAATTAATTTAATTAATTAGATAATAATCCTTCTATTCAGATATTATTTTGTGGTATAATATGAATAGTTATTACGAAACCTATTGTATTGCAAAGCAAAGTGAGTTGGAGACGTTTTAAGTCAAAGCGTAGAGGAGGCGTTATTTTTATGGAAGACAGAGTAATCAAGATTAATGCACCAATGAATAATAAAATTGTATTAAAAGTTGTACCTGGACATTTTGCTACTAATAATTCACATCTTAACTATTATTTGGATATGACGACAATAAAGTCCAGACAGAGTGAGGCTAAAGAAGTTGCTAAAGCATTAAAACTAGAATACGTATGTAATACTATAGTTGACACTATAGTGTGTATGGATGGCTGTGAAGTTATTGGAGCTTATCTGGCGGAAGAGTTATCAGAAGCTGGATTTATGTGTAGGAATGCGCATAAAACTATCTATATTGTTACACCAGAATATAATGCATCTGGTCAGATGATATTTAGAGATAATCTTCAGATTGCAATTAAAGATAAGCATATTATTCTGTTGGTGGCATCGGCTACCACGGGTGGAACAGTGAAGAAAAGTATTGAGTGTATTAATTACTATGGTGGTAATATTCAAGGAGTATCTGCTGTGTTTAGTGCGGTAGACCAGGTAGAAGGAATACATGTGGATTCAGTATTTAAGAAATCAGATGTACCAAATTATGAGACATATGAAGCTCATGAATGTCCATATTGTAAAAAGGGACATAGGATAGAGGCAATTGTTAATAGCTTTGGATATTCAAAACTATAAAAATCACGAAACAACATAGAACATTTAAGAAGAATGCTTCGCATTCTTCCAAGCACTTGCGCAGGCAAGTGCTTTTTAGATAATAGGAAATCATGCAGCAACATAGAACATTTAAGAAGAATGCTTCGCATTCTTCCAAGCACTTGCGCAGGCAAGTGCTTTTTTATAGGAAATTACGCAGACTATTATAATTTAGGTTCATTATGACTAGGCTTAAGATTAGGAGCTTCAGGAGCTTCTGAATTAAGAACATCTAAAGAAATCTTCATTATATTCTTAACTTCTTCCTCTGATAGAGACATATATTCACAAAGCTCTTCTATGGTTGCCTCACGTCCTAATTTTTCTGCAAGTGTAGTTGAAGCATCACTTAATGCGTTTGCACGATCAGCGAGATGATTAGCTATTCGTTCAGAACCTGTTTGTTCTGCTATAGCATTTTCAAGAGACTGACATATAGATTCCCTAATATGAGAAGTAAAATCAGAATCTCCAGAGTAGGTTTTGATTCCCTGAACTAGTCCCAGATTACCTTCCTGAATAAGGTCTCCCATGCCTACTCCATTTCCTTTGTAATTTTCAGCTAAATCTAAGACATATTGTAGCTTTAATTCAATTAATCTTTCAGAAGCTCCGGTATCACCAGACAAATATTCCTCGATAAGAAGCCTTTCTTCATCAGGTCCAGCAGGAACAATGGCATCCAGTTCTTCCAGATACATATTAACAAAATTAATCTCCATAGGGTCTTCTTTAACAACGTCATTTGTTACATTAGAGGAAAATTCGTTGTTAAGAGGGGCCTGATAATGTTCGATAGAGATTTTGTTAGCAACTAAATATTCATATATATGTTCATACATATCTTTATTATCTATAATATCTTTAAATGTATCCTGTATCTGAGTGAGCTTTAACTTGTTGTTCTGAACACTAGCAAGTTCAACTAATGAGGCTAATGCTTGATTAAATTCAAATTTCTTATCCATAAAAACTCCATTCTTTATAATTAAAAGGTTAATGAGTAACACTTAAATTGTACAAGGAATGTGTAAAAAATGCAAGAACCATCTAATCTTGGTAAGCTAGATAAGTTAAAGAAAGAGAATAAGATGTAAATATAGATAATTCTGGTAAATAGTCAGGATTGAATACAAAAGAGTTTTGTTGTATAATAATTTCAATTGTATTTGAATAGGAGAAGAATATGAAAGCAATTAAAAAAACTATTGAATGGATTAAAAATAAAACAAAAAATAAAAAAGTAAAGATAGTACTTAAGATAGTTGGAGCATTACTGGCGATGTTAATTGCAGGTGGAATAGGAATAGGCTTAGCATTTGGTGAAAAAGCTGGAGATCCTCTTACATTTGCAAAAAAGTATTTTGACAGCTATGCAACTCAGAATTGGAAGACAATGTATGATATGATAGATGTTAAAGAAAGCGCTTTTGTTAATTATAAGTCCTTTGAGCAGAAGATGGTATCTGAAAAAGTATATGGGGGATATTCAGATTATGAGTTTGGAGAAACAAAAGAGATAGATGGTAAAACCCATATTGTTGTAACATATGTAAGAGCTTCTAATCAAGAACAAGGAGAACTGGATATAGTCCTTGAGAAGCAATCAAAGAAGACATTTTTATTTTTCTCTACTTGGAAGGTAAACATTGACGACTGGATTATTGATGAATCAAAAGTAACTGTACCAAGTGGTATAACCATTGAATTTGATAGTAATGATATCAGTGGATATGATAAACAAGAGAATGAAAATACAGAAACATATAGTTTGGGTAGAGTATTTGTGGGTGAACACAATTATACAATTAAGTCTGCATATATTGATTCAACAACAACAGCCGTAGATATTTCAAAAGACAGCCCAGATTATGAAATCAAACCAGAAGATCTTAGCATGAAAGCAGACCAGCTTGAGGATATAAAGAATAGAGGATTAGATATTATTGTAAGTATGTATGCTTCTGCAATGGAGGAGAGTGGAACGGATAATATTCTTTCTAAGGTAGATACAGGTGATGAAACTAAGACTAAGATGAATGAGTGCTATCAGACATTAGTAAATGCAGTTAACCAAGAGGATGGGGCAACGCTTCTTAGTATGAATATAGATAAATATACATCATATCTATTTAGATATGGATATCCACTAGAAGCTGAGATAAAGGTAGACTTTGAATGTAGCTTTACAGCGAGAACAGGTAATAATTTTAATAAACTTAATTATTATCAGACAGTAAGAAAGAAATACGAAGGAACAGCAAGTGGAACAGCAAGTGTAGTGTTTAGACTTAATGGAGATACGTGGACTGCTACAGATATTAACCTTGAATGTTTTGATTATAGCTATCAAGGATAAGAGCAAAGGAGAAATCTATGGGAACATTTTCAGATGTATTTAAGAGAAATGAGATTGTTAGAAAAGCAAGTTCTCTTAGAAAAGCAGAACCTGTTGAAAGGAAAAACTTGGTTCAAGAAGAAAGAATTACAGAAGAACGAAAGATTTTATTAGCGATTAATAATAAGATTGAGATGCTTCAGAACCAGAATAGCGAGAATTCTAAGTGCCTTAAAGAGCTATCAGAGAAGATAGGTAACGATCTTGGTAACTTGATGAAAGCTGAGAGTGAAAAAACGATTGAAGTTGTAGATATGAGTGAAGTTCTTACGGATATTGATAAAGTATACCAGACGTCTGTTAAGACTTCGGAAGACATTAATGATAATATTTCTTCTATGAGTGAAGATATAGAAGCTCTTAAGAATTCAATATATTCAGAGAGTGAAAGAACAAAGGTCAAACTAGATGAGTTTACAGAGATTATTGCAGAATCACAAAGAAGAAAGCTAATTGGTGTAAAGGCATTAATTGTTATTAATATTTGGCTTTCTTTATTGTCAGCAGCAGTTCTTATTTTAAATATATTAGATATAATTTAAGGCGTAGCATATTTGAAGAAGTGCGCAGGAATGGAGAAGAATATGTCATCATTTGTGAAAGATATCGAACCATACCTTGGAACAGGAGAAGTGAATGAGGAAGGTCTTACTCTAAAAGAGTTTCTTGACGCTTATGATCCAAGAAGGTATGAAACACCATCAAATACAGTTGATATGCTTGTATTTTCTTTTAATGAGGAAACAAGAGCATTTAGATTACTTATGATTAAGAGAAAAAATCATCCATCTATAGGATATTGGGCACTTCCAGGAGGTTTTGCAAATATGGATGAAGATTTGGATGTATCTGCAGCAAGAGAATTATTGGAAGAAACCGGAGTAAGTGGGATTGAATTTGAACAGTTAAAAACATATGGAGAAGCATATAGAGATCCAAGAACAAGAGTTATTACTACAGCATTTGTGGCAATAGTAGATGAAGCTCTCATTAGAGTTGAACATAGTGATGATGCAGCGGATGCAGCTTGGTTTGACATTTCTATAGATAACCTGCAGGCAGCAGTAAAAGATGAGTTAAAAGAGATGCACTATAGGATTACACTTGAGAACAAAGAAAGAGAATTATTTTTGGAAGCAGAAGTAGTTGAGACATTTAATAGAAGAGGATATTTAAAGAATAAAAAATATAAAGTTATTAATGCAAATGGCATAGCTGCAGATCATCCTGCAATCATTACAGAAGGATATTTAAAAGTATTGGAGGCTGTAGAGTAATGTCAAAACAAATATGGAAACCAGGGAATATGATTTACCCGCTTCCGGCTGTAATGGTAAGCGTTACAGATGGTAAAGGTAATGATAATATTTTGACAGTAGCATGGACAGGGACCGTATGTACTAATCCACCAATGGCATATATTTCAGTAAGACCAGAAAGATATTCATATAAGATGATTAAGGAAACGGGAGAATTTGTAATTAATCTTACAACTAAAGAGCTAGTTAAGGCGACCGATTATTGCGGTGTTAAATCCGGTAAGGATGTAGATAAGTTTAAAATGATGAAACTTACTAAGGAAGCTGCTGATTACATACAGGCTCCAATGATAGCGGAAAGTCCAGTGAATATTGAGTGCAGGGTAAGGGATATAAAAAGTTATGGTTCACATGATATGTTTATATCAGATGTGCTTGCAGTACACGCCGACGACAGATATATGAACGAGTCAGGCAGGTTTGATCTTTCAATGGCAGAGCCAATAATATATTCTCACGGTGAGTATTATGTTACAGGTGAAAAACTTGGAACATTTGGATATAGTATAAAAAAGCATTAACAGATATGGAGTTAAAATGAATAGAATAATATTTCATATTGATGTAAATTCAGCATTTCTAAGCTGGACAGCAATAAAATTGCTAGAGGAAGGCAAAGATAATGCTGTTAATACAGACATTAGAGAAATAGCCAGCATTATCGGTGGAGATCAACAGATACGCCATGGAGTGGTGCTGGCAAAGTCAACTTCTGCTAAAAAGTACGGAATAGTTACAGGAGAGCCTATTGTAAATGCACTTAAAAAATGTCCTAATCTAAGAATTGTTAATCCAGATATGGAATATTATAAAGAGCAGAGTCATAAATTTATAAAGTTGTTACTAGAATACACACCTGAAATAGAACAAGTTAGCATAGATGAATGTTATATGGATTTTACATCTATAAAAAAGAAATTTAATTCACCTATGGAAGCAGCTGTTATTATTAAGGACAGAATATACAAAGAACTTGGATTTACTGTTAATATTGGCATTTCAGATTGTAAACTATTGGCTAAAATGGCATCTGATTTTCAAAAGCCTAACAAAGTTCATACATTATATAGAAACGAAATACAAAAGAAAATGTGGCCTTTACCGATTGAAGAATTATTGATGGTAGGAAAGTCAAGCGCAAAAACCCTTAGGAATCTTGGTATAAAAACAATAGGTGAGCTTGCAGGGACACCTCAGGATATAATAATATCAAATATGAAGAGTCATGGTAAGATGATATGGGAATATGCAAATGGAATAGATGATTCTAAGGTAGAAACAGAGCAAATTGCGAATAAAGGTGTTGGAAATTCTACGACTATGCCTGAAGATACAGATAATCCAGAGATTATTTCAAGAGTATTAATGCAGCTATCAGATAGTGTGTCAGAAAGACTCAGAAAGATGGATATGAAAGCAGGAATGGTTAGCGTTGAGGTGAAATACAATAACTTTGCTAGGAAATCACATCAGGAAATATTACAGAAACCTACAAATATCCCAGATATTATTCATGAGAGTGCATATAGACTTTTTTTAGAGATGTGGGATAAAACACCTATAAGACTTCTTGGAATAAGGACATCTAAGTTAGTTGAACAGACTGAACCTATGCAGTTAAATATATTTGATGTAATTGAAAACATTGATAATTTAGAAAAAAATGGTAAAATATCAGAAGAGAAATTAATTAAAGCCCATAAAGCTGTAGATATTATTAATTCAAAGTATGGAAAAAATACTTTAGTCAGAGGAAGCAGTTTAGAAAATCACAAAGATAGTTGAAAAATTTTAAGTGATAAAATATACATTATAAGAAAAGGATAGTAAAAAATGGATAATTTAGTTTTAATAGGAATGCCAGGAGTTGGAAAGAGTACAATAGGCGTCGTTCTGGCAAAAATTCTAGGATATAGATTCATTGACGCGGACATACTAATTCAAGAACAGGAAAACAGATTATTAAAGGACATAATTAACGAAGATGGCATTGATGGTTTTATTAAAATCGAGAATAGAGTTAATAGTCAGATTAATGTAGATAAGGCTATTATTGCTACAGGTGGAAGTGTAGTATATGGTGAAGAAGCAATGAAGCACTTAAAAAGTATAGGCAGGATTATCTATTTAAAACTTGATTACGATAGCATAAATGGAAGACTAGATAATATAAAAGGAAGAGGAGTTGTCTTAAGAGAAGGACAAAGTCTGAAGGACATATATGATGAGCGAATTTCACTATATGAGAGCTATGCAGACATTGTTATAGAAGAAAAAGGACTTAATGTCGAAGAAACAATTGAACAAATCATTAAAAATATATAAAAAAACCTTTACAAATGGACAGATTCTTGTTAAAATAACTTTGTTACAAAATTATTACAAAATCATTACGCCAATATTAGGCGAATGTGAAGGTTGGATTGGGCATGCATTTATTTACGAAGTATTATAAAAAGATGACACTTGTATATATAGCCTCGGCAATGGTTATATGTTTAGCAATGTTATTTGTATTTCCGTGGTTTAGAACAATTGATAGTAAGACAGGCTATTATCTTGTAGTTATCAATGATGTTGAGATTGGAGCAGCTAAAACTGCTGGAGAAGCAGAGGATGCATATCTTAACGCAAGATTAAGACTTGAAACAGAAGAAGGAACTCTATTATATTTAGATACAGATTTCTCAATATATGAGCAGAGCAAATTAGTAGGAACTAGAATAGAAGCATCAGAACTAGAAGATAAAATCTATGATGTAATTAAAGAATCAGAGGTGCAGGCTGAACAGCCAGCATATATGATTGATATTGATGGATATTCAATAACTCTTGCAAGCAAGGATGATGTAATTAAGCTACTTGAAGCGGCAAAGAGTAAATATGATGTTGATAATGTTTTTCATGCAGACCTTATTGAAAGTGATAACAGTGAATTTACATCAATATCATATAATATGGTTAAAGGTGGAACTGAAGCAAAAGAAGGCAATATTGTTCTTGCATCAGGACAAACCGAAGATTCAGTGGCAGCAGCAAAAGTAAATATCAACGATGAATCGGACAAGCTGGAAGGTCTGGCGTTTGGAGAGAATATTTCAATTGTTGAATCATACGTTTCATCAGACAAAATAATGTCAGTAGAAGATGCTATTGCAGAAGTTACAAAAGAAAAAGAAACAAATCAAGTATATGAAGTGCAGATTGGAGATTCTTTATATAAGATAGCAAAGAATCATAACCTTACACTTGATGAACTTTTAGCTATGAATACTAGCCTTTCGGAAACAGATACAATAACTCCGGGAGATGAACTGATTGTAACAGTTCCAGAGCCTGAATTATCAGTAATAACAACCGAGAGTAAGACATATGAAGAAAACTATACATTGCCAGTACAGACGGTTTATGATGACAGTAAGTTTACAACTTATTCAAAAGTTATTACACAAGGAAGTGAAGGTTATAGAAAGGTAACTGCAAATGTTAGTTACAAGAATGGAACAGAGATAGCAAGAGATATAACCAATGAAGTAGTTATTACAGAAGCGGTTGCACAGGTAGTCATGGTAGGAACACAGACACCTCCAACGTATATTAAACCATTATCTGGTGGAAGAATTTCCTCATATTATGGACAGAGATGGGGAAGACTTCACGGTGGAGTAGACTGGGCAACACCAATAGGTACAGCTATTAAAGCGTCATGTGGTGGAACAGTAATAAATGCAGGATGGTCAGGAAGCTATGGGTATTCAATACTTATTCAGCACCCAGATGGCAAACAGACAAGATATGCACACCTTAGTAAGATACTTGTAAAAGTTGGTCAGAAAGTTACACAGGGAGAGAAAATTGGTCTTAGTGGTAACACTGGTAACAGTACAGGACCTCATTTACACTTTGAGATTATAGTTAATGGAAATAGAGTTAATCCATTAAAATATTTATAATAATATCAGCAAATATATAATTCTGTCGAAATGTATATTTGCTGATTTATATTTACAAATGAAAAGTTTGTGATATAATCTGTATATACTTGTTTAAGTTACATGATGATTTTACGTATATTCAGAATAATTTTTGAATCTACCTGATACTATATATATAATACAATTGCATATCGAGGTGTATAATGGAGAGATACATTATCAAAGGCGGCGCCCCTCTTTCAGGAGAGGTAAGCATTAGTGGTGCAAAAAATGCAGCACTTGCCATACTAGCAGCTTCAATTATGGCTGATGAAACAGTAACTATTGAGAATTTACCGGACGTTAAGGATGTTAACGTACTTATTCAGGCTATAGAGGAGATTGGAGCACAGGTTAACAGAGTTGATAGACACTGTGTTAAGATTAATGGAAGTACTATCAGATCAACAACAGCTGATGGAGAATTTATAAAGAAGATACGCGCATCATATTATCTTTTAGGAGCGCTTTTGGGCAAGTTTAAAAAAGCTGAAGTTACATTACCAGGAGGCTGCAATATTGGAAGCAGACCAATTGATCAGCATATAAAGGGATTTAAAGCTCTTGGAGCAAGCGTATGCATAGAACATGGCATGATTATGACAGAAGCTAAGGAACTTAGTGGAAATCATATTTATTTTGATGTTGTTTCTGTTGGAGCAACAATTAACGTAATGCTTGCAGCTACATTGGCTGATGGTAATACAACAATAGAGAACGCAGCAAAAGAACCTCATGTAGTAGATGTTGCCAATATGCTTAATAGTATGGGAGCCAACATAAAAGGTGCAGGAACTGACGTTATTAGAATTGCTGGAGTTGAGAAGTTCCATGGATGTGAATATTCTGTTATTCCGGATCAAATTGAAGCAGGAACATTTATGTTTGTAGCAGCAGCAACCAAGGGTAATATTTTAGTTAAGAATGTAATACCCAAGCATCTTGAAGCCATAACATCAAAGCTTCTTGAGATGGGATGTACTATAGAAGAATATGATGATGCTTTAAGAGTTATTGGAGCAGAAACAACAAAAAGTACCCATGTAAAAACACTTCCTTATCCAGGATTTCCTACAGATATGCAACCACAGATTACAGTAGCATTAGCATTATCATCAGGAATGAGTGTTGTAACAGAGAGCATTTTTGAAAATAGATTTAAATATGTTGATGAGCTTGTAAGTATGGGTGCTAATATAAAAGTAGAAGGTAATAGCGCAATAGTAGAAGGTGTAAAAAAGTTTACAGGAGCGCAGGTTAGTGCGCTTGATCTTAGAGCTGGAGCAGCACTTGTGATTGCAGGACTTGTGGCAGACGGATATACAATTATTGAAGATATAGAGTATATTCAAAGAGGTTATGAGAAGTTTGAAGATAAGCTCACTCCACTTGGTGCAAAGATAGAGATTGTATCTGATGAAAGAGATATTCAAAAGTTTAAACTTAAAGTAGGCTGATTGAAGCATTAATTCAAAATATAAAAACTGATATATAAATAGTTTAAAATACCAAAATATTCTACTTGACATATTGTCTGTCAAGATATATTATATCACGTATAAAAGTTCATATTAGTGAAAGATTTATCTTTTACGTTTTTCTCTTATTCAGAGTGGTGGAGATACAAGGATCTGTGAAGCCCGGCAACCCCATATGGAAGGTGCCAACCTGAGCGAGTAATCGAGCAATAAGAGGATTTGATTACCTTGATATCGAGTCCGCATTTGTGTGGACTTTTTTTACTTTATAGGAAGCTACGCAGCAACATAGAACATTTAAGAAGAATACGAAGTATTCTTCCAAGTGTTCACGCTGGTGAACACTTTTTTACTTTATAGGAAGCTACGCAGCAGCGTAATGTCACATATTTGTGATAAAACAGAAATGGAGGAAACAATGGAAAAATTATTATTTACATCAGAATCAGTTACAGAAGGACATCCAGATAAAATGTGTGATGCTATTTCAGATGCAGTGCTTGATGCGCTTATGGAGCAGGATCCAATGAGCCGTGTTGCATGCGAGACTTGTACAACAACAGGTTTAGTTATGGTTATGGGAGAGATTACATCAAAAGCTAATATTAATATTCCAGAGATAGTAAGAAATACAGTAGCAGAGATTGGCTATACCAAGGCAGAATATGGATTTGATGCAAAAACTTGTGCAGTTATGGTTACACTTGATGAGCAGTCAGCAGATATTGCAATGGGAGTTGACAAGGCACTTGAGGCTAAAGAGAGCACAATGACAGATACAGAGCTTGATACTATTGGCGCTGGAGATCAGGGAATGATGTTTGGATTTGCTTCAAATGAAACAGATGAATACATGCCATATCCTATAGCTCTTGCTCATAAGCTTGCTTTACAGCTTACAAAAGTTAGAAAAGATGGAACATTAAGATACTTAAGACCAGATGGTAAGACACAGGTAACAGTAGAATATGATGAAGCAGGTAAGCCAATTCACCTTAATGCAGTTGTATTATCAACACAGCATGATGAAGATGTTACACAGGAGCAGATTCATAAAGACATTAAAAAGTATGTATTTGACCCAATTCTTCCTAAAGAGTTAGTTGATGATGATACTAATTTCTTTATAAATCCAACAGGAAGATTTGTAGTTGGTGGACCACATGGAGACAGTGGACTTACAGGAAGAAAGATTATCGTTGATACTTATGGTGGATATGCAAGACATGGCGGTGGAGCTTTTTCAGGTAAGGATTGCACAAAGGTTGATCGTTCAGCAGCTTATGCGGCAAGATATGTTGCTAAGAATATTGTTGCTGCTGGGTTAGCTGACAAATGTGAAATTCAGCTTTCATATGCTATCGGAGTTGCACATCCAACTTCAGTTATGGTTGATACATTTGGAACAGGCAAATTATCAGATGATAAGGTTGTTGAGATTATTAGAGAGAACTTTGACTTAAGACCAGCTGGAATTATTAAGATGCTTGACCTCAGAAGACCAATATATAAACAAACATCTGCCTATGGACATTTTGGAAGAAATGATTTAAACTTACCATGGGAACAATTAAACAAAGTTGAAGCATTAAAAAAATATTTATAGAGAATTAGCAGAGATTGACCACCTAAGAGATGCTTCAGGGAAATGTATTGCGTGGGGTAAGCATGAGAAAACTTAAATCAAGAAAAAAAGATTTTATATACTTAGCTATATTAGTAATATTTACGTTAGTAATAATTAGTTTATTCAATAAGTCGGGCTACTATTTTGGCTCGGCTATTGATTGGATTAATCAACATATTTCAATTCCAGACTATTTTAGAAAGGAATTCTATGCAACAGGTAATTTGATTCCCGATTTTGCAGGACAAATCGGAGGCGGTCAGAATATATTCAATTTTTCATATTACGGATTACTGAGTCCAATTATTCTGTTTTCATATCTATTACCAATGGTTCCAATGTATGATTACCTCATTATGGTATCTATATTATCAGTGGTAATTTCAGCTGTACTTATGTACATCTGGTTAAGAAAGAATAATCTAAAAGAGAGTGAATCATTTGTATCCACTCTATTTTTCGTACTAGCAACACCGCTAATATATCATAGTCATAGACATATGATGTTTGTTAACTATATGCCATTTTTAATATTAGCATTAATAGGTATTGATTCGTATTTTAAGAAAAAGAAACGTATACTAATGGTTTTAGGTATATTTCTTATGATTATGACAAGCTATTATTATAGTGTCTCTGGAATATGTGCCGCATCTGCCTATGCAGTATATAAGTATCTAATTACAAATAAAGATACTAAGTTTAAAATCAAAGATTTTTTGATAGAGGGTGCAAAATATGCAGGACATGTTGTGGTTGCTGTTTTAATGGCAGGAGTACTTATTTTACCAACACTTTCTGCACTTATGGATAGAATGAGCATAGACACAGAATCAAGTGGTGGAAAATCATTTATCTCATTAGTTCTTCCGAATGGTGATTTTTCAAATGTATTATATTCTAGTTATGGAATGGGACTCACAGCCTTCTTTATACTTGTAATAATTGGGCTTTTAACAATAAAAGATAGACATACAAGATTTCTAGGTGTTGTTTTGGGAATTATAGTTGTTTTGCCAGTATTTACTTATATTTTGAATGGTACGTTATATTCCAGATCTAAAGTTTTGATACCATTTTTAACACTGGCAGGACTTGGAATTGGTATTGTAATAAGAGATATCAGAAAAATACTAATGAGATTTAAGCCGTTTATTGTAACACTAAGTGTTATAGTTATTATAGGAATTATTAAGACTTCTGGAGATAGCAAGGCCGTATTTTTTGTTGATATGACTTTTGTTTTGTTATCTCTGTGGGCTTTTGTAAGATGGAAGAAGAAAGTTTTATTGTATGCAACATCACTTATTATTGCACTAATTAGCTGCATTGTTTCTAATCAAAGCGAAAGTTTTGTAGCAGCAGATGTAATTAATGATATATACAATAGTGATAAGCAGCAGGTTATTGATGATGTGCTTGATAAGGAGCTATATGGTACTTTTAGAAGTGACGACCTTACCAGAACTAAACAGACAGGAAATAATATTTACAATGCTAATTTCTTTAGGACATCTATCTATTCATCTGCATATGTAGGAAGTTATAATAAGCTATTTCATGATACTTTTAGCAATCCCAATCCAGCATGCAACAGATTGAATTCTACAAGTAGCAATAATATTATATTTGAAACTTTAATGGGTGTTAAATATGCTGTATCAAAGAGTGAAGCACCTATTGGTTATGAGTTTGTAGAGCAATGTGGAGATTATAAGATATATAGGAATGATCATGTATTTTCACTTGGTTATGCAGCATCAGACATTATGAGTCTTAAGGAATATGATAAACTTGATACTTGTGACCAGATGATTGCATTATTAAAATATGTTATTGTAGATAAGGATATAAGCGAAGTATATTCAGATTTAACAACAGAAGAGAAAGATATTGAATTACCAATCAGTAAGTCTGAAGAAGAAGGATATTTATATCACTACAAGTCTAATACTACAACCAAGTTTACAGTTAATACACCTGAAAATTATAATGATAAGATATATATAATTGACATTATTTTTGATAAAGAACTTGCAAATGATGATATTCGTATTAATATTAATGGAATTAAACAGGTTCTTAGTGCAGCAAATGCACCATATCCTAATAAGAACTATACATTTAGATATGTAATATCCTCAAATGAAGCTAAGAATACACTTAAATTTGAATTAAATGAAGGGGATTACTACATTAAAGATGTTAAAGTAAGAAGCATTGATTATGATGATGTTAAAGGGTATAAGGCTGAAAAAGATGAATTTGTAATGAATGAGAGAAAAACTGATAATATTATTACAGGTTCAGTTGATGTAACAAAAGATGGATATTTTGCACTAACTATTCCAAATGCCGATGGATTTACAGCTTATGTTGATGGAAAAGTTACAGATATAGAAACAGTGGATACTTCATTTATAGGATTTGAAATTACTAAAGGGCATCACGATATTAAAATAGTATATAATGCTCCAAAGTTAAAAGCAGGAAAGATGCTGTCTATAACAGGTGTTATACTATTTACATGTCTGATAGTTATACAAGTGGTTGATTTCAAAAAGAAGAATAAGAAGGAAAAAGAATGAAGTTTAATAAATTCATTACATCAAAGAAAACAGTAACATATCTTTATATACCATTGATATTTACTATGGCGATAGAAGTGTTTTATAGACTATGTAATCTAAAATTTGCTACGTGGGTTTATATTCCTGCACTAATTTTAGAATTTGCAATTATTGAAGCATTAATGATTATTTTTATATCTATTAGCAATAGCTCTAAGGTTGCGACAATAATAATTGCTATATTGCTTCTAATATTGTCTATTGCCAATCAGATTAAGATTCAATATTCAGATAACCCGATATTTATATCAGATTTGATGTTTGTTGATTCGGGAGATACATTTATAGATATTCTAAAAGATACAATCTATGATATGATATCAAATTTTATTCAACCTATAAAAATATTAGTATTTTTACTAGGTTCAGCGGTTGCCGTTGGATGTTTAAACAATATAAATTCTTACGCTATAAAGAAAAGACTGATTATGGGAGGCGCTTCGTGTGCAGGAATAATTTTTATTTTGCTACCAATCACTCCTGTTAACAATGTGATTTTACATGTATTCTATAGCCTTGGTACAAGGAATATGGAATATTCAACTAATAACATAGTATATTACAATAAATATGGTGTTATATCCGGAATGTGTGGACAACTCGTAGAAAATTATTTGGTTAAGCCAGATAGCTATACAGATGAAAGTCTGGATAGTATTTTATCTAAATATGATGATAGAGAAACTGTTGGCGATTGGAATAAACCTAATATTATTATGGTATTTTCGGAATCGTTTTGGGATATTGAAAAAATTAGTAATCAGGTGGAGTTTGATACAGATATAACCTCTAATTTTAATTCTCTAAAGAAGAAAGGTATATCATTTAACATGATTTCGCCTTCATTTGGGGGAATTTCCGCTAATCCAGAGTTAGAGATGCTTACAGGCTGCAGTCTTAAGTTTTTTAATAATGGATATATTCCATATATGCAGCTGATTAGAGGCGATAAATACTATATGATGCCATCTGTTGTAAAGGAGCTTAATAATAATGACTATTATACAAAGATAGTATCAACATGGGGAAATAAGCTATTCAATTGTGAAGGAGTATATGAATACTATCAGGTTGATGATGTAGAATATAAGAGTAATCTGAAAAATGCTAAGAAAAAGGGTGATAGAGTCTCAGATGAGTATATTACTGATAAAATAATTGATGAATTTTCAAGAAAGCCAGTTGGGGAACAATGGTTTTATATGGTTTTGACAGCCCAGGCACATATGCCATATCTGGCAGACAAATATTCTGAAGATGAATATGATATTTCCATTACAAATAGTAATCTTCCAGATGATATGAATGAAACACTTAGGTCATATGCACAAGGAATATATGATGCGGATAAGCAGTTGGGAAGACTGAATGAATATATACAGACTCTTGATGAGGATACAATAATTATATTCTATGGAGACCATCTTCCATATCTTAAAACGGAAGAGAGTCAGGATATATATGAATATTTGGATTATTTTAATACAGATGATGAGTTAACAAATACATATAGAAAGTATAATACAGAATGCTTAATATTGGCTAATTTTGATTTGAAAGATGATGTGGATTATTTAGGTTCAGATCTTGTTATGTCATATGTGTTTAATCATATGAATATTAAGGTATCCAGCTATTATAAATGGCTAAATGCTACTAAAGATAAGCTGCCAGTGGGTAATCTAGAGGTATGTGCAGACTCAGAAGGAAATTTATATAAGACAACGGAGTTACCAACAAAGATGAAACGTCAGTTTGACATTCGAGAACAGATGAACTGGAAATTCTTTGTGGAAGTGGTACCAGACGGTGTTGAAATAGAAACACCATCGAGTGAAGATAAAGATTAAAATAAAAAAATTAAAAAAAATGCAAAAAGGGTGTTGTAAATCACCCCTTAATCTCGTTTATATATATAGGAGAACAAAATAATAGCATTTTATTGGGTAAATAGAAACTGTTAAATCACAAGGTAGTGCAAAATGAGGAATATTATGATTAATATAGGAGTTATTATGTATGAAAAAACACTAATTATATTTAATAAAGTATTATAAATTAATATGTGAGATTACTATGATTAATATACGAATGTATCGAGGGGGTTAAAATAAAAAAGAGTTAAGATAATTTATATAAGAAATTAGTATTAAAAGTAGAGTGTGTAGAAATATACACCCTGCTTTTTTGAAAAATAGGAAACTAAGCAGAAGAGTAAAATATTTAAGAAGGACTGCAAAAGTACATATTTGAAAAGCTAATAATATGTGTTAATTAATAATAATACTTAATGTATACAAATGATATATAGTATTATATAATTAAAAAAATAAATTTGTATGCGTACAATAAATACGCGGAAATGAGGAATATTATGACTGACTATGATGATTCATCAACTTATTCAACTGCCTCTGGAAACAGCCAATTACGTTATGTTGTTTTGCAGGTAACCCTGAAAGAGAAATTTATAGGAACTGGATCAGGTAACTTAACAGCATTAGAGAATGTAATTAATGAGCAGGCTTCAAAAGGCTATAGGTTACATACTATTACTACTGCATCAGCTAGCAGTGGTGGATTTCTCGGCGGTGACAGAATTCAGGCAACAATGGTATTTGAAAAGCTAGTATAATTGTAAAAGGTTAAATATTTTTTAGAGAATAGTTTATGTAATGAAGAATGCGTAGCAACATAGAACATTTAAGAAGAATGCTCCGCATTCTTCCAAGCGCTTGTGCCGACAAGCGCTTTTTTTAAGAGAAAGTTTATATCCCTCTTTTTATCTATGTGTTATAATAAATAAAACACATAGAAAGGTAGTTTTTGCATGAAACTAAGCGCAAAGATTAAATTATCATTTGTAATTATTACAGTAGTGCCTATGATGATGGTAGCAATTGTAGTATTAGGTCTTGGCAGATATCAGATTAGTGTTATAGAAAAGTATTATAATGTAGACATCAGTGATTATGAAACTTTGTATAATCCCATTAAGTTTGCAGATATTATGACTGAGAATGTAGAGAATAATATACTTTCGGAGTTGGAGTCTAACAGTGGCAAATTAGAAGATAGAGAGTACTTAGAGCAGATTAATAGTAAACTTATCAGCAAATATTCATATGTAATTTTAAGATGTGGTAATGATATTCTTTATTCGGGAAGTGATGAGGATAAAGATATTGTGGATTTACTTCCTAAGTATCAAAGTAATACTTATAGTAATAGTATGTGCACATATTATGGTGGTGACAGGCAATGTATTATTAAACAAAATGATTTTATTGCACAAGATGGAACAGAATCGAGCATATTTGTAGTATCAAAGGTTGGAACAATAATACCTAGAATGAAATTTATGATAATAGAAGTGCTAATAGCAGGTATCGCAATTACCTTGTTAACAGGAATGTTCCTTACTATATGGATATATAGAAGCGTTGTTAGACCAGTTAAAAAACTTCAGAAAGCAACAAAGAACATTGCTTCAGGTAATCTTGATTTTACTATAGTTGCAGCCGAAAAAGATGAATTTGGTGAATTGTGCGAAGACTTTGAAGAGATGAGGAAGCAGCTTAAGAATTCAGTAGAAGAGAATCTTCAATATGATCAGGAAAGCAAAGAGCTCATTAGTAACATTTCGCATGATTTAAAGACACCTATAACGGCTATAAAAGGATATGTTGAAGGAATAATGGATGGGGTAGCGGACACACCAGAGAAAGTAGATAAATATATCAAGACAATTTATAATAAGGCTAATGAGATGGATAGACTTATTGGAGAACTAACCATATATTCCAGAATTGATAGTAACAAGATACCATATAATTTTTCCAAGGTTAATATTAAAGACTATTTTGAAGATTGTGTAGAAGAAATAGGAATTGAACTTGAATCTAAGGGAATTAAACTTTCCTATTTCGATTATGCAGATGAGGATATACTAGTTATTGCAGATGTGGAACAGTTAAAACGTGTAATTAGCAATATCATTAGCAATTCAGTTAAATATATGGATAAAGAAAAAGGTGTAATAAATATAAGAATAGATGATGAAGGCGACTTTGTTCATGTTGAGATAGAAGATAATGGAAAAGGAATTGCGGCTAAAGACTTACCACTTATATTTGAGAGGTTCTATAGAACAGATGCTTCTCGTAATTCATCGCAAGGTGGCAGTGGAATAGGATTATCTATAGTTAAGAAGATTATAGAAGCTCATGGTGGAAAGATATGGGCAACAAGCAAGCTTGATACTGGAACAGTAATGCATTTTATTCTAAGAAAAATAGTATGATAGATATTGCATTATGTGATAATATAATAACAATAAATGAAAGTGAAAGGATGGTAATATGAATAGAATACTTATTATTGAAGATGAAGAGGCAATTGCAGAACTTGAAAAGGATTATCTTGAGCTGAGTAATTTTGAAGTAGAGATAGAGAATCGAGGAGATATAGGTCTTAAACGTGCAATGTCTGAAGACTTTGATATGTTTTTAGTGGATTTAATGCTTCCAGGAACAGATGGATTTGAAATATGCAAGAAGATAAGAGAAGTTAAGAATACACCTATACTTCTTGTATCTGCAAAGAAAGATGATATAGATAAGATTAGAGGACTAGGACTCGGAGCAGATGATTATATTACAAAACCGTTTAGTCCAAGTGAATTAGTTGCCAGAGTTAAGGCACATTTGGCTAGATATGCTAGACTAGTAAGCAGCGGTGGCCCAGAGAATGAGATGATAGAGATTAGGGGAATTAAAATAGATAAAACTGCAAGGCGTGTATATGTTAATGATGAAGAAAAGATTCTTACAACTAAAGAATTTGATTTGTTAACATTTTTGGCAAGCAACCCTAACCATGTATTTACAAAAGATGAACTGTTTAGTAAGATATGGGATATGGAATCTATAGGTGATATCGCTACAGTAACAGTTCATATTAAAAAAATCAGAGAAAAAATCGAATTTAATAGTGCGAAGCCACAATATATTGAAACAATATGGGGCGTGGGATATCGCTTTAAGGTATAATTAACCAAGAAATGTTTTGAAAATACTATTTTCAGGGATGGCCTCAAATGTCATCTCTTTTTTTGTTATTGGATGTATAAATGTAAGACTATAGGCTGAAAGAGCAAGACCATACTTTCTATCATTACGGTCAAAATTAGGGTTATATTTTATGTCACCCCATACTGGGTGATTATGATGACTAAACTGAACACGAATCTGATGATGTCTTCCAGTATCTAAAGTGATATCAACAAGCGAAAGAAGATGACCATTAAAAGTATCAGTTTTAAGTACCTTATAATCTAAATGAGACTGTTTAGCATCAAGAGCAGATGGCTCAACAACACGGGAAGTATTAGATGTTGGCGATTTTTGAAGATAATCAGTATAAGAACCAAAAGATTCATCAAAGCTTCCAAATACAATGGCATAATATTTTTTGACAATAGTGCCATGCTTAGCAAATTCAGCAGATAACGTAGCTGCAGCTTCGGCTGTTTTAGCATATACAAGAATACCAGATACAGGCTTATCAAGCCTGTGGATTACATGAAGAGTGGTCTTTTTTCCAGTAGACGCAAGATGATTTTTTAAAAATGATTCCATATCAACGTTAAATGAACGTTCAACCTGTGATGAAACACCGGCGGGTTTCCTGCATACTATTACAAATTCGTCTTCAAAAAGTATTTTTATATCATTAATTGTTTTCATAATAAACCTTTCATTTTTTAAACACATATGTTAAAATGTGTGGGAACAATGGTCGTTTAGTTATCGGCTAATTATAGTATAAAACTGAGATATTTGCAAATCCTATCCATATTAAAATTAGGGAGATATAGGATGTGGAGCAGATATAAGAACAAGGTAATA